>NZ_CP077089.1:0-357500 GCF_014268445.2 Pseudomonas tensinigenes
ATGTCCCGACTCAATCCCCGGCAGCAAGAAGCCGTGAACTACGTCGGCGGCCCTCTATTGGTGCTCGCCGGTGCTGGCTCCGGCAAGACCAGCGTGATCACGCGCAAAATCGCGCACCTGATCCAGAACTGCGGTATCCGCGCCCAGTACATCGTCGCCATGACCTTTACCAACAAGGCCGCGCGCGAGATGAAAGAGCGGGTCGGTACCCTGTTGCGCGCCGGCGAAGGTCGCGGCCTGACCGTCTGCACCTTCCACAACCTCGGTCTGAACATCATCCGCAAGGAGCACGTGCGGTTGGGCTACAAGCCCGGTTTCTCGATCTTCGACGAGACCGACGTCAAGTCCCTGATGACCGACATCATGCAGAAGGAATACGCGGGCGACGACGGCGTCGACGAGATCAAGAACATGATCGGCGCCTGGAAAAACGACCTGATCCTGCCGCCTCAGGCGCTGGAGAACGCGCGTAATCCCAAGGAGCAGACCGCCGCGATCGTCTACACCCACTATCAGCGCACTCTCAAGGCGTTCAACGCGGTGGACTTCGACGACCTGATCCTGTTGCCGGTAAAACTCTTCGAAGAGCACGCCGACATCCTCGAAAAGTGGCAGAACAAGGTGCGCTACCTGCTGGTCGACGAATACCAGGACACCAACGCCAGCCAATACCTGCTGGTAAAAATGCTCATCGGCAAGCGCAACCAGTTCACCGTGGTAGGCGACGACGACCAGTCGATCTACGCCTGGCGTGGCGCGCGGCCGGAAAACCTGATGCTGCTGAAGGACGACTACCCATCGCTGAAAGTGGTGATGCTCGAGCAGAATTACCGCTCGACCAGCCGCATCCTGCGCTGCGCCAACGTGCTGATCTCGAACAACCCGCACGAATTCGAAAAGCAGCTGTGGAGTGAAATGGGCCACGGCGACGAAATCCGCGTGATCCGCTGCCGCAACGAAGACGCCGAAGCCGAGCGCGTGGCGATGGAAATCCTCAGCCTGCACTTGCGCACCGACCGCCCGTACAGCGACTTCGCGATTCTCTATCGCGGTAACTATCAGGCCAAGCTGATCGAGCTGAAGCTGCAGCACCATCAGGTGCCGTACCGCTTGAGCGGCGGCAACAGCTTCTTCGGTCGCCAGGAAGTGAAGGACCTGATGGCCTACTTCCGCCTGATCGTCAACCCGGACGATGACAACGCCTTCCTGCGGGTGATCAACGTGCCGCGCCGGGAAATCGGCTCGACCACCCTGGAAAAACTCGGCAACTACGCCACCGAACGCAAGATCTCGATGTACGCCGCCACCGACGAAATCGGTCTGGGCGAGCATCTGGACAGCCGCTTCACCGATCGCCTGGGGCGCTTCAAGCGCTTTATGGACAAGGTCCGCGAACAGTGCGCCGGCGAGGATCCGATCTCGGCGCTGCGCAGCATGGTCATGGACATCGACTACGAGAACTGGCTGCGCACCAATAGCTCCAGCGACAAGGCTGCCGACTACCGGATGAGCAACGTCTGGTTCCTGATCGAGGCATTGAAAAACACCCTCGAGAAGGACGAAGAAGGCGAAATGACCGTCGAGGACGCCATCGGCAAGCTGGTCCTGCGTGACATGCTCGAGCGTCAGCAGGAAGAAGAGGACGGCGCCGAAGGCGTGCAGATGATGACCCTGCATGCGTCAAAGGGTCTGGAATTCCCCTACGTGTTCATCATGGGCATGGAAGAGGAAATCCTCCCGCACCGTTCTAGCATCGAAGCCGACACCATCGAAGAAGAACGCCGCCTGGCCTACGTGGGCATCACCCGCGCGCGCCAGACCCTGGCGTTCACTTTCGCCGCCAAGCGCAAGCAGTACGGCGAGATCATCGACTGCGCGCCGAGCCGTTTCCTCGATGAGCTGCCACCGGACGATCTGGCGTGGGAAGGCAACGACGACACACCGACCGAAGTCAAAGTCGTGCGCGGCAATAGCGCATTGGCTGATATACGCGCGATGTTAAAGCGCTAGAATTGACCACTTTTTTTACTAGACCTTCGGCGCACAAAGCGCCAAAAGAGGACAGCTTCATGGAAGCATTGCAGCAGAAAATCCGCGAACAAGGCATTGTGCTTTCCGACCAGGTCCTGAAGGTCGACGCCTTCCTGAACCACCAGATCGACCCGGCCCTGATGAAGCTGATCGGCGACGAATTCGCCTCGCTGTTCAAGGACTCGGGCATCACCAAGATCGTCACCATCGAAGCCTCGGGCATCGCCCCGGCGATCATGACCGGTCTGAACCTCGGCGTGCCGGTGATCTTCGCCCGCAAGCAACAGTCCCTGACCCTGACGGAAAACCTGCTGTCGGCGACCGTTTACTCGTTCACCAAAAAGACCGAAAGCACCGTGGCCATCTCCCCGCGTCACCTGACCAGCAGCGACCGCGTGCTGATCATCGACGACTTTTTGGCCAACGGTAAGGCCTCGCAAGCGCTGATCTCGATCATCAAACAGGCCGGCGCGACCGTTGCCGGTCTGGGCATCGTCATCGAGAAGTCGTTCCAGGGCGGCCGCGCCGAGCTGGACTCGCAGGGTTACCGCGTAGAGTCGCTGGCCCGCGTGAAATCGCTGACGGGTGGCGTGGTCACCTTCATCGAATAAGCCAGCAGCACCGCAGTCCCCCTGTGGGAGCGAGCCTGCTCGCGAATGCTTAGGGTCAGTCGACATCTTGGTTGACTGATACACCGCTTTCGCGAGCAGGCTCGCTCCCACAGTGGGTTTTGCGGTGAGCAGTTACTGCGCGGTGGCTTTCAGGCCGGTGAGGAGCAGGCGTTGGAAGAGGTCTTCTTTCAGGCCTTCCGGGTTTGTGAGTTGCATGCGCTCAAGGTGTTCGGGGTAGAGCGATGCCTCGGGGGCGTCGAGGGCGGCTTTGCCGAGTTCGAGGATTTCGGTGAGTTTGAATTTGCTTTTTAGCCAGTTCAGCGCACGCAATAGATCCCGTTCGATCGCGGTGAAATCACAGCCCAGCGGGTATTCCGGAAAGAGGTTTTTGTGCCGTGCGGCGATCGCCTGCAAACGCTGTGGCGTGTTGTCGGCGAAGCGTGGGTCGAGGCGGAAATCTTTTGGCAGTTTGCCGACCTTTTGCGCTTGTTCGATCAGGCCCTGCTGGAAGCGTGAATCGCTGATATTCAGCAGCGACTCAATCACCACCGCGTCAGATTTGCCGCGCAGATCGGCGATGCCGTATTCGGTCACGACGATATCGCGCAGGTGCCGTGGGATCGTGCAATGGCCGTATTCCCAGACGATGTTGGAACTGACGTCGCCACCGGATTCACGCCAGCTGCGCAGGATCAGAATCGAACGGGCATCGTGCAACGCGTGACCCTGCGCGACGAAGTTGTACTGCCCGCCGACACCGCTGAGTACTCGGCCATCCTCCAGTTGATCCGCCACACCGGCGCCCAGCAACGTCATGGTGAAAACAGTGTTGATAAACCGCGCATCAAGACGCTGCAAGCGCTTGAGTTCTTCCTGCCCGTAGAGCTCGTTGATGTAGCTGATGCGGGTCATGTTGAATTCAAGGCGCTTGCTCTGCGGTAACTCACGCAGGCGCTCGTAGAAACTGCGCGGACCGAGGAAGAAGCCGCCGTGCACCGAGATGCCGTCAGTCTGCGCGGCCTCGTCGAGGGTGCCGGCGTTGGCCTGTTCTTGGGTCGGCACATCCGGATAGACCTTGCGCCGGATGATCCCGGCATCCGCCAGCACCAGCAGGCCGTTGACGAACATTTCGCTGCAGCCGTAAAGGCCTTTGGCGAATGGCCCGGTGCCGCCCTCACGGTGGATCAGTTGCGCCCATTGGCTGAGGTTGATGTCATCTAACAACGCCTTGTACCCGGCGTTATCCGCCTGACGCGCCAGCAATGCGGCGGTCAACGCGTCGCCCATCGAGCCGATGCCGATCTGCAACGTACCGCCGTCGCGCACCAGCGTACTCGCGTGCAAGCCAATGAAATGGTCCTGAAACCCGACCGGCATGTTCGGCGTGGAAAACAGCGTGCTGCTGTCCTTAGCGTCGATCAGCAGGTCGAAGGTGTCGATATCGACTTCAGCATCGCCGGGCATATACGGCAAATCGGTGTGCACCTGGCCGACCAGCAGAATCGTCTCCCCGGCGTCCCGGCGCTTGGCGATCATCGGCAACAGGTCGAGGGTGATGTCCGGGTTGCAACTCAGGCTCAGTCGATCGGGATGCTCGCTGCTGCTGGCCAATAACTGCGCCACCAGATTCAGGCCGGCGGCGTTGATGTCGCGAGCAGCGTGGCTGTAGTTGCTGCTAACGTAATCCTGCTGGGCCGGCGCGCTGTTGAGCAGGCTGCCGGGTTGCATGAAGAACTGTTCGATGCGGATGTTGGCGGGCAGGCTGTCGCGGTGCAGGTCGGCGAGGAAATCGAATTCCGGGTAGTCACCGAAGACGCGCTCGACGAAGGGTTCGATAAAGCGCTTTTGCAAGCCATCGCCCAATGCCGGGCGGCCGAGGCACAGTGCGGTATAGATCGTCAGTTGCCGCTCGGGCAGGCTTTTGATCCGCCGGTACAGCGCGTTGACGAAGTGATTGGGCTTGCCCAGGCCCAGCGGCATGCCCATGTGGATGTGCGCCGGCAAGCGTGCCAGCACGTCGTCCACTGCCTGTTCGATCGAACACAACTGCACCATCTGAAGCCTCCTCCCCGTTCCGTGAATAGGGGTAGACCGAGCTTGCCTTGAGTTTGCTGCAATGAACAGCTTCAGAGTGAGTGTGCGCTGTTCTTGAAATGTTTTCCGACTCGAAATTGTTGCCCTCACCCTAGCCCTCTCCCAGAGGTAGAGGGGACTGATTGGGGGATATTGGAAAGGTACGCCGACGTGAACCTGCTTTGCCGAATCCATAATCGACTTGATGTTTCAGGTCGATGCCGGACGAAAGACATCACGGTCGGCTCCCTCTCCCTCCGGGAGGGAGAGGGGACTGAATGGGGTATATTTGGGAGGTACGCCGACGTGAATTTGCTTTGCTGAATCCATAATCGCTAAGGTCTTTCAGGTCGATGTATAGCGAAAGACACCTCGGTCGGCCCCCTCTCCCTCCGGGAGAGGGCTGGGGTGAGGGGCTCTTGAATCGCAGGCACAAAAAAACCGTCCGAAGACGGTTTTTTTCGTCAGAAGCGCGGCTTATTTCAGGCCGGACATCTTCTCGATTGCGCCTTTCAGGTCAGCATCGGTGCAGTCAGCGCAGGTGCCTTTCGGTGGCATGGCGTTGATGCCGGTGATGGCCTTGGCGAGGATGCCGTCGAGGCCACCCTGGTGATCGGCGCGTTCCTTCCAGGCGGCGGTGTCACCGATTTTCGGCGCGCCTAAAAGGCCGGAGCCATGGCACGCGTTGCAATGTTTGGCAATGATTGAATCTGGAGTCTTGGCATCACCGCCGCCGGCAGTCGCAGCCACTTCCATCCCTTTGCATTCCTGCCCCTGTACACACACCTGGCCAACCGGCTCGAGGCGTTTGGCAATGTCGTCATTCGTCGCAGCTTGAGCGCTGACAGCCCAGAGGGCCAATACGGTTGCTGGTACAGCCAGCATTTTCATAATTAGATTCACGCGTTCACCCTCAATGGTGGCTATTCACGCCTGCGGCCACGGTTCGCAGGCGGGCGGAAGTATAGCGGGTAGCCCGTCACACTGAAACAACCCCATAGTCGAAGGGGTTATACCGCACGGTAGAAAAACTGTCCGGGTGCCTTTGCCGTAATGGCCTGGCGCCTCTTTGTTAAAAATTCGCCGGCGTGGCTGCGCTGATTAGTCGCGCAGGCAAGTCGAACGGATTACGGAAACGATGCGGCTTGGTACTTTCAAAGTAGTAGCTGTCGCCGGCTTCGAGAATAAAAGTTTCCAGACCCACCACCAGTTCCAGACGACCTTCCACCAGAATCCCGGTTTCCTCGCCTTCATGGGTGAGCATTTCTTCGCCGGTATCGGCGCCCGGCGGGTAGATTTCATTGAGGAAGGCGATGGCGCGGCTGGGGTGCGCGCGGCCGACCAGTTTCATGGTCACGGCGCCGTCGGAAATGTCGATCAGCTCGTTGGCCTTGTAGACGATCTGGGTCGGGACTTCCTGCAGGATTTCTTCGGAAAAGAACTCGACCATGGACATGGGGATGCCCCCCAGCACCTTTCTCAGCGAACTGATCGAAGGGCTGACGCTGTTCTTTTCGATCATCGAAATGGTGCTGTTGGTGACGCCCGCGCGTTTGGCGAGTTCACGCTGGGAAAGCCCTTTGAGCTTGCGGATCGATTGCAGTCGTTCACCGACGTCCAAGGCGGGAGCCTCCTGATGTTGTAAGAATATTGAGCGTTATCATGGCGACAGCGTTCAGTATTTACAACACTTGGCCCCCGCAGCGGCGTCAACCCTCGGAATAGAGCCTTGGCACTCGACGCAGGTTGCAGAAGATCTGGTACGGAATGGTGTCCGCCCAGTGCGCCACTTCGCTGGCGAGGATGTTTTTGCCCCACAGCTCGACGGTCGAACCGAGGCCTGCTTCCGGCACATCGGTCAGATCGATGCAGAGCATGTCCATCGACACGCGACCGAGAATGCGGCTGCGTTTGCCCGCCACCAAAACCGGGGTGCCGGTCGGCGCCTGACGCGGGTAGCCGTCAGCGTAACCCATGGCGACCACGCCGATGCGCATCGGCTTGTCGGTGATGAATTTGGCGCCGTAGCCGATCGGTTCGCCAGCAGGCAGTTCGCGTACGCAGATGACTTTCGATTCGAGGGTCATCACCGGTTGCAGGCGATCAGCCACGGCGTTGGCTTCTTCGAACGGAGTCGCGCCGTAAAGCATGATGCCCGGACGCACCCAGTCACTGTGGATCTTGGGCCATCCGAGCACGGCCGGCGAGTTGCGCAAGCTGACTTCCGCCGCCAGACCCTGACGCGCCGCTTCAAACACCGCGACTTGCTCGGTGCTGCTCTGCGCTTGCAGCTCATCGGCGCGGGCAAAGTGGCTCATCAAGACGATCTTCGCCACTTTGCCGCTGGCCAGCAGACGCTGGTAAGCCGCCGGATAATCCTTTGGATGTAGACCGACGCGGTGCATGCCCGAATCGAGCTTCAGCCACACGGTAATCGGTTTGCTCAGTGCCGCCTGCTCGATCGCTTCGAGCTGCCACAGCGAATGCACCACCGTCCAGAAATCATGCTCGACGATCAACGCCAGCTCATCGGCCTCGAAGATCCCTTCCAGCAACAACACCGGCGCACGAATACCGGCAGCGCGCAGCTCCAAAGCCTCCTCGATGCAGGCCACGGCAAAACCGTCGGCCTCGGCTTCCAGCGCCTGCGCGCAACGCACCGCGCCATGGCCATAGGCGTCCGCCTTGATCACGGCAAGCGCCTTGGCGCCGGTGACTTCGCGGGCAATTCGGTAGTTGTGGCGCAGGGTTTCTAGGTCGATCAGGGCACGGGCAGGACGCATGGCGGCAGACTTCTAGGCGGTCATGGGAAGAAAAACCGGCGCCGACTGACGACGTGAACCGCCAACAGCGCCGGGAGAGGGATCTTTACAACGGTTACGGCAGCGCGGCGACGATAGAGATTTCTACCAGAATGCTCGGCTTGGCCATTTTCGCTTCGACGGTGGCACGGGCCGGGGCAGCGCCTTTTGGCAGCCACTGGTCCCACACCGAGTTCATCCCGGCGAAGTGCGCTTCGATGTCGTTCAGGTAGATCGTCGCCGACAACAGATGCTGTTTGTCAGTCCCGGCCAGATCAAGCAAACGCTCGATATTGGCCAGTACGTCACGGGTCTGCTGTTCAATCCCGGCGTCGAAGTCGTCGCCGACCTGCCCCGCCAGATACACGGTGCCGTTGTGGCTGACGATCTGACTCATGCGCTCATTGGTGAGCTGGCGCTGGATTGCCATGTTTTGCGGACTCCTGAGTTTTGTTGCCGTAACGGGAAATATCGAGGCCTTCGGCGCTGATCTGTGGCTTTTTCTTCGCCATCAGGTCGGCCAGCAAACGACCGGAACCGCACGCCATGGTCCAACCGAGCGTGCCATGACCGGTGTTGAGAAACAGGTTCTTGAACGGCGTGGCGCCAACGATTGGCGTGCCGTCCGGGGTGGTCGGACGCAGACCGGTCCAGAAACTCGCCTCGGCCAGATTGCCGCCCTGAGGATAAAGGTCGTTGACGATCATCTCCAGGGTTTCGCGGCGGCGCGGGTTCAGCGACAGGTCAAAACCGGCGATCTCGGCCATGCCGCCAACGCGGATGCGGTTGTCGAAACGGGTGATCGCGACCTTGTAGGTCTCGTCGAGAATGGTCGAGGTCGGGGCCATCGCCGGGTTGGTGATCGGCACGGTCAGCGAGTAACCCTTGAGCGGATACACCGGGGCCTTGATGCCCAGCGGTTTGAGCAGTTGCGGCGAGTAGCTGCCGAGGGCCAGCACGTAGCGGTCGGCGGTTTCCAGCTTGCCGTCGATCCACACACCGTTGATGCGATCACCGGCGTAGTCGAGTTTCTGAATGTCCTGGCCGAAGCGGAATTCGACACCGAGCTTCACTGCCATTTCGGCGAGACGGGTGGTGAAGATCTGGCAGTCGCCGGTCTGGTCATTCGGCAGGCGCAGGGCACCGGCGAGGATGTCAGTCACGCCCGCCAGCGCCGGTTCAACGCGGGCAATGCCGGCGCGGTCGAGGACTTCAAACGGCACACCGGACTCTTTCAGCACGGCGATGTCTTTGGCGGCGCCATCGAGTTGCGCCTGGGTGCGGAACAGCTGAGTGGTGCCGAGGCTGCGGCCTTCGTAGGCAATGCCGGTTTCGGCGCGCAGTTCATCGAGGCAGTCGCGGCTGTACTCGGACAGGCGCACCATGCGCTCCTTGTTCACCGCGTAACGGCTGGCGGTGCAGTTGCGCAGCATCTGCGCCATCCACAGGTACTGGTCGATGTCGGCGGTGGCTTTGATCGCGAGAGGGGCGTGGCGTTGCAGCAACCACTTGATCGCTTTCAGCGGCACGCCCGGCGCGGCCCACGGCGAGGCATAGCCCGGCGACACCTGGCCGGCGTTGGCGAAACTGGTCTCCATGGCCGCAGCGGGCTGCCGGTCGACCACCACCACTTCGAACCCGGCACGGGCCAGATAGTAAGCACTGGCGGTACCGATGACGCCGCTACCCAAGACCATTACGCGCATTTTTGTATCCCTCATCGCGGCAGGGCCGCGTACGTCTGTTGTTAGAGCAATGATGCGCGCAGTGTAAAAAAGAAATGCCAGTGCTTTTCACTATATAAGCGCCTATATTTGGCGACAATTCTCGGCAAAAACCCTTTTCACGGAGGCGCATCCCCTATGCGTACCAACACTCAGACCAAACGTGAGCTGGACAAGATCGACCGCAACATCTTGCGGATCCTCCAGGCGGACGGGCGGATTTCCTTTACTGAACTGGGCGAAAAGGTTGGGCTCTCGACCACGCCGTGCACCGAGCGCGTGCGGCGTCTGGAGCGCGAAGGGATCATCATGGGCTACAACGCCCGGCTGAATCCGCAGCACTTGAAGGGTAGCTTGCTGGTGTTCGTCGAGATCAGTCTCGACTACAAATCCGGCGACACGTTCGAGGAGTTCCGCCGCGCGGTGCTGAAGTTGCCGCATGTGCTGGAGTGTCATCTGGTGTCGGGGGATTTCGACTATCTGGTGAAGGCGCGGATTTCCGAGATGGCCTCGTACCGCAAATTGCTGGGCGACATTCTGTTGAAACTGCCACATGTGCGGGAGTCGAAGAGTTATATCGTGATGGAAGAGGTTAAAGAGAGCTTGAGCTTACCTATTCCGGATTGAAGATCGGTGGCGCTCCATTCGCGAGCAGGCTCGCTCCCACAGGGAAATGCATTCCAAATGTGGGAGCGAGCCTGCTCGCGAAAGCGTCGACTCGGTCCCGAGTGAACGCGTTAAACCAACACCTGCCGATTCGCCGCCATGTACTCGAAAATCTGCTTCTCCACGCGCGGATGAATCAACTCCACCGGCCGCCGCTCATTCGGACAAGGCAAGGTTTTCGTCGTACCGAACAACCGGCAAATCAGCGGCCGCTCTTCATACACCGTGCAGCCATTCGGCCCCAGATGCACACAGTTCAGCTCCTCCATCGCCGCATCCTGCTCGGCGCGGGTCTTGCGCGGCAGGCGCGCCATTTCTTCCGGAGAGGTGGTCACCGGGCCGCAGCAGTCATGGCAGCCGGGCACGCACTCGAACGAGGGGATCTGCTGACGCAAAGTGCGGATTTTCTGGCTGTTGCAGCTCATTGCAGCGGTGACCGAGGTGAAATGGACGGCAATTGTGCCGCAAAAGCCGCGATCCAGACACCGCAGGCCGACCAATGTTGCCCACATTTGGGCGTGCGGCTTATGCTCCGTCAAATTTTCTCGACACTTAGCCGTTGGATGACGCCCATGACTGCCCGCGCCTTCACCTCCGCGAGCCAACCCCACGTTGCCTCTTATTACGCCGCCAGCAGCCTGCCGCAGCCGGATCATCCTGCGCTGCAAGGTGAAATGGTGGCTGATGTCTGCGTGGTTGGTGGCGGTTTTTCCGGGTTGAACACGGCACTGGAACTGGCTGAACGCGGCCTCAGCGTAGTGTTGCTGGAAGCGCACAAGATCGGTTGGGGCGCCAGTGGTCGCAACGGCGGGCAATTGATTCGCGGGGTCGGTCACGGCCTCGATCAGTTCACCAACGTCATTGGTGCCGACGGCGTGCGCGAGATGAAACTCATGGGCCTGGAAGCGGTGGAAATCGTTCGCCAGCGGGTCGAGCGCTTTCAGATTGCCTGCGACCTGACCTGGGGCTACTGCGACCTCGCCAACAAACCCGCCGACCTTGAGGGTTTTGGCGAAGACGCCGAAGAGTTGCGCAGCCTCGGTTATCGCTACGAAACCCGTTTACTGCAAGCCCACGAAATGCACACGGTGGTCGGTTCCAGGCGCTATGTCGGTGGTTTGATCGACATGGGGTCAGGGCATTTGCATCCGCTCAATCTCGCATTGGGCGAAGCAGCGGCGGCACAGCAATTGGGCGTCAAACTGTTTGAACACTCCGCAGTGACGCGTATCGATTACGGCCCTGAAGTCAAAGTCCATACAGCTCAAGGTTCGGTGCGCGCCAAAACATTGGTGCTCGGTTGCAACGCCTATCTCAACGATCTGAATTCACAGCTCAGCGGTAAGGTCCTGCCCGCCGGCAGCTACATCATCGCCACCGAACCTTTGAGCGAAGAACAGGCGCACAGCCTGTTGCCGCAGAACATGGCGGTCTGCGACCAGCGTGTCGCGCTGGATTACTACCGGCTCTCGGCGGATCGTCGTTTGTTGTTTGGCGGTGCCTGCCATTATTCGGGGCGTGATCCGAAAGACATCGCCGCGTATATGCAGCCAAAGATGCTGGAGGTCTTCCCGCAACTGGCCGGGGTGAAGATCGATTATCAGTGGGGCGGCATGATCGGCATCGGCGCCAACCGCTTGCCGCAGATCGGCCGGCTCAATGATCAGCCGAACGTGTATTACGCCCAAGCCTATTCCGGCCACGGCGTGAATGCCACGCACCTGGCGGGCAAGCTGCTGGCCGAGGCGATCAGCGGGCAGCACAGCGGTGGCTTTGATCTGTTTGCCAAGGTGCCGCATATCACCTTCCCGGGCGGCAAGCATTTGCGCTCGCCGTTGTTGGCGGTGGGGATGTTGTGGCATCGCCTCAAAGAGTTGGTCTGATGGTTTGCGGCGCTCATGAGGCCGCTTTCGCGAGCAGGCTCGCTCCCACAGGGGATCTGCGGTGGATGGGAATCTTGTATCCACTGGAGATCAATGTGGGAGCGAGCCTGCTCGCGAAGGGGCCGCAAGAACAATACAGATCTCAGATCCGCCAGAACGGCTTTAACCCCTCCTCCAGCGCCTGCTCACGGGTCAGCCCGATATCCTTGAGCTGATCCGCCGTCAGCGCCAGCAACGCCTTGCGCGTGTGCAGACGATGCCAGAACAGATTCCAGCGACTCAGGCCGGACGGTGCGTTACGCATGATCTCATTGCGTGCACGATCCTTCTGCCCTGCCGCCAGTTCCTGACTGTGTAACGTCAGCCGCACATCGCTCAAGCCGTTCATTTTCAATGCTCCTGTTTACTTGGGTAGCCAGAGATTCCATGATGCGCGGGCGAGCAAAACCATTACAGATTCAAAGCAACTGTATTAACCCCATACAGATTTGCCGCTTTACTGACTGAATTGTCGATTTTTGCCGTATCTGTACTGGTTTATCGAATCATCTGCACCGAGGCAGCGCCATGACCCTTTATGTAAACCTTGCCGAATTGCTCGGCACGCGCATCGAAAACGGCTTCTATCGACCCGGTGATCGGTTGCCGTCGGTGCGCGCCTTGAGCGTCGAACACGGGGTCAGCCTGAGCACGGTGCAACAGGCCTATCGCATGCTCGAAGACAGCGGTCTGGCCACGCCGAAACCCAAATCAGGCTACTTTGTGCCAGTCGGTCGCGAACTGCCGGAACTGCCCGTCGTCGGCCGCCCGGCGCAACGGCCGGTGGAGATTTCGCAGTGGGATCAGGTGCTGGAATTGATTCGCGCGGTGCCGCGCAAGGATGTCGTGCAACTGGGTCGCGGCATGCCCGACATCAGCTCGCCGACCATGAAACCGCTGCTGCGCGGCTTGGCACGGATCAGCCGCCGTCAGGACATGCCCGGCCTGTATTACGACAACATTCACGGCACCCTCGAGCTGCGCGAACAGATCGCTCGACTGATGCTCGATTCCGGCTGCCAGTTGAGCGCCAGCGATCTGGTGATCACCACCGGTTGTCACGAAGCGCTGTCCACCAGCATCCACGCGATCTGCGAGCCGGGCGACATCGTCGCGGTGGACTCGCCAAGCTTTCACGGCGCCATGCAGACGCTCAAAGGCCTGGGCATGAAGGCCCTGGAAATCCCCACCGACCCACTCACCGGGATCAGCCTTGAAGCGTTGGAACTGGCGCTCGAACAATGGCCGATCAAGGTCATCCAGCTCACCCCGAACTGCAACAACCCGCTCGGCTACATCATGCCGGAGTCACGCAAACGCGCCCTGCTTACCCTCGCCCAGCGCTTCGACGTGGCGATCATCGAAGACGATGTGTATGGCGAACTGGCCTACACCTACCCGCGTCCGCGCACGATCAAATCCTTCGACGAAGACGGCCGCGTATTGCTCTGCAGTTCGTTTTCCAAGACCCTGGCGCCAGGGCTGCGTATTGGTTGGGTCGCGCCGGGCCGCTACCTCGAGCGCGTGCTGCACATGAAATACATCAGCACCGGATCGACCGCACCGCAGCCACAGATCGCCATCGCCGAATTCCTCAAGGCCGGCCACTTCGAACCGCACTTGCGGCGCATGCGCACGCAATACCAGCGCAGCCGCGACCTGATGATCGATTGGGTGACCCGCTATTTCCCGGCAGGTACCCGCGCCAGTCGGCCCCAAGGCAGCTTCATGTTGTGGGTCGAATTGCCGGAAGGTTTCGACACCCTGAAACTGAATCGTGAGTTGCACGACCAAGGCGTACAGATTGCCGTCGGCAGCATCTTTTCCGCTTCGGGCAAGTACCGCAATTGCCTGCGCATGAACTACGCTGCCAAACCGACACCGCAGATCGAAGAGGCGGTGCGCAAGGTCGGCGAGACAGCGGTCAGATTGCTGGCCGAAGCCGACTGACCTTTTTCCCGAGAACCGCGTCCATATGCCGACCCTAGCCGCCATTCGGAATGACCCTACGTGAGCTTCAGACAGCCCCTACTCGCTTTGCTGTTACTCGCCTCGTTCCTGAGCGGCTGTGCCAGTCTCGATGTTCCGCGCGAGCCGAGTCAGGCTTTGCCGGCTTCCGATTCCAGCTTCGGCCGTTCGATTCAGGCGCAAGCGGCGCCCTATCAAGGCCGCTCGGGGTTTCGCCTACTGTCGAACAGCAGCGAGGCCTTCACCGCCCGCGCCGAACTGATCCGCAACGCCCAGTCCAGCCTCGATCTGCAGTACTACATCGTCCACGACGGCATCAGCACGCGGATGCTGGTGGAGGAACTGCTCAAGGCCGCTGATCGCGGCGTGCGCGTGCGCATCCTGCTCGACGACACCACCAGCGATGGCCTCGACCAGATCATCGCCACGCTCGCGGCGCATCCGCAGATTCAGATTCGCCTGTTCAATCCACTGCACCTTGGCCGCAGTACCGGCGTCACGCGGGCTGCAGGCCGCTTGTTCAATCTATCGCTGCAACACCGGCGCATGCATAACAAGCTGTGGCTGGCGGACAACAGCGTGGCCATCGTCGGCGGGCGCAATCTGGGTGACGAGTACTTCGACGCCGAGCCAAATCTGAATTTCACCGACATCGACATGCTCAGTGTCGGGCCGGTGGCTGAGCAACTCGGCCAAAGTTTCGATCAGTATTGGAACAGCGCGCTGAGCAAACCGATCGACGAGTTCCTTACCAGCCAACCGACCGCCAAGGACCTGGAGAACACCCGCACACGCCTGGAAGAATCGCTGGAAGACACCCGCAAACAAAATCACGCGCTGTATCAGCAGTTGATGACGTTCAAGACCGAACCGCGCATGGACATCTGGCGCAAAGAACTGATCTGGGCGTGGAATCAGGCGTTGTGGGACGCGCCGAGCAAGGTCTTGGCCAAGGGCGAACCGGATCCGCAATTGCTGCTGACCACGCAACTGGCACCCGAGCTCAGAGGAGTGAGCAAAGAGCTGATCATGATTTCGGCGTACTTCGTGCCGGGCCAGCCGGGACTGGTTTACCTGACCGGTCGCGCCGATGCCGGCGTCTCGGTGAGCCTGCTGACCAACGCGCTGGAGGCCACCGATGTGCCGGCGGTGCATGGCGGCTATGCGCCGTATCGCAAAGCGTTGCTGGAGCATGGCGTGAAGTTGTATGAACTGCGCCGTCAGCCTGGGGATAACTATGGCAGCGGCCCGCATGTGTTTTACAGCAAGTCGTTTCGTGGCTCGGACTCAAGCCTGCACAGCAAAGCGATGATCTTTGATCGGCAGAAATCGTTTATCGGCTCTTTCAACTTTGATCCGCGTTCGGTTTTGTGGAACACCGAAGTCGGGGTGTTGGTGGACAGCCCGGAACTGGCCGGGCATGTGCGCGAACTGGCGCTGCAAGGCATGGCGCCAGCGCTGAGTTACGAGGCGAAGTTACAGGATGGCCAGATCGTCTGGGTCACCGAAGACAACGGCCAGATGCATACCCTGACCAAAGAGCCGGGGAGTTGGTGGCGGCGGTTCAACGCGTGGTTCAGCACCACGGTAGGGCTTGAGCGAATGCTTTAAAAAGCAAAAGATCGCAGCCTTCAGCAGCTCCTACAGAACGAATGCATTTCAACTGTAGGAGCTGCCGAAGGCTGCGATCTTTTGATCTTAGGCAGGCTCGGTTATCGGTCCGAATGCCCCTTGGCGCAAAAGCAGAATCACCAAACCAAACGCCCCAATCGCCATCAACAACGGCAACGCATGCCCATTGATCCACTGGCTGCCCGCCCCGGCCGCGAGCGGCCCGACCAGACATCCCACGCCCCACAGCTGCGCAATATGCGCATTCGCCCGCACCAGCGCATCGTCACGATAACGCTCGCCGATCAGAATCAGCGACAGCGTAAACAAACCACCGGCACTCGCCCCGAACAACACCCACAACGGCCAGATCAGCAGCGTGTCGAGCAACATTGGAATCGCCAGACTCGACAGCATCAACACCACCGCACAACCCGCGAACAACGTACGCCGCGACAAGTAATCGGCCAACGCGCCAATCGGCAACTGCAGCAACGCATCGCCGACCACCACCGTGCTGACCATCGCCAGCGCGATTTCAGCGGTGAAGCCCTGTTGCAGGCAATACACCGGCAGCAACGTCAGGATCATCGCCTCGAACGCGGCGAACAACGACACCGCCCAGGCAATTGCCGGCAGCTCTCGGGCGAAGCCCCACAGATCGCGGAACGTCACACTGCTGGCTTCACTGCTCGGTGCACCACTGCGGCCCAACAGAAGCAAAGGCGAAACCAACAGCAGGCCGACGCCGACCCAGAATCCGTAATCCTTTTCGGTGCCGAGCGCACCCAGCAGCAATGGGCCAGACAACTGGCTCAACGCATAGCTGCTGCCGTACAGCGCCACCAAGCGACCGCGCCAGTGCTCGACCACCAGTTGATTGATCCAGCTCTCGCCGAGGATGAACACGATGGTCAGGATCACCCCGATCATCAGCCGCAGCACCAGCCAGATCGGATAGCTCGGCAACAGCGCCAGCAGACCGATCGACAGCGCCCCGGCCCACAGGCACAGGCGCATCAGATTGGCCGTGCCGAAGCGCGCCGCCAGATGACTGGAAATCTTCGCGCCCAACAACACGCCAATCGCCGGCATCGCCGCCATTACCCCAATGGCGAAGGAACCGTAACCCCAGCCTTCCAGGCGCAATGACACCAACGGCATGCTGACCCCCAGGGCCAGACCGACACTCAAGACAGACGCCAACACGGCGAAATACGTCGCCCACCGCATGTTCCACGCTCCTGTGGATAATTATCTTTTGGAGGCCACATCAAACAAATGTGGGAGCGAGCCTGCTCGCGAATACGGCTGCACATTCAGCACATGGGCTGACTGATACACCGCTTTCGCGAGCAGGCTCGCTCCCACAGGGGATCTGCTTGGTCTGGAGGTTCTGCTCTTGCGAACAGAACCTCCTAACGGCTTACAGCTTGATCCACGTCGCCTTCAGCTCGGTGTATTTGTCGAACGCGTGCAGCGACTTGTCGCGGCCGTTGCCCGACTGTTTGAAGCCGCCGAACGGCGCAGTCATGTCGCCGCCATCGTACTGATTGACCCACACGCTACCGGCACGCAGCGCCTTGGCGGTCAGGTGCGCCTTGGAGATGTCCTGGGTCCAGACCGCAGCGGCCAGGCCGTACGGCGTGTCGTTGGCGATCTGGATCGCTTCTTCAGCGGTGTCAAAAGCGATCACCGACAGCACCGGGCCGAAGATCTCTTCCTGCGCGATCTTCATCGCGTTGCTCACGCCGTCGAAAATCGTTGGCTCAACATAAGTGCCACCGGTTTCCTGCAGAATGCGCTTGCCGCCAGCGACCAGTTTGGCGCCATCGGTATGACCGGATTCGATGTACGACAGCACGGTGTTCATCTGCTGCGTGTCGACCAACGCACCGACATTGGTCGCCGGGTCCAGCGGATTGCCCGGTTTCCAGGCTTTCAGCGCCTCGATCACCATCGGCAGGAACTTGTCTTTGATCGAACGCTCGACCAGCAGACGCGAACCGGCGGTGCAGACTTCGCCCTGGTTGAAGGCGATGGCGCTGGCGGCGGATTCAGCCGCGGCCTGCAGATCCGGAGCATCGGCAAAGACGATGTTCGGGCTCTTGCCGCCGGCTTCCAGCCAGACGCGTTTCATGTTCGATTCGCCGGAGTAGATCATCAGTTGCTTGGCGATCTTGGTCGAACCGGTGAACACCAGCGTGTCGACATCGTTGTGCAGGGCCAGCGCCTTGCCGACGGTGTGGCCGTAGCCCGGCAGCACGTTGAGCACGCCTTTCGGAATACCGGCCTCAACGGCCAACTCGGCGATGCGGATGGCAGTCAGCGGGGATTTTTCCGACGGCTTGAGGATCACCGAGTTACCGGTCGACAATGCCGGACCGAGTTTCCAGCAGGCCATCATCAATGGGAAGTTCCACGGCACGATGGCACCGACCACGCCCACTGGCTCGCGGGTCACCAGACCCAATTGATCGTGCGGTGTAGCGGCAACTTCGTCGTAAATCTTGTCGATCGCCTCACCGCTCCAGCTCAGCGCTTGCGCCGCGCCCGGGACGTCGATGTACAGCGAATCGCTGATCGGCTTGCCCATGTCGAGGGTTTCGAGCAGGGCCAGTTCTTCGGCGTGCTGCTTGAGCAGGCCGGCAAAACGGATCATGGTGGCTTTGCGTTTGGTCGGCGCCAGGCGCGACCAGACGCCGGAATTGAAGGTGGCGCGGGCATTTTCCACGGCGCGCTGGGCGTCGGCGGCGTCACAGCTGGCAATCTTGCCGAGCAGACGGCCATCGACCGGGCTGATGCACTCGAAGGTCTCGCCGGAGACGGCGTCAGTGTATTCGCCATTCAGGTAGGCGCGGCCTTCGATTTTCAGGTCGCGGGCGCGTTGTTCCCAGTCGGCACGAGTCAGGGTGGTCATTTCGAGTGTCCTCCGCTTGTTGAATACGAGCGCCGCGCGATCTTCGCCAGCGTCCTCAAGAATTCTGCCCGGCCAGCCGGTTTTTCGGCCAGAGGCACCCGCCACCCTAAACCAGCGGCCGGGGTTGTTTCAATATATTTGACATAAGGTGGCCATACGGCCTTGCGGTGTTGATTTTAATCAACATAGACTTTGGCCCTTTCCAGCCAATCGCGCCGTATTCACGGGGGATAACAACAATGAACATCCAGAACGTCGTCGACATCAGCCTGACCAGCAGCGAAGCCGAACGCTATCGCCCGGATCCGGCGAAAGTGCTCAAGGGTGATCCTGAGCAAGCGGTGTTCCATCAATACGACAGCCCGTGTGGGCAGATGGGCGTTGGCGTGTGGGAAGGTGCGGTTGGGCAGTGGACGGTGAACTACACCGAGCATGAATACTGCGAGATTCTGCAGGGGGTTTCGGTGCTGCGTGATGGTGAGGGCAATGCCAAGACGTTGCGCGTTGGCGACCGGTTTGTGATTCCGGCGGGGTTTCGCGGCACTTGGGAAGTGCTTGAGGCTTGCCGCAAGGTCTATGTGATCTTTGAACAGAAAGCCTGATCCGACACACACGGTGACGAGCAGGGTAAGGCATATCCAGCAGGTTTGAGTGAAACTTCGACTGGTCGCTTAGGAATCGAGAAAAGATCAGTCAAACCAAGAGGTTAGTCTGATTCGATGAATAAGGGGCCTTAACTCAAACCAAAGCAAGGAGGCACAATGTCCAGCCAATGCAATCTCTACAACGCGCAATTTTTCCTCGGTGATTTTGCTACTACTGACAACCTGCTCGCTGTGCGCAACGCAGCCGGAGTAACAAAGCATCGCCTCGAAGTGCCGGACGGCATGTACAACCTGCGCACTGATGCGGACCGCATCAGGGTCCTGGTCAACGAGAAAAACGAGATCATTGAACTGATCTGTGGTTGATCGATCACGCTTCAAGGCAACAAAAAAGGCCCGTATCGTGAGATACGGGCCTTTTTCGTAAGTCCGGAAAAATCAATTACTTGATTTTGCCTTCCTTGTAGATCACGTGCTTGCGAACAACCGGATCATATTTCTTGATCTCGATTTTGTCCGGGGTAGTACGCTTGTTCTTGTCGGTAGTGTAGAAGTGACCAGTACCGGCGCTCGAGATCAAACGAATCAATTCACGCATGATTAGCTCCCTTAAATCTTGCCATCGCGGCGAAGTTCGGCGAGCACGACAGTGATGCCACGCTTGTCGATGATACGCATGCCTTTGGCAGATACGCGCAGACGCACAAAACGTTTCTCTTCTTCAACCCAGAAGCGGTGATGCTGCAGGTTCGGCAGGAAACGACGACGGGTTTTGTTGTTTGCGTGGGAAATGTTATTCCCAGTCACCGGACCCTTACCGGTAACTTGACATACTCTCGACATGCCTCAGCCCTCTAAAACCACATGCCCAACCCGGCATGGGTTGGCCGCTTAATCTCTCAGTCATTTGGCGCCAGGCGCCGCGTTTCTTTAGAGGTCTTACCGGCTACACCTACAGTGAAGGAACCGGGCCCCTAGAAAAGAGCGCTGCTTTATACCAGAAAGACTTCGGAGCAACAACAATCGGTGTGCAATCAATCCACAAAAAGGCGCTTTTTCATCCTGCGAACGCCTTGGATAAAGGCTGGCATCGATTTTTACCACTCGTCGCAGAAAATCGTCCTTACAGGCAATCCAGACTTTTTACCGCGCGCCGCAGTCTGAAAAACGGCCATCACTGTGCCCCGAAAAAGCAAAAAGGGGATAGTCATTTGTAATCCAGACCTCTAGGGTAGGCCTTTTCCAGACTGCACTTGCAGATGGGCCTTCGATCTGTAAAAGGAAACCGACCATGCGCCTCGCTGCCCTACCCCTGTTGCTCGCCCCGCTCCTGCTGAGCCCCCTGGCCCAGGCCGCCGCGCTGAGCGTCTGCACCGAGGCCAGCCCTGAAGGGTTCGACGTGGTGCAATACAACTCGCTGACCACCACCAACGCCTCGGCCGACGTGCTGATGAATCGCCTGGTGGATTTCGACACCGCCAGCGGCAAAGTCGTGCCGAGCCTGGCCGACAGCTGGGAAGTCAGCACCGACGGCCAGACTTACGTGTTCAAGCTGCGTCCGCAGGTGAAATTTCACACCACCGAATACTTCAAGCCAAGCCGTGAACTGACCGCCGAAGACGTCAAATTCAGCTTCGACCGCATGCTCGACCCGGCCAATCCGTGGCACAAAGTCGCCCAGAGCGGCTTCCCCCATGCGCAATCGATGCAGTTGCCCGCGCTGATCAAGAAGATCGACGCCCTCGATCCGCTCACCGTGCGCTTCACCCTTGATCACCCGGATTCGACGTTCCTGGCGACTCTGAGCATGGGCTTCGCTTCGATCTACTCCGCCGAATACGCCGACAAACTGATGAAGGCCGGCGCGACCGACAAGCTCAACAGCCAGCCGATCGGCACCGGCCCGTTCGTCTTCAACCGTTTCCAGAAAGATGCAGCCATCCGCTACAAGGCCAACCCGGATTACTTCGGCGGCAAGCCTGCGGTGGATCCGTTGATCTTCGCCATCACCCCGGACGCCAACGTGCGCCTGCAAAAGCTACGGCGCAACGAATGCCAGATCGCCCTCTCGCCGAAACCACTCGACGTACAAGCCGCGCTGAAAGAACCGACGCTAAAAGTCGAAAAGACTGACGCGTTCATGACCGCTTTCGTTGGCATCAACAGCCAGCATCCGCCGCTGGACAAGCCGGAAGTGCGTCAGGCGATCAACCTCGCCTTCGACAAGGCCAACTACATCAAGGCTGTGTTTGAAGACACCGCCGAAGCGGCCAACGGCCCTTACCCGCCGAACACCTGGAGTTACGCGAAGAACCTGCCGGGCTATCCGCATGACATCGCCAAAGCCAAGGCGCTGATGGTCAAGGCCGGTTTGAAGGATGGTTTCCAGACCACTATCTGGACGCGTCCGTCAGGCAGCCTGCTCAACCCGAATCCAAGCCTCGGCGCACAGATGTTGCAGTCAGACCTGGCGGAAATTGGCATTCAGGCGGAAATCCGCGTGATCGAGTGGGGTGAATTGATCCGCCGCGCCAAGGCCGGCGAGCATGATCTGTTGTTCATGGGTTGGGCGGGTGACAACGGTGACCCGGACAACTTCCTAACGCCGCAGTTTTCCTGTGCGGCGGTCAAATCGGGCACCAACTTCGCCCGCTACTGCAATGCCGATCTGGACAAGCTGATCAGTGCCGGCAAGACCACCAGCGAACAAGGCGTGCGCACCAAGCTGTACGAACAGGCGCAGACGCAGATTCAGCAGCAGGCGTTGTGGCTACCGCTGGCGCACCCGACCGCCTACGCACTGACGCGTAAGGACGTACAGGGTTACTCGGTAAGCCCGTTTGGCCGTCAGGACTACTCCAAAACCAGCGTCAAGCCGTAAGCGACAAGCCTCAAGCTAGAGCCCTCCGCGCATGGCTCTAGCTTGCCGCTTGCCGCTCGATGCTTGCCGCTGCTTTTTTACATCCAGCCACACTCAGCCATCGACAGCGGCTCACCATCGCCCACGATGAAGTGATCGAGCACCCGCACATCAATCAGCTCCAGCGCCTTCTGCAAACGCTTGGTCAGCAATCGATCAGCCTGACTGGGGTCAGTGTTCCCCGATGGATGGTTGTGGCACAGGATCAACGCAGCGGCGTTATTGGCCAGACATCGCTTCACAACCTCGCGGGGATGCACGCTGGTGTTGTCGATCGAGCCACGAAAAAGTATCTCGAAATTCAGTACTTGATGTTTGGAGTCGAGAAACAGGCAACCAAACACCTCATGCGGTTCGTGACGCAGCATCGCTTTCAGATAATCGCGAACGACTTGAGGGTTTTCCAGGGCTGGTTTCTGCCGTGATTTCTCAGCCAGATGCCGCCTGTTCATTTCCTGAGCCGCCTGCAGTTGCGCAAACTTCGCCGGCCCGAGCCCTAATTGTTTGCTGAATGCGTGCTGATCGGCCTCAAGCAGCAAACGCAGGCTGCCGAATTGAGTCAACAGATTGCGCGCCAGGTCCACAGCGCTTATTCCGGGCAATCCGGTGCGCAGAAAAATCGCCAATAACTCAGCGTCCGAAAGGCTCGCTGCCCCGTGCTCCAATAACCTTTCCCGCGGGCGTTCCGCCGCAGGCCAATCGCGAATACTCATACACATTCCCTGTCTGTGGGCGCCGCTGTTCCGTAGCGGTCGCTGTGATATCGTAGCCCATCTTTTTTGCGGTCGATTCAACCCTGGGGAGGGGCATCGCATCGCAGTCATCAACGAAATGAAAGGCAGACCTATGCAGCGGCTGTATCGGAAACGCATCGTTCTGGGCGTCGGCGGCGGCATCGCGGCCTACAAGAGCGCTGATCTGGTTCGTCGCCTGATCGACCAGGGCGCCGAAGTGCGCGTGGTCATGACCCATGGCGGCGCCGAGTTCATTACCCCGCTGACCATGCAAGCCTTGTCTGGCCACCCGGTGCACCTCGACTTGCTCGACCCGGCCGCCGAAGCCGCGATGGGCCACATCGAGCTGGCCAAGTGGGCCGATCTGGTGCTGATCGCCCCGGCCACCGCCGACCTGCTCGCCCGCCTGGCCCAAGGCATTGCCAACGATTTGCTGACCACCCTGGTGCTGGCCACCGACGCTGTCGTCGCCGTTGCTCCGGCAATGAATCAGGCGATGTGGCGCGATCCGGCGACCCAGGCCAACCTGCAACTCCTGGAAAGCCGTGGCCTGAAGACCTTCGGCCCGGCATCGGGCAGTCAGGCCTGCGGCGACGTCGGCATGGGCCGCATGATGGAAGCCACCGATCTGGCGCAATGCGCCGCGGACTGCTTCCAGCGGCAGGCGCTGACCGGTAAACACGTGGTGATTACCGCCGGCCCGACCCAGGAAAACATCGACCCGGTGCGCTACATCACCAACCACAGCTCCGGAAAAATGGGCTTTGCCCTCGCCGAAGCCGCAGTTGAAGCCGGCGCCCGCGTCACCTTGATCAGCGGCCCGGTGCACCTGCCGACGCCGGATCGCGTCACGCGCATCGATGTGGTCAGCGCTCGCGACATGCTCGCGGCCTGCGAATCGGCGATTCCGTGCGACGTGTTCATCGCCTCGGCAGCCGTTGCGGACTACCGTCCGGAAGTTGTTGCCCCGCAAAAACTCAAGAAAGATCCTACGAGCGGTGACGGCTTCGTCCTGCAAATGGTGCGTAACCCGGACATCCTGGCCACCATCGCGACCCGTCCCGACCGTCCGTTCAGTGTCGGCTTCGCCGCCGAGACCGAACACCTGCTCGACTACGCTGCGCGCAAGCTGAAGGACAAGAATCTCGATTTGATCGTCGCCAACGACGTCGCCAACCCGAGCATCGGTTTCAACAGTGAAGAAAACGCCTGCAGCGTGATTGACCGTGAGCTGCACGCCACGGTTTTCGCCCAGACCAGCAAGAGCAAGATCGCTCGCCAACTGGTCACTTTTATCGCCGAACGTCTGAACCAGGTTTAATTTACATGCACGCTTTGCAAGCCAAGATCCTCGACCCACGCATCGGCACCGATTTCCCGCTGCCGCAATACGCCACCCCGGGCTCCGCCGGCCTCGACCTGCGCGCCATGCTGGATCAGGACATCGTGATCAAACCGGGTGAAACCGTGCTGATCCCCACCGGTCTGTCGGTTTACATCGGCGACCCGAACCTCGCCGCGCTGATCCTGCCGCGCTCGGGCATGGGCCATAAACACGGGATCGTGCTGGGCAATCTCGTCGGCCTGATCGATTCGGATTACCAGGGCCCGCTGATGGTGTCCTGCTGGAACCGTGGCCAGACCGATTTCACCATGACCGTCGGCGAACGTCTGGCGCAACTGGTGCTGGTACCGGTGGTGCAGGCGCACTTCGAAATGGTTGAAGAGTTCGTTGAAACCGAACGCGGCACCGGCGGGTTTGGCCATACCGGCACTAAGTAACCGGAGTCATCTTCTGTAGGAGCTGCCGCAGGCTGCGATCTTTTGATCTTGATCTTAAAAAACCAAGTCAAAGGATCGCAGCCTTCGGCAGCTCCTACAGGGGAAATTTGTGCAATTTCAGCAGCAGGTTTTCACACCGAAAATCAAGGTTCTGCCGGCCCAAAGCCACGCCAGCCGAGGCGTCATGGCCCTTTCACACCACGAACTCTCTGTGAAAAACGCCGTCATACCCTTCAGTTTGAGCCTGCCGTCGAACGATTCGTCGGTCTGTCCCGCCACTTTCGAGATGGAGCATTTCCGTAGATGAGCACCCCAGCCAAGATTGCCCCGAAGCTGCCTGACAGCATTTTCCGCGCCTATGACATTCGTGGCACTGTGCCGGAATTCCTTAATGCCGAGACCGCTTACTGGATCGGCCGCGCCATCGGTTCGCAGAGCCTGGCCCAAGGCGAGCCGAATGTATCCGTCGGTCGCGACGGTCGCCTGTCCGGCCCGGAGCTGGTTGCAGAACTGATTCGCGGTATCGCCGAGAGTGGCTGCCACGTCAGCGATGTCGGCTTGGTGCCGACACCGGCGCTGTACTACGCCGCCAACGTGCTGGCCGGAAAGTCCGGGGTAATGCTCACCGGCAGTCACAACCCGTCGAACTACAACGGCTTCAAGATCGTCATCGCCGGCGACACCCTCGCCAACGAACAGATCCAGGCCCTGCACGAGCGCCTCAAGAGCAACAACTTGAGCAGCGGCACCGGCAGCGTCACCCAGGTCGAAATCCTCGACCGCTACAACACCGAAATCGTCCAGGACATCAAACTGGCACGACGCCTGAAAGTCGTGGTTGACTGCGGCAATGGCGCGGCCGGTGTGATCGCCCCGCAATTGATCGAGGCGCTGAACTGCGAAGTCATCCCGCTGTTCTGCGAAGTCGACGGCAACTTCCCGAACCACCACCCGGATCCGGGCAAGCCTGAGAACCTCGTCGACCTGATCGCCAAGGTCAAGGAAACCAACGCTGACATCGGCCTGGCCTTCGACGGCGACGGCGACCGTGTCGGCGTGGTGACCAACACCGGTAGCATCGTCTACCCCGATCGCCTGCTGATGCTGTTCGCCCGTGACGTGGTGGCGCGCAACCCGGACGCGGAAATCATCTTCGACGTCAAATGCACCCGTCGTCTGGTACCACTGATCAAGGAATACGGTGGTCGGCCGCTAATGTGGAAGACTGGTCATTCGTTGATCAAAAAGAAAATGAAACAATCCGGCGCGCTGTTGGCCGGTGAAATGAGCGGGCATATCTTCTTCAAAGAGCGCTGGTTCGGTTTCGATGACGGCATCTACAGCGCCGCACGGCTGCTGGAGATCCTCAGCAAGGAAAAATCCACTGCGGAAGAGTTGTTTGCGACCTTCCCGAACGATATTTCTACGCCGGAAATCAATATCCATGTGACCGAAGAGAGCAAATTCAGCATCATTGATGCACTGCACGACGCACAGTGGGGCGCAGGCGCTGACCTGACCACCATCGACGGCGTGCGAGTCGATTACGCCAAAGGCTGGGGCCTGGTGCGCGCCTCCAACACCACACCGGTGCTGGTGCTGCGCTTCGAGGCCGATGACGAGGCTGAATTACAGCGCATCAAGGACGTGTTCCACGCCCAATTGAAACGCGTTGCACCTGATCTCCAACTACCGTTCTGATCCACCCGGAGCCCTGAATGACCCTCGAACGCGATGCCGCCGCCAACACTGCCAAGGTCCTGTCCGAAGCGCTGCCTTACATCCGACGCTATGTCGGCAAGACCCTGGTGATCAAATACGGCGGCAACGCGATGGAAAGCGAGGAGCTGAAAACCGGCTTCGCCCGCGACATCGTGCTGATGAAAGCCGTGGGCATCAATCCGGTGGTCGTGCACGGCGGCGGCCCGCAGATCGGTGATCTGCTCAAGCGCCTGTCGATCGAAAGCCACTTCGTCGATGGCATGCGTGTTACCGACGCAGCAACCATGGACGTCGTGGAAATGGTCCTCGGCGGCCAGGTCAACAAAAGCATCGTCAACCTGATCAACCGCCATGGCGGCAGCGCCATCGGCCTGACCGGTAAAGATGCCGGGCTGATTCGTGCGAAGAAACTGACCGTCACCCGCCAGACACCGGAGATGACCCAGCCGGAAATCATCGACATCGGTCAGGTGGGCGAAGTGGTCGGGATCAACACCGAACTGCTGAACCTGCTGGTCAAAGGCAACTTTATTCCGGTGATTGCGCCGATTGGCGTGGGTGAGAACGGCGAGTCGTACAACATCAACGCGGATCTGGTGGCCGGTAAAGTCGCCGAGGCGCTGAAAGCCGAGAAGCTGATGCTGCTGACCAACATCGCCGGCCTGATGGACAAGTCGGGCACCGTACTGACCGGCCTGAGCACCCAGCAGGTCGACGACCTGATCGCCGACGGCACTATCTACGGCGGCATGCTGCCGAAGATCCGTTGCGCGCTGGAAGCGGTACAGGGCGGCGTGGGCAGCTCGCTGATCATCGACGGTCGCGTGCCGAACGCGATCCTGCTGGAAATCTTCACCGACACCGGTGTGGGCACGCTGATCAGCAATCGCAAGCGTCCGTAAGCGAAAGCGCAAATAAAAAGACCCCGCTCAGCCTGACTGAGCGGGGTCTTTTTTTGCCGGTAATTCCTGTGGGAGCGAGCCTGCTCGCGAAAGCGGTCTCTGCATCACATCAATGTTGAATGTGAAGCCCTCTTCGCGAGCAGGCTCGCTCCCACAGTGCTCTGCGGTTAAACGCCGAACTGCGCGCGATAGGCTTCCACGGCGGGCAGGTGTTGCTTGAGCTGCGGATCATCGGCGAGGAATTCCAGCACCTGATTCAGCGAAACAATGCTGATCACCGGAATACCGAAGTCACGCTCGACTTCCTGGATCGCCGACAACTCGCCGTTACCACGCTCCTGACGGTTCAGTGCGATCAGCACGCCGGCAGCCTTGGCGCCGTCCTGGGAAGCGATGATCTGCATCACTTCGCGGATTGCGGTACCGGCGGTAATCACGTCGTCGATGATCAGCACGTCGCCGGTCAGCGGGGCACCGACCAGACTGCCGCCTTCGCCGTGGGCCTTGGCTTCCTTGCGGTTGAAGCACCATGGCAGGTCACGGTCGTGATGCTCGGCCAGCGCGACGGCGGTAGTGGCCGCCAGCGGGATGCCTTTGTAGGCCGGGCCAAACAGAACGTCGAAGGGAATACCGCTTTCAGCGATGGCTGCCGCGTAGAAACGCCCCAGCTGCGCGAGGGCCGAACCCGAGTTGAACAGGCCGGCGTTGAAGAAGTAAGGACTGGTGCGCCCGGACTTCAGGGTGAACTCACCGAAGCGCAAAACGCCGCGATCGATGGCAAAACGAATGAAATCGCGCTGATACGCTTGCATGAAAAAAACCCCAAATACCACGGATTTAGCTAATTAGCTTGACGCCGTGTATCATACACGCACGCGATTTTTGGGGCCATTTATGCGGATCATCAGTGTGAACGTCAATGGTATTCAGGCTGCAGTCGAGCGTGGTTTGCTCAGTTGGCTGCAAGCACAGAATGCCGACGTCATCTGCCTGCAGGACACCCGTGCCTCCGCCTTTGAACTGGATGACCCAGCCTTCCAACTGGATGGCTACTTCCTTTATGCCTGCGATGCTGAAGTCCCTGCCCAAGGCGGCGTGGCTTTGTACTCGCGGTTGCAACCGAAGGCTGTCATCAGCGGTCTCGGTTTCGAGACGGCCGACCGCTACGGGCGCTACCTGCAAGCAGATTTCGACAAAGTCAGTATTGCCACCTTGCTGCTCCCTTCGGGGATGAACGGCGATGAAGACTTGAACCAGAAGTTCAAGCTCATGGACGACTTCGGCAAGTACCTGGACAAACAGCGACGCAAACGTCGCGAGTACATTTATTGTGGCTCGCTGTACGTGGCGCAGCAGAAGCTCGACATCAAGAACTGGCGCGACAGCCAGCAATCCCCGGGCTTCCTGGCGCCTGAACGCGCCTGGATGGACGAGATTGTCGGCAACATGGGCTATGTCGATGCCCTGCGCGAAGTGAGCCGCGAAGGCGACCAGTACAGTTGGTGGCCGGACAACGAACAGGCCGAGATGCTCAATCTGGGCTGGCGCTTCGACTACCAGATCCTGACTCCAGGGCTGCGACGCTTCGTACGCAGCGCACGCCTGCCACGTCAGCCGCGGTTCTCGCAGCACGCGCCGCTGATTGTCGACTACGACTGGACGCTGACCATCTAAGCGACGTTTCGCCGTACAAAAAATGCCCGTATCGCAAGATACGGGCATTTTTTATGCCTGCGCTCAAGGCGGAATCGAACTCAGACGGCGGCGAAGAACGGCAACATCAAGTACAGCTTGATCACGACGACATTGATAATGTCGATGAAGAACGCCCCGACCATCGGCACCACCAGAAACGCGATCTGCGAGGGGCCGTAGCGCTGCGTCACGGCCTGCATGTTGGCAATGGCCGTCGGCGTGGCGCCCAGGCCAAAACCGCAATGCCCTGCCGCCAGCACGGCCGCATCGTAGTTGCGGCCCATCACCCGGAACGTCACGAAGATCGCAAACAGCGCCATGACCAGTGCCTGCACCGCCAGAATGATGAAGATCGGTAACGCCAGTGCGGCCAGATCCCACAACTTGAGCGACATCAGGGCGATCGCCAGAAACAGCGACAGGCTGACATTGCCCAGTACCGAGACCTCACGCTCAAACACCTGATACAAGCCCAACGCTGAAAGACCGTTGCGCAACACCACGCCTACAAACAGGACGCAAACAAACGTCGGCAACTCGAATGCAGTCCCGTGCAGCAGCCCATTCAACAGATTGCCCGCCAGCAGGCTGACTGCAATCAGCGCCAGGGTTTCGACAAACGAAAAGGGCGTGATCGAGCGCTCCTTGTTCGGCTGCTCGAAACCTTTTGGCAATCGTGGCGCGTCCTGCTGATTGCAACCCGGCACTTCCACACGCTTGATGAGCAACCGCGCCACCGGCCCGCCGATCAAACCACCCAGCACCAGACCAAACGTCGCGGAAGCCATCGCCAGTTCGGACGCTGAGGCCAGACCGTACTTCTCGCTGAATACCGTGCCCCAAGCAGCGCCGGTTCCATGACCGCCCGCCAGGGTGATCGATCCGGTTAGCAGCCCCATCAATGGATCGAGCCCGAGCATTTTTGCCAACCCGATCCCCATCGCATTCTGCACCACCAACAGCCCGGTGACCGCCAGGAGAAATATCCCCACTATCCGACCACCTTTCTTCAGACTGGCGAAGTCTGCGCTTAAACCGATGGTGGCAAAAAAGGCCAGCATCAAAGGTGTCTGCAGGGAAGTATCGAAACGAACTTCAACATCGAACGTTCGCAGCAGCAACAACAGCAAGGCAACTACCAGCCCACCCGCTACAGGTTCAGGGATATTGTAACTGCGCATGAAACCAACACGCCTAACTAGCCCGCGCCCTAGCAGAAGTACTAAGGACGCGGCCACAAGTGTTCCGTAAAAATCGAGCTGAATCATTGGGATTATTCTTGGCTATATATTCAGAGGCGCGCTTTTTACCTGCACCCGCCTCATGAACCGGCTGATTGTCTCAACACTGATTACTGTGGAATTCAAGAGCCTTCGTTGGCTTGAATATATCTTAATATTTCAGAAGAAATATTAGCCCGGCAACTTTAACAATCGCCATCTGTGATTCCAATGATATGAACCAGAACCAAGCCACTGCAGTTGTGACAAAAAGTGTAATTACGCCATTGATATAAAATGTTACTTGCCACTCATCGCAACAAGATTATCCCTACATACCGAAGAGATAACTTTATGGTCGAAAATAAAAATGCCCTGACATCTCAGGGCATTTTTTAAACTGGGCGAGCTTTTATTTGATCAACCGCCAGGTAAACGGATATCGGTACGGGAAGCCTTCATTAGCCTTCACCCCCGCAATGATCGTCAAAACCAGTGCGCCGATAGCCAGTATTCCCAACAGAAAGAAACCGATGATCAACACCATCAACAGAAAGCAGATCAACGATGCGATGGCGACGGTAATCTGAAAATTCAGCGCCTCTTTACCTTGAGCATCGATGAACGGGTCCGTTTCGCGCTTCATCTGCCAGAGGATCAACGGTCCGATCAGATTGCCGAACGGAATCCAGATCCCCAGCAAGGCGGACAAGTGACAAAACATCGCCCATTGGCGAACCTCTTGGCTCGGTTTGGGCAGCAACTCTTGCTCGTCACTCATCGCGTCCTCCTTGCGGTTATCAACCTGCTCAGTCGGCCAGTGCAGCCTTTTGCAGTTCGAAGATTTCGTTCATGCCCTGCTTGGCCAGCTCCAGCATGGCGTTCAAGTCTTCAGGCTGGAACGGCGCGCCTTCGGCGGTGCCCTGCACTTCGATGAAACCACCGGTGCTGGTCATCACTACGTTGAGGTCAGTCTCGGCAGCAGAATCTTCAAGATAGTCCAGATCCAGCACGGCCTCGCCCTGATACATACCGACCGACACGGCACCAATCATCTGCTTGAGCGGATCGCCGCCCTTCAGGCCACCACGCTTCTTGATCACTTTCAATGCATCAACCAGCGCAACCATAGCGCCGGTGATCGAAGCGGTGCGAGTACCACCGTCAGCCTGGATCACGTCGCAGTCGACGTACAGGGTCACGTCGCCCAGCTTGGACATGTCCAGCGCCGCGCGCAGGGAACGACCGATCAGACGCTGGATTTCCAGGGTGCGACCGCCCTGCTTGCCACGGCTCGCTTCACGCTGGTTACGCTCGCCAGTGGCGCGCGGCAGCATGCCGTATTCGGCAGTCAACCAGCCTTGGCCCTGTCCCTTGAGGAAACGCGGCACGCCGTTTTCGACGCTGACGGTGCAGATGACTTTGGTATCACCGAATTCGACCAGTACGGATCCCTCGGCGTGTTTGGTGTAGTTGCGGGTAATGCGGATCGAGCGGAGCTGATCGGCAGCGCGACCACTTGGACGTTTCATAGGGAATACCTGTACTGGGGACGGAAAACTGCCGAGCATTATAGAGCGCTGTACCGCGCCTGGGCACTCGTTAAAAAATCCGGGCGACGATCAAAGCCCCTGAAACACCGATTACCGACGGGCTGCAGCCCTTTGTCACACCGTGTGTTTGGGCGCATTCGCCGCACTGCGCTACAATCCTGCGCCTTTGCTGCCAGTCGGCTTAAATTCATTGATATCGAGCCTGCGGAACATCCTGCTGCGCCGATCTGCATTGCGAGGTCACCGCCATGGTGCACAGCATGACCGCCTTCGCCCGCGTCGAAAAAGCCGGCGCACAGGGCACCCTGAGCTGGGAGCTGCGCTCGGTCAACAGCCGCTATCTGGAGCCCCACCTGCGCCTGCCGGAGTCGTTTCGCGACCTCGAAGGCGCGGTACGTGAAGCGCTGCGTCAGGGCCTGTCGCGAGGCAAACTCGAATGCACCCTGCGTTTCACCGAAGAAAGCACCGGCAAAACACTGCAAATCGATCGCGAGCGCGCCGCGCAGTTGGTCGCCGCCGCTGAGACGGTCGCTGGTCTGATCAAGAATCCTGCCGCATTGAATCCGCTGGAAGTGCTGGCCTGGCCCGGCGTGCTGGTAGGCGATGCGACCGACCCGCAGGCGCTGAATGCCGACGCGCTGACCCTGTTCAATCAAGGCCTGAAAGAGCTGAAGGCTGGCCGCGAGCGCGAAGGCGCGGAGCTGGCACGCCTGATCAACGAGCGCCTGACCTCCATTGAAGAAGACGTGGTGACCCTGCGTGAACTGGTGCCGCAAATGCTTGCGACCCAGCGCCAGAAAGTCCTCGATCGCTTCGCCGACATGAAGGCCGAACTGGATCCGCAGCGTCTCGAACAGGAAATGGTCATCCTCGCGCAAAAGAGCGACGTGGCCGAAGAACTGGATCGCTTGAGCACCCACATCATCGAAGTGCGCCGGGTGCTCAAATCCGGTGGTGCCGCCGGTCGGCGCCTGGACTTCCTGATGCAGGAACTCAACCGCGAAGCCAACACACTGGGCTCCAAGGCCTTCGACCCGCGCAGCACCCAAGCCGCCGTCAACCTCAAGGTGTTGATCGAGCAGATGCGCGAACAAGTGCAGAATATTGAGTAAGGCTACCCCGACATGACCCACAGCACCGGCACCCTGTACATCATTTCCGCGCCATCGGGCGCGGGCAAGAGCAGCCTGGTCAAGGCCTTGACCGACGCCATACCGGAAATTCGCGTTTCGGTTTCCCACACCACCCGCGCCATGCGCCCGGGTGAAGTGGACGGCGTGAACTATCACTTCGTGACCCGCGAAGAGTTCGTGAAAATGGGCGAGCACGGCGACTTCCTCGAACGCGCCGAAGTCTTCGGCAACTTCTACGGCACCTCGCAAAGCCGCCTGCAGCAGACGCTGGACGAAGGTCACGACCTGATTCTGGAAATCGACTGGCAAGGCGCCGAGCAAGTACGCAAGCTGATGCCGCAAGCACGCTCGATCTTTATCCTGCCGCCGTCGCTTCAGGCCCTGCACCAGCGCCTGACCAACCGCGGCCAGGACAGCGATGAGATCATCGACGGCCGGATGCGCGAAGCGGTCAGCGAGATGAGTCACTATGTCGAGTACGACTACCTGATCATCAACGACGATTTTGCTCACGCACTGGACGATCTGAAGGCGATTTTCCGCGCCAATCAACTCCAGCAGAAACGCCAGCAGGTACGTTTCGGCAAATTGCTGGCCGAATTGCTCGGTTAATCAGCACTTCCCAAAACCGCTGCAAGCGCTTTACATTGGTACTTGCAGCGCGTCGAAGGGTCTGGTCAAAAAATCAGCGCTTCCCTAATCGCTGGTGATTTTTTAAACTGCTCAGTCCGCTCGCCCACCCGGGCAGCGCGCATATTGCATTCGCTCCGAGGAATACCATGGCCCGCGTAACCGTTGAAGACTGCCTGAACCACGTGGAAAACCGTTTTGAACTGGTCATGCTGTCCACCAAGCGTGCCCGTCAACTGGCCACCGGCGGCAAAGAGCCACTGGTCCAGTGGGAAAACGACAAGCCGACTGTTGTCGCCCTGCGTGAAATCGCTGAAGGCCTGATGAGCTACGAGTTCATCGCCGAGCAGGAAATCGTCCAGGATGAGCCGCTGTTCGCAGCGTTCGAGGACGAGTCCAACGAGGCCGTCTAAGCCTATGCCTGGTCGACGTAGCACGGCGCGGGATCACAGCTTACGGCAGGAGTCATCATGCCGAGCATAGACGCCCTCGCCGATCGCTTATCGACCTACCTCGGCAATGACCAGGTCAACCTGGTCCGCCGAGCGTATTTCTACGCCGAACAAGCCCATGACGGTCAACGCCGTCGCAGTGGCGAGGCTTACGTCACGCATCCTCTTGCCGTGGCCAATATTCTTGCCGACATGCACATGGACCATCAGAGCCTGATGGCCGCGATGCTGCATGACGTGATCGAAGACACCGGTATCGCCAAAGAAGCGCTGCAAGCGCAGTTCGGTGAAACCGTGGCCGAACTGGTCGACGGGGTCAGCAAACTGACCCAGATGAATTTCGAGACCAAGGCCGAAGCCCAGGCTGAAAACTTCCAGAAAATGGCCATGGCCATGGCGCGCGACATTCGTGTGATCCTGGTCAAACTCGCCGACCGCCTGCACAACATGCGCACGCTGGAAGTGCTGTCCGGCGAAAAACGCCGCCGGATCGCCAAGGAAACCCTCGAAATCTACGCGCCCATCGCCAACCGGCTGGGCATGCATGCGATCCGCATCGAATTCGAAGACCTCGGCTTCAAGGCCATGCACCCGATGCGTTCCGCGCGGATCTACCAGGCGGTCAAGCGCGCCCGGGGCAACCGCAAGGAAATCGTCAACAAGATCGAAGAATCCCTTGGCCATTGCCTCGCTATCGACGGCATCCAGGGCGAAGTCAGCGGTCGGCAGAAACACCTCTACGGCATCTACAAGAAAATGCGCGGCAAGCGTCGGGCCTTCAACGAGATCATGGACGTCTATGCGTTCCGGATCATCGTCGACAAGGTCGATACCTGCTACCGCGTACTGGGTGCTGTACATAATTTGTACAAACCGTTGCCGGGGCGCTTCAAGGATTACATCGCGATCCCCAAGGCCAACGGCTATCAGTCGCTGCACACCACATTGTTCGGCATGCACGGCGTACCGATCGAGATCCAGATCCGTACCCGCGAAATGGAAGAGATGGCCAACAACGGCATCGCCGCCCACTGGCTGTACAAATCCAGCGGCGACGAGCAGCCGAAAGGCACTCACGCCCGTGCCCGCCAGTGGGTCAAAGGCGTGCTGGAAATGCAGCAACGCGCCGGCAACTCGCTGGAATTCATCGAGAGCGTGAAGATCGACCTGTTCCCGGACGAGGTCTACGTGTTCACGCCCAAAGGCCGGATCATGGAGCTGCCGAAAGGCTCCACGGCGGTCGACTTTGCCTACGCGGTACACACCGACGTCGGCAACAGCTGCATCGCCTGCCGGATCAACCGTCGTCTCGCACCGCTGTCCGAACCGCTGCAAAGCGGCTCCACGGTCGAGATCGTCAGCGCCCCCGGCGCACGACCGAATCCGGCGTGGCTCAATTTCGTGGTCACCGGCAAGGCGCGCACGCACATCCGTCATGCGCTGAAACTGCAACGTCGCTCTGAGTCCATCAGCCTCGGCGAACGCCTGCTGAACAAGGTGCTTAACGGTTTCGACAGTTCGCTGGAGAAGATCCCGGCCGAACGCGTCAAAGCCATGCTCACCGAGTACCGCCTCGAACTGATCGAAGACCTGCTCGAAGACATCGGCCTGGGCAACCGCATGGCCTATGTGGTCGCCCGCCGCCTGCTTGGCGAAGGCGAACAGCTGCCAAGCCCGGAAGGGCCGCTGGCGATTCGCGGTACCGAAGGTTTGGTGCTCAGCTACGCCAAGTGCTGCACGCCGATCCCGGGCGACCCGATTGTCGGGCACCTGTCGGCGGGCAAAGGCATGGTCGTGCACCTGGACAACTGCCGCAACATCAGCGAAATCAGGCACAACCCGGAAAAATGCATCCAGCTCTCGTGGGCCAAGGATGTCACCGGCGAATTCAACGTCGAACTGCGCGTCGAGCTGGAACACCAGCGCGGCCTGATCGCCCTGCTGGCCAGCAGCGTCAACGCAGCCGACGGCAATATCGAGAAAATCAGCATGGACGAACGCGATGGTCGCATCAGCGTGGTCCAGTTGGTGGTCAGCGTCCACGACCGTGTGCACCTGGCCCGCGTGATCAAGAAGCTGCGCGCCTTGACCGGGGTGATTCGCATCACCCGCATGCGTGCATAACTCAACCATTACAAGGAGTCATACATGACCAAGACTGTTATCACCAGCGACAAGGCCCCGGCCGCCATCGGCACTTACTCCCAGGCGATCAAGGCAGGCAACACCGTATACATGTCGGGTCAGATTCCTCTGGACCCAAAAACCATGGAACTGGTTGAAGGCTTCGAAGCCCAGACCGTCCAGGTGTTCGAGAACCTGAAGGCCGTGGCCGAAGCCGCTGGCGGTTCGTTCAAGGACATCGTCAAACTGAACATCTTCCTCACCGATCTGAGCCACTTCGCCAAGGTCAACGAGATCATGGGCAAGTATTTCGACCAGCCATACCCGGCCCGCGCCGCCATTGGCGTGGCTGCCCTGCCAAAGGGTTCGCAGGTTGAAATGGATGCCATTCTGGTCATCGAGTGATGCGCACGGCGCGGCCTTCAAACGCCGCGCCGACTGCTCTGCAAGAAAAGGTTTTGAAAGGATTCCACCATGCGCAAAGCGCTAGCTCTCCCGCTGCTCGCCATTTTCCTCGGCGGCTGCGCCAGCAACCCTGCCGACCGTGACATCAGCGGCACCTGGATCAACCAGGTGGCGATCGATGCCGCAGCCAAGGGCGGCCCCCTGCGCGAAGCGCTTCAGGCTTACGGCCCGAACCTGGAATGGGACGTCAACACCAAGGCCAGTCAGGCCCGCTACACCAACGGTTTTGAGAACGTCGAAGGACGGCTGCTGGGTGAAAAATCCGGTGCCTGGAAAGTCGACTTCTATGGCAGCTCCGCCAGCGAGCTGAAACGTGATGGCGGACAACTGCAGCAAGCCGCCAGCGACAACGAACCGGAGCAGGTGTTCGACCGCGCACAGATTCCGGTGCCGGAAGGCGCACCGATCGGCGCCAGCTTCGAACGGGCGCTGTATTCCGCCTACATGGGCGGCAGCTGGACAATCGCCAGTGGTCAGGGCGAAGGCAGCACCGTGCAGTTCCAGGCTGACGGCCAAGTGTCCGGCTTGCCCGGAGCCGATCGCTACGCACTTTGTCTGGCGGGCGATTGCGCATCGATGAGCAACGGCAACGACAGCATGTGGCTGCAGCAGAACGGTCAGGGCAATAACTGGATCTTTGTGCGCAAGGGCAAAGAGCTGGAAATTCTGCAGGCGGTGAATGCTGCCATGGCGGATGAACAACCGCAGTTCACCGCGGGCGAGCGCAAGTGGTTGCTGGAGAAGCAGTAACCCGCTTCTGAAACCGCTGAAGATCAAATGTGGGAGCGAGCCTGCTCGCGAAAGCAGTGTGTCAGTCAAAGTAATATTGCCTGATACACCGCTTTCGCGAGCAGGCTCGCTCCCACAGTTGTTTTGTGTTGTTAGAAAGTCAGCATTTACCTTCGAGGATCGCGGCGTAGCCTTCGCGGTAGCTCGGGTACGTTGGCGTCCACCCCAGAGCCTTTGCTCGCGCATTGCTGCAGCGTTTGCTGCCGGTACGCCGCACGCTGGCATCTTCAGACCATTCGGTAACGCCCAGATACTCACGCAACCAGCCCACGACTTCCGCCAATGGCGCTGGCGCATCGTCGACACCGATGTAGAAATCCTCCAGCTTCACGCCCTGCCGAGCCTTTTCCAGCAGAAACGCCAATAACCCTGCTGCGTCATCGGCATGAATACGGTTGCCATACAGCGGCGGATCAACCGCCACGCGATAGCCGCGACGCACTTGAGTCAGCAGCCACTCGCGGCCCGGTCCATAGATGCCGGTCAAACGCAGAATGCTTGCCGGAATACCGCTGTTGAGCGCGACCTGCTCAGCCTCCAGCATCAATCGTCCTGAATAACCGGCAGCGATGGTCTCTGAGTTCTCATCAACCCACTCACCCTCCTGCTGCCCATACACACTGCTGCTGGAAACGAAGATCAGCCGCTCAGGCACTTGCCCGTAATCGTCGAGCCAACTCAGAACATTCTGCAAACCCTGCACATAAGCCGCGCGATAACCGGCTTCATCGTGATCGGTTGCCGCTGCGCAATACACCAGATAGTCCACCGCCCCCACCGGCCAGGTCGCCGGGCAGTCTTCGTTGAACAGGTCGCCGGCAACGCCAATCACCCCAGCAGGCAGCTTCGAAACATCCCGGCGCAAGCCATGAACTTCCCAGCCAGCCGCCAGCAATTGCTTGGCCAGACGACTGCCGACATCACCACAACCGGCAATCAAAACAGAAGGCGCGGACATCAAAAAACTCCTATCGGAAAGACACAGACTAGCCTCGGGACAGGACGAGCGGCTAGCAATGCAGGAAAAAAAGATACTCTATTACTTTTGTTAACAAGAATTACTTGCAATAATGCACGCCACTTTTGTTCTCGGCCTCACGAGGCCTGGTAGAGCATCACCGTTTTTCTATCTCAGGTCCGGCCAGCATGACACGTAATCAAATCCCCGCTTCGCCAACCAATCGACCTCGCGCCTGGAGCGCGCTGGCGGCTCTGCTGCTCAGCCTGATGCTGGCACCGACCGCCGCTTTCGCCGACGCTCAAGCGCCAGCAACGCCAGCTGCCACCGAGCAAAGCGCACCAGCCGCCGCTCCGGCTGCCCCGGCCGCTACCGATCCAGTGCAAGCAGTTGACGCTGCCGACGTCCCTGAAGTTCTCGAAGCCGACAACAGCCTGGGCATGGCCCACGACCTGTCGCCTTGGGGCATGTACCAGAACGCCGACATCATCGTGAAAATCGTGATGATCGGTCTGGCCATCGCTTCCATCATCACCTGGACCATCTGGATCGCCAAAGGCTTCGAGCTGATGGGCGCCAAGCGTCGTCTGCGTGGTGAAATCGCCGCCCTGAAGAAAGCCACCACCCTTAAAGAAGCCAGTACCACTGCCGGCAAGGAAGGCACCCTCGCCAACCTGCTGGTGCACGACGCCCTCGAAGAGATGCGCCTGTCGGTCAACAGCCGCGAGAAGGAAGGCATCAAGGAACGCGTCAGCTTCCGTCTCGAGCGTCTGGTAGCAGCCTGCGGTCGCAACATGAGCAGCGGCACCGGCGTCCTCGCCACTATCGGTTCCACCGCGCCGTTCGTCGGCCTGTTCGGTACCGTATGGGGCATCATGAACTCCTTCATCGGCATCGCCAAAACCCAGACCACCAACCTTGCTGTCGTAGCGCCCGGTATTGCTGAAGCACTGCTGGCCACCGCACTGGGTCTGGTTGCCGCGATTCCAGCCGTGGTGATCTACAACGTCTTCGCCCGCTCCATCGCCGGTTACAAGGCGCAGGTTTCCGACGCCTCGGCAGAAGTTCTGCTGCTGGTCAGCCGTGACCTCGACCACCAGCCTGAGCGCAGCTCGCAGCCGCACATGGTCAAAGTGGGGTAATCGGCCATGGGCCTGCATTTGAAAGAAGGCGCAGACGACGATCTGGCCGAGAACCACGAAATCAACGTCACGCCGTTCATCGACGTGATGCTGGTGCTGTTGATCATCTTCATGGTGGCGGCTCCATTGGCCACCGTGGACATCAAAGTTGACCTGCCCGCCTCGACCGCCAAACCGGCGCCGCGGCCAGAGAAACCGGTGTTCCTCAGCGTCAAGGCTGACCAGCGCCTGTACATCGGCGACGAGGAAGTCAAAGCCGAAACCCTTGGCGCCGTGCTCGACGCCAAGACTCAGGGCAAGAAAGACACCACCATCTTCTTCCAGGCCGATAAAGGCGTGGATTACGGCGACCTCATGAGCGTGATGGACAAGCTGCGCGGCGCCGGTTACCTGAAGGTCGGTCTGGTCGGACTTGAGACGGCAGCCAAGAAATGATCACGACGCGCCATAAGCTGACGCGTTACAGCGGTAGCCTGGCCGTGGTGCTGGGCGTTCACGCGCTGGCCATCGCGCTGGCGCTGAACTGGACCGCCCGCCCGCCCATCGAATTGCCGCCGCAGGCAATGATGGTCGAGCTGGCCCCGGTTCCGGCCCCGCCACCGCCTGCTCCGCCGAAAGTCGTCACACCGCCGCAGCCACCGGCTCCGGTCGAAGAGTTGCCGATTCCGAAGCTGGCCGAAGCACCGAAAGCTGAAATCGCGGTGCAGAAACCCAAGCCGAAGCCAAAGCCTAAACCGCCGAAGCCGGTTGAGAAGAAGCTGCCCGATCCACCGAAGGAAAAACCTTCCGAGGAGAAACCGGCTGACACTCAACCGACTCAGGCCCCGACGGAGAAATCCGCCCAGCCTGCACCGGGTCCGTCGCCGGCTCAGATGGCTGCCAAGGCCAGTTGGCAAGGCACCCTGCTCGCGCATTTGGCCAAGTACAAAAAGTACCCGGCCAGTGCTCAGGCACGGGGCAAGGAAGGCTTGAACCGTCTGCGTTTCGTGGTGGATGCCGAAGGCAATGTGTTGTCGTTCGAACTGGTCGGCCGCTCCGGCAACGCCGATCTGGACCGGGCCACCCTGGAAATGATCCGCCGCGCGCAGCCGCTGCCCAAGCCACCGGCCGACATGTTGAACAATGGCTCGATTGAAATTGTTGCGCCGTTTGTTTACTCGCTCGAACGCCGCCGCTAAGTAGCAAGATCAAAAGATCGCAGCCTTCGGCAGCTCCTACATTGGAATGCATTTCCCTGTAGGAGCTGCCGAAGGCTGCGATCTTTTGCTTTATGACGTAGTCGCATTGGGCCCTCAGTCTGATAACGTGCGTCTATCGATTGCAGCCGGTATGCTTGGCCCGCATCTTCATGGACGCTTGCTATGACCCTCACAGAATTACGCTACATCGTTACCCTCGCCCAAGAGCAGCATTTCGGCCACGCCGCCGAACGTTGCCACGTCAGCCAGCCGACCCTGTCGGTGGGCGTGAAAAAGCTTGAAGACGAACTCGGTGTGCTGATTTTCGAGCGCAGCAAAAGTGCCGTGCGCCTGACCCCGGTCGGCGAAGGCATCGTCGCCCAGGCGCAGAAAGTCCTCGAGCAAGCGCAAGGCATTCGCGAACTGGCCCAGGCCGGCAAGAACCAGCTGACCGCACCGCTGAAAGTCGGCGCGATCTACACCGTCGGCCCGTACCTGTTCCCGCACCTGATTCCGCAACTGCACCGGGTCGCCCCGCAGATGCCGTTGTACATCGAAGAAAACTTCACCCACGTGCTGCGCGACAAACTGCGCAACGGCGAGCTCGACGCGATCATCATCGCCCTGCCGTTCAACGAAGCCGACGTGCTGACCCTGCCGCTGTACGACGAGCCGTTCTACGTCCTGATGCCGGCCCAGCACCCGTGGACGCAAAAAGAAACCATCGACGCCGGCCTGCTCAACGACAAGAGCCTGCTGCTGCTCGGCGAAGGCCACTGCTTCCGCGACCAAGTGCTGGAAGCCTGCCCGACCCTGACCAAGGGCAACGACGGCGCCAAACACACCACGGTCGAATCCAGCTCGCTGGAAACCATTCGCCACATGGTCGCCTCCGGCCTGGGCATCTCGATCCTGCCGTTGTCGGCCGTCGACAGCCATCACTACGCTCCGGGCGTGATCGAAGTGCGCCCACTGTCGCCGCCGGTGCCGTTCCGCACCGTGGCCATTGCCTGGCGCGCGAGCTTCCCACGGCCGAAAGCCATCGAGATTCTCGCCGACTCCATTCGCCTGTGTTCGGTGGCCAAGCCAGCGGCACCGGTTACGGCCGGTTAAGCGAGCGTCATGACGGAGCTGTCGCAAGTGTCGGTGACGGCACTCAAGGGTGTCGGCGAAGCCATGGCCGAGAAATTGGCCAAGGTCGGTCTGGAGAACCTGCAGGACGTGCTGTTTCACCTGCCGCTGCGCTATCAGGATCGCACCCGTGTGGTGCCGATCGGCGCGCTGCGACCGGGACAGGATGCCGTGGTCGAAGGCACCGTCAGCGGCGCCGACGTGGTCATGGGCCGCCGTCGCAGCCTCGTTGTGCGCTTGCAGGATGGCACCGGCGGTCTCAGCCTGCGCTTCTACCATTTCAGCAACGCGCAGAAAGAAGGCCTCAAGCGCGGCACGCGGGTTCGCTGTTACGGCGAGGCCCGGCCCGGCGCCTCAGGCCTGGAAATCTACCACCCGGAATACCGCGCCATTACTGGTGACGAACCGCCGCCAGTCGATGAAACCCTGACCCCGGTCTATCCGCTCACCGAAGGTCTGACCCAAGCGCGCCTTCGTCAGTTGTGCATGCAGACGTTGACCCTGCTCAAGCCCGACACCCTGCCCGACTGGCTGCCGACCGAACTGGCGCGCGACTATCAATTGGCGCCGCTGGCCGACGCGATCCGCTACCTGCACAACCCGCCTGCCGATGCCGATGTCGACGAACTCGCCCTCGGTCATCACTGGGCGCAGCATCGTCTGGCTTTCGAAGAACTGCTGACCCATCAACTGTCGCAGCAACGTCTGCGCGAAAGCATGCGGTCGCTGCGCGCGCCAGCGATGCCGAAAGCGAAAAAGCTGCCGCCGAAATACCTGGCCAACCTCGGCTTCAACCCGACCGGCGCCCAACAGCGCGTCGGCAACGAAATCGCCTACGACCTCAGCCAGCACGAACCGATGCTGCGGTTGATTCAGGGCGACGTCGGCGCGGGCAAAACCGTGGTCGCCGCCCTCGCCGCACTGCAAGCGCTGGAGGCCGGTTATCAGGTTGCGCTGATGGCGCCGACCGAGATTCTCGCCGAACAACACTTCATCACCTTCAAGCGCTGGCTCGAGCCGCTGGGCATTGAAGTCGCATGGCTGGCCGGCAAGCTCAAGGGCAAGAACCGCGTTACCGCGCTGGAACAGATCGCCAGCGGCGCACCGATGGTGGTCGGCACTCACGCGCTGTTCCAGGACGAAGTGCAGTTCAAGAATCTCGCGCTGGTGATCATCGACGAGCAGCACCGCTTCGGCGTACAGCAACGTCTGGCGCTGCGGCAGAAAGGCGTCGGCGGACGCATGTGCCCGCACCAGTTGATCATGACCGCCACGCCGATTCCACGGACATTGGCGATGAGTGCCTACGCCGACCTCGACACCTCGATCCTCGACGAACTGCCACCCGGACGAACGCCGGTTAACACCGTGCTGGTCACCGACACCCGCCGCGTCGAAGTCATCGAGCGCGTGCGCGGTGCCTGCGCCGAAGGCCGTCAGGCCTATTGGGTGTGCACGCTGATTGAAGAATCCGAAGAGCTGACCTGCCAGGCCGCCGAAACCACGTTTGAAGACCTCACCCTCGCCCTCGGCGAGCTGAAAGTCGGGCTGATTCACGGGCGCATGAAGCCCGTCGAGAAGGCCGCCGTCATGGCCGAATTCAAGGCCGGCAACCTGCAACTGCTGGTCGCCACCACGGTGATCGAAGTCGGCGTCGACGTGCCCAACGCCAGCCTGATGATCATCGAAAACCCCGAGCGCCTCGGCCTCGCGCAACTGCACCAGCTGCGTGGCCGTGTCGGCCGGGGCAGCGCCGCCAGCCATTGCGTGCTGCTCTACCATCCGCCGCTGTCGCAGATCGGTCGCCAGCGCCTGGGCATCATGCGCGAGACCAACGACGGTTTCGTCATCGCCGAAAAAGACCTCGAACTGCGCGGCCCCGGGGAAATGCTCGGCACCCGCCAGACCGGCCTGCTGCAATTCAAAGTCGCCGACCTGATGCGCGACGCCGACCTGCTGCCCGCCGTCCGCGACGCCGCGCAAGCCTTGCTGGAACGCTGGCCAACCCACGTCAGCCCATTACTCGATCGCTGGTTGCGCCACGGGCAGCAATACGGCCAAGTGTGAGCACCGTCGCAGTTTCTGACAGATCGTTCTGATCAAGCTGGTTATACTCCTGCCATTGTTTCAAAAACGGATACAGATCATGACCGAAGCCGCTCTCGCCCCCGAATCCCCGCACGCGCCGTCTGTCATTCGGCTGCTGCTAGGCAAACTCGGGATCGCCTACGAAGAAGTGCTCGACCACCACGGCCTCAATGCATCGCGCAAGGTACAAGCCGTGTTGCTGGACGACGCCGTCGGCGCGCTGATGGTGCTGTTTCCGCAGAGCCAATTGCTCGACCTCAACCGCCTCGCCGAACTGACTGGCCGTCGCCTGACCGCCGTGTCCACCGAGCGCCTGGAAAAGATGCTCGGCAAACACAGCCTGAGCCTGCTGCCAGGCCTGCCGGCGCTGACCAGCTCGCCGTGCCTCTACGAAGAAAGCCTGCTGCGCGAGCCGAAGTTGCTGATCAACTCCGGCGAGCCGGGCCTGCTGCTGGAAATCGCCAGCGAAGACTTCAAGACCATGCTGACCAAGGCCAGCGCCGCCAACTTCGGCGAAGCCCTGAGCAGCATCCGCCCGAACCTCGACCGCCCGGACGATGACCGCGAGGAAATCACCCAGGCCGTGCAAGCGTTCACCGCGCGGCGCATTCAGCAACGGCTGGAAGCGACCATCGAGATTCCGCCGCTGGCCGAGACTGCGCAAAAAATCATCAAACTGCGCGTCGACCCTAACGCCACCATCGACGACATCACCGGCGTCGTCGAAACCGACCCGGCACTGGCCGCGCAAGTGGTGAGCTGGGCGGCGTCGCCGTACTACGCCTCGCCGGGCAAGATTCGTTCGGTGGAAGACGCGATCGTTCGCGTGCTCGGTTTTGATCTGGTGATCAACCTCGCGCTGGGCCTGGCCCTCGGCAAGACCCTGAGCCTGCCCAAAGACCACCCGCAACACACCACACCGTACTGGCAGCAGTCGATCTACACCGCCGCCGTCATCGAAGGCCTGACCCGCGCCATGCCGCGCGCCCAGCGCCCGGAAGCCGGCCTGACCTACTTGGCTGGCTTGCTGCACAACTTCGGTTACCTGCTGCTGGCCCACGTATTCCCGCCGCACTTCTCGCTGATCTGCCGCCACCTGGAGGTCAACCCGCACCTGTGCCACAGCTACATCGAGCAACACCTGCTCGGTATCAGCCGCGAACAGATCGGCTCATGGCTGATGCGCTACTGGGACATGCCCGACGAACTGGCCACCGCCCTGCGCTTCCAGCACGACCCAAGCTATGACGGCGCCTACGCCGAATACCCGAACCTCGTCTGCCTGGCCGTGCGCCTGTTGCGCAGCCGCGGGATTGGCTCTGGGCCGGATGAAGACATCCCGGATGCGCTGCTTGAACGTGTGGGCCTGACCCGCGACAAGGCCAACGACGTCGTCAGCAAAGTCCTCGAAGCCGAAGTCCTGCTGCGTGAACTGGCCTCGCAGTTCAGCCAGGCCTAAAACGAAACAGGCCCGCTCCCCAAGGATCACCAAAATCCCTGTGGGAGCGAGCCTGCTCGCGAAGAATCCAACTCGGTCTACCAGACCGCCCCTGATCGTTCCGACGCTCCGCGTGGGAATGCATCCCGTGACGCTCCGCGTCACCAAAGGCTCAAGCCTTAGGCTTAGCCTTCCTCGGCACCAAATACTTCATCAACCCCTGAAACCACATCACCAGCGCCGGATTGCCCTTGAGCTGGATCGACTTGTCCTGAATCCCCTGCATAAACGCCAACTGCTTGTTCTTCGCCTGCATCGTGGCAAAGCCATAACCGGCATCTTTAAACGCAATCGCAAACGCCGGCTCCGCCACCACGCCAGACTTACTGGTGATGCGCTGATCCTTGACCACGAAATGCCGCGCCACTTTCCCGTCCAGCGTCTGCAGCTGAAACACCAGATCCTTGTCACCCAACTGCTGCTGGAACGCAGGATTTGTCCGGCTGGCCTTACCCATCAACAAACCCATCATCCACAGAAGAAAACGAAATTTCATGCGCACAGCCTCAAAAGGAAAATGAACGGCCGGGGCAGTGTAAGGGATTCGGACGATAACGCCAGTATCTGACTCTATTGGAAGAGGATGCAGACCATTTCCCGCACGATGACCGCCAAGTCACGATTCAGCGCTCGCCCACTGATCGTTCCCCCGCTGCGCGTGGGAATGCATCCCGAGACGCTCCGCGTCTCACCACTCACCTTTCCTACACCTGTTGAAACACATCCCTGTAGGAGTTGGCGAAGCCTGCGATCTTTTGATCTTCCGCCCCGCGAATCTATGGGAAATTTCCTGCAAAGTGCGGGGCTGTCCATGAACTAGGCGAGTTGGTGCGGTGGGGATAGGCTCTGTGGGTCGCCGCAAAATCGGTGACTCGGACGTGCAAGTCCAGACTCGTCATGCATTCAGTTATGGCTATTCGCCGAGTGTTTTCCTATGCTCGCGAACTGTTATGGCGGCTGTGTATGGGAGGCCTTCGGGTCTGCCGGTTTCCGAGTCCGGTCTTGCACACCTATACACAGCTGCCACCCTTTCGAAGCAAGCGAAACGGTGTTGGCTCCATAACTCGGAAAATACCTATGATCAAACCAACACCCAATCCCCCAGAAAACCCGGATATTTCGCCCTACGAATCTCTGGAATCAAAGAAATTCCACGAAGCCGCCGAGCGCGCCCTCGACCACCATTTCAAACCAGCCGTCGAACCACACCCCAAACGTGAGAACGGCCTCTTCAAACTCTCCCCCGGCACCGACGCCGAAGCCCTCATGGCCAACGCCTCCGAAGATCTCCTGTCCATCAGCGTCATCGCCTGCGACCTCGCCGACGACCTCCACGGCTCCCGCCGCTCGGTGGCGCTGGCCCTGAGCAGAATGGCGGACGGCGTGAGATTGATGGTCGAAGGGACGCTCGATCAGATTGAAGTGCGAAGCGTGGCGGCCAAGCCGTAGCGGGATTTGCGGATGAAAAAAGGGGACGTTAAGTCCCCTTTCTGCAACTGCCTGTAAAAGTCCAGGCACAAAAAAACTGCCAATCACGGCAGCTTTATTGAGAATCCGAAAACCTTCAGCCAGCCAGTCGACCGACAGGCTCGAAATCACTGCCATTGGACAGAGCAACATCCAGAAAGCGGCTGCGCTTACCAGAACGCTTGGCCAAAGCTTCACGAGCTTCGGCCTGGAACCGGGCAGCCATCATCGGCTTTGGTTCATGTTTGGACTTTTTCATGGAAACCTCTCGGGTCTCGTAATTTGACTGGATCGCCCTGTCTGGCGGCGCCACCCGCCCCTTTGATTCTTGGGCATGGATAATCAATGGCGATTTTGAAGGTCGAGAGAGTAGCGATATTTGAAAGCTCTTGAATAGCAGCCGGAAACACCCCGACATTGATTATCTGATCGAAGCAAACCGCAGGTTCTATCCCTGTCGCTGACTCATCACGCATCGGCGAGACGAGATTTACTGCCCATAAAGGGAGGTTAAGTCCCCTTCCCGAATATTCCCCGCCTCACCATTGGCAACCTGTTTCAGGTTTCGAATCCATGTTGTAATCGTTTTCAAACGAATACTTCTTTGCGGATTTGTAATTCGTATACGACATCGCATCAACCCGGCCACCCTGAGTAACCATCTGATACTCACCTGTCAGTGCGCCATCAACTACTTCAACCCAAGTGGTCGTGTACTGGTAGGGCCGGCCATACACGAGTTCTTCTTGTTCAGTATTGCGATGAACCAGAGTGATGGCCTTCTTCGACTTGCTGTACTTGACGCCAGCACCGCTCCACTTGGCGACAGAATCGTAATAGGTTCTGAACTCAAAATTTATGGGCTTGCCTTCGTGAGAGCGGAAGCAAAAAACCTCGGTCGTGACCTCGCTATGCGCCGCCAGAGGAACGAAAACGAGCAACGCGGAAAACAATGCAGACGAAAATTTCAAACCGAACATTCCTTTAGCGGTTCATGGGTAATAAAAAACATGCTTTCAGCAACTCACCGAGCGCTGGTCACGCCTCGGGCGCCACAGCGCTGCGCTCAACCACCCTCGCCGGGATCTTCGAAGCCTTTCCCGCTTCCGACATACGCGATGCGTATTGCTTGTACGCCGGCACTGCTCGCTCTTTATCGTTCATAGCCCAATAGCTATCTGCGAGATTCAGGTAAGCCACCGTCCGCTCTGGGTTGTGTGCAATTACCGCATTCAACAGTTCAATGGACTCTACGTAGTAACCCGCTTCGCCGAGTAGAAAACCTAGGTCGTTGGACCAGCCGGGACGCTGCGGGTAGTAGTACTTTGCGGCGATATAGCTATCCGGGGGACAAGTGTCATGTGAACCACCACCCATCAACGCGTAGCTCATCGTATCCTTGAAGGAAGAGTCATAACCCTTTCGGTAGGCTGCCAGCGCCATATCCAGCAGATCAGCTGAATCGACGGTCATCAATTTCTTTCTAACGCCCTCAATACTGCCAGTACGAGCAACCTGCAGCTTCTGCAGCGCCTCACGCCCATCGAAAGAGGCGAGAGTGATCGGGCCCAATGTCTGCACCGGCAACTCCACTACGCTGACAAGCGACCGATCACAGGAGTCGTTGTTCGCCACTTCCAGCAGAGCTTTCAGCTCAAACTGCTTTGAACCTCTGTTGAAGGCGAACAACAGGTTGAAGTTGTAAACCGCGTTATCTTCTTCGCTGGTTACCAGCGCGATGTAATCCCCTGCCTCAACGAACGGCTGCTTGACCACAGCTTCCTCAGCCTGCGGATCAATGACAGTCATGACGCCAGGGCGACCTTTGAGTACATGGACGCTGAAGACACCCTGAAGAGCGGACGAGTACTGACTCTTGATCAGAGGCAGCGCCTTCGACGTATCGAGCAAAATTTCCTCATTACGTGCCTGCACCGGCGCGATCAACAACCGATTGGAGGCCTCGTCCGCATCCCCTGTCAGAACAAATACCTTTTGCCGTGATGCATCACCCAGCAAGCTAGCCGGAATTTCCTTCAGGACTTGTGGGGCAGCGAGTGCGTATGAAGTGGTTAGCAGCCCAAGGCTCAACACGATAAAGCGGAAGAACATATTCACTGTCTCAGTCCCTGAATTTCAGATCGCTCAACGACGCGTTGCGGAATCTTCTGCGCTTTACCGGCGGCACTCATCGCGTCGCGGTACTCGCGGTAATAACGCTGCGCTTCTTCTTGCCGAGACATTGGTAGCGCTGAACAAACTGCTGATCATCAACACCCACTTAAGGCTGGCCATAGACGATCCTCTTCACCACCGGGCTTTCTGACATTAACTGTCTCTTCGTAACGCCATAGGCCTTGATCAGCTCTTCCCGAGATCCCTTCGAGCCAAAAGAGCGCTGGTTATTATCGAAGCTGTATTGCTCCAATCGCCCTGCTGTCGAGTAATACCCATGCCACTCCGCGCAGGCACCACAACCGCCATATCCGCCTATCGAAACAAGACTGCCCTTGGTGCCTTCCACGCAATCCATCACCACAACAACATTGCTCAACATCTTCGTCTTCGCACCGTCGGAAGTGAGCTGTGAAACTTTGCTGATATCGCGTCGAAGCACCTTGCTACCGATATTGATGGTCTGGTCGGAGCAGACCGGGATGACGTGGGTTTGCGCACCATCCACCGTCACCGATCGGCAGGACGACACCAACACCACTTCAACACCGCCGCACTGCATGACATCGCGCTGGGTAAAGGCGTCCGAAGGCGCGGCGAAGGCTGGCAGAGAGAGCAGCAGCGAAAGGCTGCCCGCGAGAAGACGGTTCATCCACTCACTCCTCATCCATCGGCGACGATTCCACGTCGGTCATGCTCAGCAGTCGAAATTCATTGTTCACAAACTCGTAGTAACGATCCCGGTTACCACTTTCCAACGCATTCCCCTGCGCATCTTCTTCACCGTCGAGCGTGATGCCGGACACGATGATCAAGCGGCTCTCGGGCTGGTAAACCATGCCGAACGTGCTGCCGTCGTAAGCATTGGGCAGACCGCCAACGACTTCCCCAGTCTGAGCGTCCAGCACTTCGCCGCAAATGGCGCTGCCGCCACAGCCGAGCCTGTGCAGGATGTAATGGCCTGCGAAGTTGACCTTGCCTTTCAGGGCTTGCACCCGTGCATGATCCATCATTGGGCTGCTGTTTTCTTGCGGCACCAGCTTATGGTTGGGGCCGGTGAAAACTGGCGTGACGGTGTAATCCTTGAAGGTTGGATCGGCAGCGAATGCCATGGACGCGGCAGCCAATATCAAGCTGCCGAGAACAATCGAAAATCCTTTCACGTAGTAACTCCGTAAATGCCGTGGGGACCGTCGGCTTACTCAGCCAGCCCTTCATAACGCTGTGTCTGCGGGTCGAATTGCCACAGATGTGGCCGTGTCATGGCCTTTTCACCCTTGTAGCGAATCCGCCCGCGCTTGTCCCTGATGTAGGAGTAGATCTCGATGTCCTTGAACTCACCTCCCCCCTTGGGTGGGCCGTCCAGAACTTTGACCCCGGCGAAGTAATCGCCGCCCGAATACCTCAAATAACCACGGCACTGGATCAGGAAGGCAAATGTGCTATCCATTGATGAGCCAATGCCGACGCGGGAATTGAAGATGAAGTCTTCGATGCCATCGCCATTTAGATCGCCGCGAAAAACCACGTGGCCCGGATCGATAGAAAACTCTTTTCCATCGAGACTGGAAAGTATGTCTTCCGGATGTTCACTGCTCTGCGACCATTGCGATAAGAAATATTTTGAGTCAGCTTCCTGATTGCAAACATCTGCCGCCATAACCGCTATCGGCAACCAGCTCACACATAACACCAGCAATCGTTTCACTTCGTATCCTTCGAATTAATCAATTGCAACTCACCATCCCGATACAACACCTCACACCCCACCCACGCCGGATCCACCTGCGGCATCACCGCCGACGGCTTGCGCAGCTCCCGCAGCAACGTCGAGCCATGCGACAAGCGTCCGCCCATCCGCGCAATCACTGCCCGCGCCGTCTGGTAATGCGCGTGTCGCCCCGGATCGAGGGTGTCTTCGAGCAGGATGTCGGCGCCGAGGATGCCTTGCACCTGTCCCGGATAAATCATGAACCCGGTGGCCAGCTCCGCACCCTCGCGACCGTCCTGCCAGAAGCTGCCGTCTCGGGTGCGCACATCGGGGTGCGGTGCAAACCAGTGTTCGCGATCCGCCAGCGGCATGGCGTGGTGCAGACGGAAGAAGATGCGCATGAGGTTGTCGCGATACCACTCGCGCACTTGCAGGTAGTAACCGCGCAGGCCCGGCAGGCCGGTCGAATGCGCGAGGCGGATCAGCCCTGACCATTGCGGGAATGGCTGTAGCGGCAGTTCGCTCGACGCGGGTCGAGGTGTAGCCGGATCGGTTTCCCACGGCAATCGATGCGGACTGTTTTCAAGGTTGTCGTAAGCGGTCGGCGGACGGCCCAGCCAATCGCCGCCACTACTGGCCAGCGCCGTGGCGATACACAGATTGCCTTGCACCACGAACACGTAAAACCGGGTGAACCAGTCCGCCAGTTGCTGGCCATCGGCAGCTTGGGCGACGAGTTCGGCCAGTTCCCGATCGAAGCGCTGCAAGCCGTTTTCAAGATTCAGCAAATGGCCGCGAGCCTTGCGTTGCATACGCAAAAACAGCGGCAACGAACGCAGCATCTTCAGCGGTTGCCACGGCAGATGAGGCGTCGCGCCGCCAACTTCACCCGCGTAGTTATCGGCGCTGATGCCCCAGTCGGCCAGCCTTGCAAGAAACAGATCATTGTTGATATAGGACGCGCCGCCGAACACTGCGGTGAACGGCTCGTTGTCCTGCAACACCCGCGCATCCCAACGCGCCATGATCGCCGGAATACTCGCTGCCGCGCGGCGCTGGGCGTATTCCACCAACACGCTCGGTTGCGGCGGCAGGATCTCGGCGATATTGGCGGCGGTGAGGTGCCGGCGCCAGCCGTAGTCGCTGATCGGCCGGTATTGCAGGAGCCAGAGTTGCGAGCCATCCCAGGCCCATTCGACGTCGCCGGGCACGTAGTGGAACACGCGCAGCACGTCTTGCAGAAAGCGCCACAACAGGTCTTCGGTCAAACCGTGGGACGGCGTGAATGTGCCGCTGCGCCAGGCATCGCCGAGCCGCGAAAACGTTGCCCGCGAGGGGCTTACGTGACCGTCGGCCAGCGATTCGAGATGGCCTTCCACCCATTCGAGTTCTACCGAGAGATGGCGCACGAAAGCGATGCCGGAAACGACCGGCGTGATGAAGCGCTGCACCACCACTTCCTCAACGCCTTCGGCCGTCAGTTCGGCGATGCGTGTTGGCACGTTGGCGGTCGGCTCGCGCAGATAGGTTGTGCTCAAACCGGCATTCGCCGAATCGGCCTGATCCTCGCCATAACTGGAGGAGCGCACCGCCCAGGTCACATCAGGTTGGGCGGCGAGAAATGCCGGCAGACGCGGATCGGTGTAATCGTTGAGGGTCAGCGCTGCCGGTACCGCTTTCCGGGCCAGTTCAGCCAGACGCAAACGCCCGCCCTTGGTGTGCGCAACAAACCCGCGCTCGCCCGACTCCAGCCACTGCGCGAACTGCGCGGGCGAGTCGATCCACGGGTAATGACCCCAACCGGGTTTCAGGCTGATGGTCAGATCAGCGCGGGCGAGAATCGCCGACCACGCTGCCGCTTGCTCGATGCCGAGTACAGCGTCCTGATCGCCCCAAACCAACTCGACCGGATCGGTGATCCACTCCAGCAGTGGCAACGCGGTATCGGCGCGAATCAGATCCCAATGCGGTACAAACGCACGGCAGCGCGCATAGCCGGCGCCCATGCGCTGGTACTGCGCGGGCGTCCAGGTCTGGTTGGAGAACTTGCGGGCGAACAGCTTGGGCTTGTTCGACAGCAGCCAGTGAATGGTCTTGCGGATCGGCAGCGGCGACATCAGTGCCGGTAACCGCCGCTGCCACAAAAACGCACCGACCGGCGCCAACAAAACGCTGCGGGAAAAGTGTCCGGGCCGACGCTGCAACGCATGCAATACAAGCAAGGCATTGACCCCGACCGCCATGATCGCGCTGCCCTTCTGCGTCATCGCCAACAAGGTCTGCGCGTAGTCCGCCAGATCCTCGCAGGGTGGCAGCGGATTGGCGCCGAAGCCCGGTAACTCCAGCGGCACCACGTCGTAGCGCTGAAAGTGCGGCAGCGCGTCATCCCACCAATCGGCAGCGCTGCCGTTGCCGGCCAGCAGGTACATCAACGGCTTGCTCATGAGCGATCCTCAGGTCAGATCGCGCAGAGCGGCGTCGAGGGTTGGATAACGGAATGTGTAGCCGGCCTCGGTCAAACGCTGCGGCACCACGCGCTGACCATCGAAAAACAGCTGCGCCATCTCCCCCGCCATTGCACGCACTGGCGCGGCGGGAATGTGCAACCACACCGGGCGTTTGAGGACCTTGCCGGCCTGCTCGGCGAACGCGGCCTGACTGACCGCTTCGGGCGCCACCATGTTGTAGGTCCCGCGCAGATTGTCATCGTTGAAAGCCCGCGCGATCACCTGAAGCACATCGTCGCGATGCACCCAGCTCATGATCTGCCGACCGTCACCCATGCGCCCGCCGAAACCCAGGCGGAACGGCATCAGAAGCGGTGTCAAAGCACCGCCGGGGCCGAACACCACGCCGAGGCGCAGCACCACCTGACGCACGCCAAACTCTATGGCCGGTTGCGCGGCGGCTTCCCAACGTGCGCAGAGTTCGGCCATGAAGCCATCGCCCTTGCTGGCGTGTTCGTCGAGGTTTTCGCTGGCATCGCGCACGCCGTAGAAGCCGATGGCCGAGGCTTGAATCCATAGCGTTGGTTTTTGCTTGGTATTCTTCAGCCAGGTTATCAACGCTTCGGTGTTGCCGACTCGGCTGGCGAGCAGCTGCGCCTGACGCTTGGGAGTCCAGCGTGGGCCGGCGACGGGAGCGCCGGCGAGATTGATCACTACGTCGAAGGCTTCGTCGTGGCTGAGTTCGCTGAGCGAGTGTACGCAGCGGACGCGGCCGTTGAATAGATTGGCCGCGTTCAACGGATCGCGCGTCAGTACGCTGACCGAGTGGCCCGCGTCGAGTAATTGATTGACCACGGCCTCGCCGATAAATCCGGTGCCGCCGGTGATTAGCACGCGTTTGTAGGCGCCGCCGGCAAACGGGTTGGACTCGTTCGGTGCTATTTCTGGAAGGGATTTTTTGCGGTCATGGCGATACAGCCAGACCAGCGGCGGTAACAGCACCAGCAGCGCAAAACCGTCGAGCCACAGGTGCGACCAGACCTGTTGTTGCGCTGACAGCCACATGTCCTGCGGCGCCCATAACAGGATGCCAGCGCTCAACCAGCCCCACACTGCCGGGGCTTTCAAGCGATTGCCCAAGTGCACCAGCGCGAGCATGTACAGCGAATAACTTTGCAGCGTCGCGCCGAACAGCGCGAGCCACCAGACCTGTTGTTCGTGGCCGGCCGCAGGTACCGCATCGGCGCCCCAGAATGCGAGTTCGAGGGAATGCAGGTAGCCGTCGAGTAAACCGGAATGCCCGGCCCAGGTCAGGGTGAGACCGGCGAGAATGTGCACGATTGCGGCGGCGTATAGCCAGAGCACTAACGCTGGGCGAAGGGAGATCGAGGGGGCTGGCATTCCGTGTCCTGAGCGCATTCCTTGGGGGTGGGGAGTTTAAAGGAAAATAGTGGTCGTCAGACGCTCAAAAACTAAACGTTTTACCGGACGGATTCAGACTCAACGACTGCGAAAACGCATCAGACATGACCCGGCATTTCAGATGCAGTGACTGGCCTTGATCGGCGCCGTGCCTGTCGATCCCAATCGCCCCACGTTGAAGATGCCCAACTGATTACCTTTGTCAGCCGCCATCTGATAACAGGCTAACGCCCGGGACATATCCTTCGTTCCAAACTCGCCACCTTCAAAGGTCGAGGCCAGATAATTCATCGCATCAGCTGAGCCCATGGAAATAGCACGAATAACCTGCTCTTTTGCCTGCTCGGGATGGAGGCAAGGGCCGTTATAGTCAGTGGAGTTTCCTGAACAAAGAAACGTGGCATAGGCCAACGCGCCACTCGGTATTTTCGAGGCCGCTTTGAATAGCGCCTCAACCTTAGGGGTTTCCAACTGAGACGCCATTTGCGAAAGGCTTAGGCTAGCCGCCGACAGGCTCGCCTGTGCATCACCCGACTCTGCAGCACACACAAAATTTTCCAGCGACGCTTCAATCAACTCCACCGTCAGCGGGTATTGCTCAAGAAACCCTAGCCCTCCCAACGCTTCTGCACGCTGATAACAGAAGTTCTCGGCGCGGCTCATTCCCGGATTATCTGTTGCGACAAGATCCTTCTCACTGATCGACCAATCCTCAATCCCCTCAAGCACCCAGCACGCCTGACGAGAGAAGTTGAAGATTTTCACATTGCTGTTACCTGCCCTTTTATCCACAACGTTGACGTGACTGTCATCGACCTCTTCGATCTCGACTCCAGGTGTCTTGCCGGGCGTGATTGCAGCCATCAGCGGATAGTTGAAAGTAGCTCCACTGACTCCCGAGGTCGAAGGCTCAAAGGTACTTCGATCCTTCCCCGCTACCGGTTTCAACACCAGCGACTTGACCGTCATTGCGGTAAGACGGCGTTGTGATTCGCTGTTGGCGGAAAACGCTGTCAGGAACGGCGCGAACTCCTCCGAGGGGCAAGCGTCGCTGGTGGGAGCCGTCGAAGCGCTCTTATCGGATGCAAGCGCAGGGACAATCTTGTCCAGATACGCCGAGCGCTCGCGACTCATTCTGGCGATGCACGAGTTAACGGCGAACACATGCGCCGGCATCCCCGTCTCGATTTCGAATGCCACCAAAGGGCAGTTCGCATCGCGCAACTTCAACCACGCACGTTGCGACTCTTTAACCTTCGCCGCGTACTCCGCGCCCAAGGCCGGATCTGCTTGATAGTCAGACTCAAGCCGCGACATCAACTGCTTGTAGCTGACGTTCAACTGCGTATCGGCAGCCTTCTTCGCCGCCTCCGAGCACGGCACCATTTCCAGGTTTGAGGTGACATGGCGGCAGTCGTCCTGCGCGTAGGCGGCTGAAGCCGGCAGCAGTACGGCTAGAAGGGTTAAAACAAAACGGTTCACTGTGTTCATCCTTGAGTCATTCAGGTTTGCGTTTGGTGAATCGGGTGATGCATTGCTTGGGGATGTTCATTTCCCAGTAAGTGCTGAGCAACGCTTTACGCTTTTTGTCGACGCGCAGGTTAACGAAGCCATCGCCGCAGTCCGGCTGCAACTCTTCGAAGGTGCCGGTTTTGACTTGGTAAATGAACACCCGGTAGTAGTGGTAAGTGCCCATGCCGTCATCGAGTTGCCAGACCGCGAAATCTTGGACGCCGTCGAAATTGAAATCGTCGAACTGCAGATAGAGTTCGTTTTCGGCTTCAAAATCGATTGTTCGCGACTCGCTGTGCGTTTCGCTTTTAACCGCGATGTTCAGCTTGGAGCCTTCGAGAACCAGCGTCGCGTCGACGCCTTTGGTTGGACTGAACGTGGTGGTTTGGGCTAACGCTGGGATCGTCCACATCAGGCCGAGCAGTGATACCGCAAGAGTTTTGAATTGCATGTACTGCCCTACTCCCACTTGCATCCGGACTCCGGAGAGGAGTCAACACTGGTGCTAATTCCGAAGCTGTAAGCCTTACCGTTGGACTGCTTTGTGTAAGACATCGAGACGATCTGCGAGCCTTGCGTCATCAACTCATAAGTCCCCGTGACCTTGCCGTTGACGACTTCGGACCAAGTTCTGGTGTGCTGCCAAGGCGCATCCGGATCGAGGATTTCATTCTGGGAATCCGTCAACACAATGGAAATGGGCTCATTGGATTTGGCGTACTTCACGAAACCACCGGACCATTTGCTGGCTTCGTCGTAGTAGGTCCGGAGTTCGAACTTTACCGGGCTCGATTGGGATATTTCGAAGCAAAGTGATTCGGTGGTGACTGCGCTTTGAGCGCCTAAAGGAAATAGCGCAAAGAAGAGAAAGAAAAGTTTGTTCATGCTCATCCAAGTCGGCGCTTTCGCGCGAATGCTCTGGTTTGTCCGTCTCAACGTCTGCTCTTGTCCGGTGCCAAAGCCAATTGGCGAGCACGCTCTATCGTCGCGCGAATCAGGCAGGCATCGGACCACTCACCGAAAACTGATTTATGCAATTTCGGGTCGGCCTGGCACTCCGCATCTCGAAATTTCATCCAAGCTCTTTGAGTTTCCCTCAGTGCTTTCTGACCGCTTTCGTCCAGCCGACTCATACGATCCCGATATACAGAATTCAGCAATGCATCCGCGTCAGGAACCATCAGATCAAGAACACCATTTCCCGAGGGAAACCACTCAACGTCCGCCAATGCCTGTTCGCTCTCATTGTTCCAATTGTAGAGGCCGTTTTCTTCGATCTTCAGTGTGGCGGATCGCTGATGGTGATTCGTCGGATCGCTCTCGCTGACCTCCGAGCGATAAACAATTTCCAAATAGATAGGGTCGGTTGTGCGCTGAGGATCATTCAATAGCGCTTGCCGAACAATGGCCCGTTGCTTTTTGCTCTCAGTGATCTCTATCGAAAAGCACGGATCCGGCCCAGGACGTTCTGCGGACGCCTTCCTCTCCAGGCATTGATTACGAACCGCCATGGAAGGGGTATCCGAACCACCACCCACATCAACCACTCTGACAAGCAACCGGACTTCCGGGTCTTTGGAAAAGTCGGCCTGAAGGATGGTGGCAATCATCGTGCCCTCAGCCATGACCACAGGCGACAGTATTGAAACTAAAAAAATGAGGCTGAATCGGAAAATCTGCATTCCTTGGCGTCCGTAAAAAAATTCAGTGATCCGTTCAATTCTGAACGGGCTCGCGACAGAAGACAGAGTCAGAACCGACAAACGGGCCAGATCTATTTAAGTTCTCAACCAAATTCAAAGCGGTCGAGCGCAACAAATAAATCCGTATCCTTTACCATTGACTAACCTCCCTCTGCATATCAGCATTCCTTAACAAATATATTCTCATGAATTGAAAAGCAATGAATTCACGAGGAGCGCTCAAAAAAACCGCTCCATGTTATCTCAACCTATCCGTGGATAAAGTTGCCACCATCGATATCAGAATAATTTTTCTACGGCGCCACGATCGTATCTGACAAACTTTTTCGCTAAGCCATCAATTGAAACATCTAGATAAACGGGAGCCGTCAGCGTACCTACATTATAAACAGAAAATACAAGACTTGAACCAAACGAGTATTTCCCAGTCCCACTTCTTAGAATCACCTTCGGAACTAAAGTACTCAAATCTTTTTTGTCTTTATAAATGCGAAACAACTCCGCACTGCCGATTTCCGCTTCTTTTACCTCTAGCGACATTGGGGGTATTTTCAAAACCGGCGCTATAGAAACACTGGCAGTCTCACTTTTCCACTGATCTGAAAATTCATACACTGTATCTTCATACCCCTCTACCAGAGGGCGACTCAATCCACACACAGCCTTATTAATCAGAATTCCGTTTTGCTCATTTCTAATACTTGCATAAATGCAATCTACTAAAATCTGATTTTCGTTCCTGCTCAAAGTGAAATATGCTTCAAAAGGCGAGCGCGATGCCAAATTTTCATAATGCAGCGCCTTACCACCGTTAAAATCTACAAGTTCTCTAACGTTTTCTCCCTCACTACCAACGACACCTTCAATTTTTTTGCTACCATTTGCCCAGGTTACATTTAAAAACTTATTCTTCGAATCAGCAAAGTAAACATCATCTTGATTTGCCAACACCATATCAGTCATTACTAAAGCAACGACAGCCATGACAGCCCGAATTTTAAGCGTCATATTTATTTCGTCTCCGGCGCATTGGAAGTGGCTCTTAATATAGCTTCAAATTTTACAGCATAACTTGCAATTAAAACTTTCTGGTCAGACCCATTTATTATCCTACGAGCACCCTCATAATCTTTTGTGGTATTATTGATATAATCACCAAGCTTCTTACCTGTAAATATACCTTCTTTCATCCCCCAAATCATAATTGGAATCGAGTTCTCAAAACCGGCGGCCTCATCGGGATTGCCAACAAAGTCAATACCAAAATAGTCCTTCGCTTTCTGGTAATTTTTCTTCCAAGTCAGATGGACAAGACCACGACCACGATACTTGAAACCATCACCCTGTACCGTATTGCCATTTTCTACCGCAGTTTGTCTGCGTACAGGTGTATCCGCAAGCACCGGATCATATTTATCAAAATATGAAGCATCGCCATATTCCGGAGCAGCACTGAAGTACTCAGGAATCATAAATTGATAAGCTTCGTGACGAGCAGTTGCAAACATATAAGACCATTCATATATCGTATAAACATCTTTCGTCTTATCTATATATTTATTAATATTTTCAACTATCAGACGAAGATTAGACTTAGATGCAGGAGAGAGATCTGGCGCCCCAGGTTGAAATGAAGCGTGCTGCTCGGCATACATAGCAACAAACCGATCGACATCAATAAGATTAGAACGACTCATGAAATTACTCAGCATCTCAATTGGATGAAAATGCCAAATCAAATCCGTACTCACACTAGCCTTGCCAATCAGATCATCCCAAAAAACATACTTTGTGATCCTTTCCTTTTCGTGCTTTAACGTTTTTGGAGCGTCTTCTAGCAGTTCATCAAGTCGGCTCCATTTAGCAGCATCTGCTTTGCTTTTCCATTCTGTAGGATGATGAGCAATGAGCTTCGCCCAACTTTCTCTTGTCTCTGCATTTTTCAATGCTTCAGCAAGCTCCCCCGGATCAACATCTCCATCATGGTTGGTATCCATTTTAGCGAAGAGATCTTTGAAAAATTGCGGCATGGCATCAGGATCGAGGAATCCATCCGCAGTGGAATTCAACTCTTCGACAACATGAAACCCTAACTTCCTCCAGTCATGCTGAGTGATTATTTCTGCCCCTATTTTTTTTATTAATCCTGCCACCAGCAGTCCATCTTCCACTACGCTAACTTGATAGTAATCCTCCCCACCTTCTTTTATCAGTGGTGCCTTTGTCAATTCGATCGCATGCTCTTTTTTTAGCTGCGTGGAACCTGTCGCCGGAGCTCTTTTCTTGAGCTCTGCCCCTGCCAATAGATGCAGATACTTTTTCCCGATTTTCAGGCCAGCGGTGTTTTCCAAAAACTCTATTACATTAGATTCTGCGGTGAATATCTCGACGTGAACCTGATATTTGCTTGAAACACCGCCATCCTCTCCGGTAAGATTTTGCGTCTGTCCAAGATATCCGATCGGATCACCAGCCTTAATTCCTATACTGGCGGGCACGACCGCTTCAAAATTAGTAGGGATTACATCCCAAGCAACATACTCATTTTCTACGATTGCCCAAAAACTAGGAGGAAGGTTTCCGTTCCCAGCAACGCTACCGCTGCTCGTGCATTTCGCCATTCGACGAATTGTCCCCGAGACGTTGAGATTCAAAACGTCCTTACTCTCAAACTCCAAGACACTTTGCGGGGTAAGTTGTAATGTCCCCATTTTGGCCCCTGAAGGTTGCCCATTTTGGGCTGAGACTGGATCTTGATAAATATCCAATCTCTTCAATGCAGTACCCTTAACTTTGCCTTGCCAATACTTTGGCTTTAGGCGCTCCGGGATCGGGTCTGCCAACCATATCCGGGCAGGTTTGGAGTTCTTGTAGGGCTCACCATCTTTCAAATAAGCGAACCAGACCTCTTTGCCAGCTTGGCGAACTTTGTGACCATTTTTTTTCACGCTACCGGACAGGATTTTCCCTTTCGCATAGGTAACGTTGACTACATCCTTCTGATCCAATATCTCAAGCTTAGTCCCAGCAACAAGCTTGCCAACATTCTGAATACTGTTGGTTTCGGGGAAATCATCGTAAGCGTTGAAGTCACTTACTTTCATGGTCACTTGCGGCTTCGGAGTTTCTTCTTCCGTTAGGGGATAACGCTTGAAGGGCAGAAGATGCATGTACAAGCTATAAAAATTCAGCTTGTTTTGCTTACCTTTATTCGTACCTTCTTCTGGGTTTGGCGCAGTGCAGTACTCATGTCGCACCAGACAGAAGGAATTGGAATACTTCAGTTTTTTCTCGTTTTCGCCGAACGTAGACTCTAGATAGTCTTCGTTAAGTCGATAGGCCACCACCTCGCCGTCGGCCATGCAGCGGATCGGTTCGTTCAAGATGCACTGGGGAGCGCTGGCATTGCTGATGTGTATACCACCGTGCCAGAACTTGTTGCTGCCCAGCAGGTAGTTGCCAGCAGTTTCGCCCTCGAGAGCTTTGTAAACCTCCTCCGCGTCGGTGAACTGCTTACCGTCACCTTTTCTGAACGGATATTGAAAGTTCATCAAGGGCGCAGGTCCTGCCGGGGCAGGGGCAGCCGCTGGGGCCGGGGCTGGCGCGGCACCTGTCCGATACTCCTCCTTAGCCCTTAAAAACTTTGTTGGAACAGGCCAGTAGTATGCAGGTGGGTTCCGCCCAAAGAACGCTTCCGAAGGTCCGTTAGTGGTCTGAGCACCAAAAATTTTTCCCTGGCCCGTCTCTGCGTTGTACTCCATGACAATGCCGGTATGAAACAGGCGACGATTGCCTCCCGTTAGAGGAAGGATGTCAATCCAAAGAGCAATGTCCCCTTTCTTGACCTCTGTCGGTGGCACCACGGTGTAAAAGCGAGAGGAGGCATTCATAGCTCTCGTCTCCTCATACTCAATCTCGTAGCCCGCGCCAGTGAGCAGAAGATTCACCATATGGGAGCAATCGATCAGTTTTTTCCCCGCAGCATTGGTTTGGGTGCCATTGCCCCCCATCAGGTAGACGTAATCACCGCCGGTGTACTGATTTCTTAAATCGAGTGGTTCGGACATTTGTGCATCCTGCAAATTAATAGCAATAGCTGGTCTTGATAGAAGCAGCGTTTTGCGCGTTTAAACGTTTCAAATTTCCGGCAGCGGTGTCGTTACCCTTGTCAGCGGCGAGGCGATAGCAGGCAAGCGCTCTGGAAATGTCTTTAGTAACGAGCTGCCCTTTTTCAAACGAGTAACCCAAGTAATTCATCGCATCGACCGAACCCATTGAGGCGGCGCGAATAAGCTCCTTTTCGGCTTGTTCTGGGTGTTGGCAACGTCCTTCAGGTACAGGGTTGTTCCCATAGCAATAAAAAGTCGAAAGCGAGGCTGCACCGTCGGCAAGCGTTGTCGCGGCAGCCTTGAAAAACGCCTCAACTTTTTCCGTTTCCAACTGTGGTGCCATGCCGGAAAGACTCAGGCCCGCAGCACTCAAACTTGCTTGTGGGTCTCCAGAAGCAGCAGCGCACACATAGTTTTCCAGCGCGGCCACAAACAGCTCGCCGGTCAGCCGATACTGCTCCAGCCCACCTAGCCCAGCGAAGGCTTGCGCGCGCTGATAACAAAAATTCTCGGCCGTGTTCATGGTCGGGGTACTTGCCACAACAAGATTTTTCTCACTAATCGACCAGTCCTCAACTCCCTCTAGAACCCAACACGCTTGGCGAGAAAAGTTAAAGATTTTGATGTTGCTGTTACCTGCACGCTTATCAACAACGTTGAAATGACTGTCGTCAACCGCTTCGACTTCGACACCTTCGGTCTTTTCTGTGGCTACGGGTGCCATCAGTGGAAATGCCAACGTCGAGCTCTTAACCCCGGTCGTTTGCGGATCAAAATTTCCGCTCTCCCCGGTAGGTTTCAAAACCAGCGACTTCACCGTCATCGCAGTCAACCGCTGCTGAGTTTCAGCATTCGCAGAAAACGCCGGCAGAAACTGGGAAAAGTCCTCGGACGGACATTCATCCGCATAAACGCTGCCATGAAACAGGCTCAACAGCGACGCGGTGAAAACCGCTATCGCGATGCCATTGCTCTTCTTCAAAACACGATTCATGTCGATCACTCGGAAAACACAAAAAAAGCCTTCGGTTTAACTTTCTCAGGCGGCGCATTCAACAACGCCTGATCCATCAAACTCCCCGCCTTATCCTTATCCGCCGCCCCCGGCAGCACCGGCGGTTTAATCCCGATCCCGGTGCCGGAACCAGCCGACCCACCCGCATTGATCTTGATCACCGGCCCAACCACCGTAACCCCACCGCCATCGAGCTTGATAAAGCTCCCACCCCCAAGAATGGTCAGCTCCGTCCCCGCCTCAATAACGATCTTGTCCCCAGCCTTGAGGTGAATCTCTTTCCCCACGCTGGTAAGCTGCGCAGTCCCCAGCTTCACATGCTGGTTCTGCCCAACCGTCAGGTGATCATCCAGCTTCGCTTCAACCTTGCGATCGGAAATCGTGGTGCGGTGTTCTTCAGCCTTCAGCTCGGTGTAGGTGTTCTTAACCACCGTGTCGTGACGTTCATTGCCGACCCGAATCTTCTGGTCATGCTCAACGTTCTCATCCCAATCGCGCTGGGCATGAATGTAGATCTGCTCGGCACCTTTCTTGTCTTCAATGCGCAGTTCGTTGTAGCCGCCACCACCCGGTGAGCTGAGCGTTTTAAACACGCTGCGAGTCTTGTTCGCCGGCAAGGCGTACGGCACCGGGTTTTCCTTGTGGTACAGGCAACCGGTCACCAGCGGTTGGTCGGGGTCGCCTTCGAGGAAGGTGACGAGGACTTCCATGCCGATGCGCGGGATGGAGATGGCGCCGTAGCGGTCGCCGGCCCAGGAGCTGGAGACGCGCAGCCAGCAGCTGGTTTTGTCGTCGGCGAGGCCTTCGCGGTCCCAGTGGAACTGCACTTTGATGCGGCCGTATTGGTCGCAGTGGATTTCTTCGCCTTTGGGGCCGGTGACCATCGCGGTCTGGCTGCCGAGGACGCGTGGTTTCGGGTGTTCGAGGGCCGGGCGATAGAACACGTCCCACGGGGTGGCGAGGAAGGTGTTGCGGTAGCCCTGGTGGAAGTCGTCCTTGTTGTCGGTGGTGTCGCTGGTCACGCCTTCTTCGAGGACTTGCGGCTGTTTGCCTTCGTGGAAGATTTCGGTGAGCAGCCACAGGTCGTTCCACTCGCTGCGCGGGTGGTCGGACATGGCCATGAAGTGGCCGCTGACCAGTTTGGTCTGGTCGCCGCGACCTTCGGCCTGGCGGTAGTCGGCGCGGTGGCGTTCGAGGGCGCGCTGGCTGAGGAACTTGCCACGGGCGCGATCGATGAAGCGGCCGGGGTAGTCGTAGTCTTCGAGATCTGGCTCGGTGCTCTCGCCTTCGGGTTTGTAGGCGGCTTCCATTTGCAGGCGCGATTTTTCGAAGTCGTAGTCGCGGCGCGTGGTGCGGCTGGTGCGGGTTTCCAGGCGCAGTTTGAAGCCTTTGATCACCGGTTCCTCGGCGACCATGCCGCTGCCCTGCACGTACGCAGTCGGCTGGCCGAGATCGGGGAACACGGTCTGGTCGTCGCCGAACACCAGCAGGTGGCCTTTGTCGCTGTGCTGGAAGTGGTAGTGAATGCCTTCCTCTTCGCACAGGCGCTGAACGAAATGCAGGTCGGTTTCGTCGTACTGCACGCAGTAGTCGCGATCCGGGCACGGCTGGCTGAGCTGGAAGCTGTAGGCGTTGCCCTTGATGCCGTGTTCTTCGAGGATCAGCGCGATGATTTTCGGCGCCGACATCTGCTGGTAGATGCGCTGGTTGGTGCGGTGATGCAGGTATTGCAGTTGCGGCACCATCGACACTTTGTAGCGGGTCAGGCGCTTGCCGGCATCGCCTTGGGCGACGCGGTAGATCTGCCCGTGAATGCCCGAGCCTTGTGGATCTAATGCGAGGAAGGCCTGCTTGTGCAGCAGTTGTTCGAGGTCCAGATCAGGGTTTTCGCTGACCAGTTCGAGGTCGAAACGAAACGGTTGGCTGATGCCTTCGGTGCCGGTGAACGACAGCACTTGCAGGTCGCCGACGTAGTCTTCGACCTTGAGGCTGAAGTGGGTTTCGTTAGCTGGGTTGAACATAAAGTGCTCCCTGTTCGAATGTCATCCGTTACGCCCGAAGTCGCAGACGTTGCAGCCAGGACGAAGTGGCGCCCAAGGCGTCACGCAATTGTTGGGCAGTGATGGTGCGTTCTGCCGGGTCGAAGCTCAGCGCGGTTCGCAGCGCTGGCCAGCCGTGTTTCGGTAAATTCGCCGGTGCTTGCAGTTCGCGCTCCAGGTGCTCGTCGCGGGCCTGGGTCGAGGGCAAGCGGCGGAACGGGTGTTTGCCGCCCGCCAGTTCATAGATCACGCAGGCCACGCCGTATACGTCCGCGCTGGCCGACAACGGTTGGCCCTCAAGCAGTTCGGGGGCGGCGTAGCCTGGGGTCCAGGCGTTGAAGCGTTCGCGGCTCAGGTGCGGCAGGCCGGGCATCACGCCCTCCTCTGCCTGACCGAGGCCGAAGTCGAAGAGGCGCAAGCCGTCTTCGCTGAGCATGACGTTGCTCGGTTTCATGTCACCGTGCAGCACGCCGCGACCGTGGGCGTAGGCCAGCGTGTCGAGCAGCGGCAGGACGATGTCGCGCAGTTCTTGCCACGGCAGGCCGAGGGGCCGCTCGCAGAGCAATTTGTCCAGGGTCAGGCCACGCATGTATTCCATGGTGATGAAGGCCCGCTGGCAGTCGGTGTCGACTTCAAAGGTGTGCGCACGCACGACGTTGTCGTGGCGCAGGCGTCGGGTCAGGGCAAACTCGCTGTAGAGCAAGGCACTGGCGTCCGGCGATTCGGCAAATTCTTCGCTGAGGATTTTCAGCGCAATGTAAGGATCGGGATCACCGAACTGTTCGTGCAGCAGATCCCGCGCCCGGTAAACGGCGCCCATGCCACCGGCCCCGAGCAGACGCTCGAGGTGGTAGCGACCGGCGAGTACGTCCGGCAGTGCACCGATGCTGGCCTTGGTCGGCGCCAGCAAAGGCTCTGCCTTGTTTTCCTTGGCGAAGGCGAAGTAGGTCAGGTTGCTGGCCTGTTCTTCGCTCATCAGCAAGTCATCGACTGAGGATTCGATTTCAGTCATTGGCGGATCACCACGGCTGTCAGGTTGTCGCGCGCGGCGCCACGCAGGGCGCCGTCGAACAAACGTTCCAGCGCCACGTGCGGCGCGCTGAGGCTGAGGGCGTTGCCGAGGGCATCGCTGCTCAGGCCCTGATACAAACCATCGCTGCAGAGCAAAAACGCGTCACCCGGATAGACCTCGAGTTCCAGCACATCCAGGGTCAGTGTTTCGGCCGCGCCAACAGCTCGGGTCAATGCCTGAGCCGCCGGATGCGCCGCCGCTTGTTCGACGCTCATTTGCTGCTCGTCGATCAATTGCTGTTGCAGCGAATGGTCCTTGGACAGCTGATACAGCCGCTGTCCGCGCCACATGTAACAACGGCTGTCGCCGGCCCAGATGCAGGCCGCGCGATTGCCTTCCACCAGCAGCGCGACGACGGTGCTGCCCATGATGCTGTCGTGGCGTCCGGCGGTGACCGTCAACTCCTGCCCCAAGCGCCGGTTCAGCCAGTGCAGGCACTGGCGGATGGCTTTGAGGCGTTCGTCGAAGTCCTCGTGTTGCGGCAGTTCAGCCAGGCTGGCGACGATCAACTGGCTGGCGATGTCGCCACCCTGATGACCGCCCATGCCGTCCGCGACCACCCACAGCCCCTGCTGCGGCGAGTCGAGGAAGGCATCTTCGTTGCGCGCCCGCACCTTGCCCGGGTCGGTACGCGCCGCGCTGCGCCAGGCACTGGCCACCAGCATCAGAGCTGCACCGGCATACGGAAGGTGCGCAGTACGCCCATGTCGAACGGGTTCGGCGTGCGCTGGCTGGTCAGCAGGTAGTTGGCGCGCAGGCCACCTACATCGGCTTTCAGCACCAGCACGTCGCGACCGGTCAGGTACTCGGTCTGCATCAGGTCGAACAGACGGAACAGCGACCATGGGCCGGAGTTCTTCTCGATGCCGATCGGGCGCCCGGCCATTTTGTCCATGACCAGACTGGTGCGACCGTCTTCAGCATCGGTCGGCCATTTGAACGACATTGGCAGGATCGGACCGTGGCGGTATTCCATGGTCTTGTCGCCGAACTTGAACTCGGAACGGCTGACCGCCGGATCGAGGGTGTACGGCTCCAGTTTGAACTGCACGGTCGGCTCGGCCGGGTTGATCGAGAAGAAGCTCTGACGAATCGTCAGTGCCGCCGCCATCTGGTCGAGATACATCTTCGATACCGGCAGGCTATGACCGTCGACGCTGCGCATGCGGTAGTTGCCCGGATCGCCGCTGACAAACGGACGCAAGTAGCTGTCGAAGAAGCGGTCGACGGTACCTTGAGCCCGGAAGAACTCACGGAAATCGCTGATCGCTACGTCGCTGGTGCTGCTGGCGCTGAACGGATAACGCTTGCTGATGGTTTTGCCATACACGCTGTACAGCTCGTTCTGATAACGGCCGTTCAGGTATTGGTAAGCATCGTTAAGCACCAGACGCCACGAGTCTTCGGCCAGCACGTTGAACCACACGCTGAGCGGACGCGGCAAACGACCGGAGGCATTGCGCAGGTTGGTCAGCGCATCACGCTGGCCGCTCATGCGGGTTTTTGCCATTTCGAACGCGGCTTGTTCCGGCGTGCTGGAACGGGCCAGACCGGCCAGTTGCAGTTGCAGGTCGTTGAGCGCGCTCAGTGCCGGAGTCAGGTCCGCCGCTGGGCCGTTGTTGTCATCGAGCAAACGATGCAGCGGTTCGAAGCGGCGTTGCAGCGACTTCTTCGCGGTGTCCGGCAGGGTCTTCGCCACGTTCAGGGCCGAAGCCTTGTCCGCTGCGGCGGCGGCAAGTTTGCCAACCTTACCCAGTTTGCCTTTCTGCCCGGCCAGCGCATCAGCAGCGTCGCCAGCTTCTTCGACAGGATCTGCAGCGGCTTGGAAGCGGGTGTTCTCACGCACTTCGGTGAGCAATGCCAGCACCGGCGAATTCGCCGAGGTCAGGCCCGCCAGTTGTTCGGCGCCTTCACCGGCGTCGCTGATCGGCGGCAGGGCTACCTGGCCAACCGCTTCGCTCCAGTAGTTGGCGTAGTCGCGGAAGTACAGTTGCTCCAGCTCGACCATCAGGCGACGCAAGTCCATGTCGCTGATGCCCGCGCCTTCGCCGAGTACCCAGTTGTCACGCAGGATGTCGGTGACCAGCGCCGAACCCTGTACCGAGAAATACTGCTGATAACCGGTTTGCGTGTAGAAACCCGGGATCACGTATTCGGTGCCGATAAACAGCGAGCCTTGTGGACCGAGGTGTTGGCTGAAGCGATAGTCCGGCAGATTGCGCGCCTGCTCGCGGAGCATGCGGTAAACCACCGTCGCCAGCGATTCGCTGCGCAAGACCTGACGCGCCTGAGTGACCAATTGGTCGTTCAGCGGGTAGATAAACGGCTGCTTCAGCAGACGCTCCAGATGCGTGCTCAGACCGTTCTGTACGGCGGTGTTGCCGGTGTAGCGCGTCGACCAGTCAGTGGCGACCCAGTCCTTGAGCCACGCGGCATCGCGACGGTCTTTCATGTTCAACATCAGGTACGCGCGCAGGCTGTTGAGCAGACGGTCGCGGTCCTTCATGTTGGCGCGGATCTGCCCTTCGAGCATGGTCGCAACCCGTGGCAGCAGCTGCTTTTCAAGCTCGCGCTCGTAAGCCTCTTTGACCACTGGATTGACGTCTTCACCCTGATACAGACCACCACGTTCGTGATACGAAACGTCGCCCTTCTTCGGGAACACCTGGGTCGCGGCGTAGCTGCTGTCGAGGGTTTTCAGCACGCCCATGGCGTCATCACGCGGCGACAATGCCGTGCGCTGCTGCGTCCAGTTCTGCGCCAGATTGCGCAGGTTTTCCAGACGCTCGTAGTTGGCCGAGAACCCGCCCGCCCAGAGCATGCCGAACAGTGCCAGTGCCGCCAGTGCGCCGACGTACAACGCACGCTGGCCCCAATGAATACGGCTGCGTTCGCGCTTGTCCAGACCGGCCAGATCGGACTCAGGGAAAATCACCTGGCTGAACAAGTGGTGGATGAACCGCGAACGACCGCTGCGCAGGGTCGGCAGCACACCGGCATTCAAGCCGAGGCTGGCACCGATGCCGGCGGTGGTCGAGTCCATCTCTTGAGTCAGGTGCGGTGCGCTAGTCAGGTAGAAACCACGCAGCTGCGTGGCACGCTGATAACGGTTGCCAGTGAACGCCATGTCGACGAACAGGCACAGACGCTCGCCGATCTGCCCGAGTTGATGCGGGAAGTCGAGGATGCGGCCACGGCGCTGAGTATCGCGCTCGGAGTGCATGCGCATGATCACTTGGCTGTTGAGGCGACGAAGCAGTTCTTCGAACTCGTTGCGCAGCACAGCGACGTCGGTGCCGACCTGATCCTTGCGGAAACTGGTGCCGAGCACCTGATCGCTTTCTTCGCGGGTCAGTTGATCGAAGAACTCGTCGAAGCCGAGCAGCTTGTCAGCCTTGCTCAGGACCAGATAGACCGGCACGTCGACGTGCAGTTTCTGATGCACGTCTTGCAGACGGCCGCGAATCTGGCGCGCGAGGGTGTCGATGTCCTGCTCACTGCCACCGAGCAGGGTTTCCACCGGAATGGTCACCAGCACGCCGTTCAAAGGACGCCCGCGACGACGCTTGCGCAGTAGCTCCAGCAACGTCGTCCAGGCACCGCCGTCGACTTCCACATCCGGTTGCGTGGTGTAACGCCCGGCGGTGTCGATCAACACACCGTGGTCGGCGAAGTACCAGTCGCAATGACGCGTGCCGAGGGTGTCGCGGGTCAGCTTGCGGTCGATCTTGTTGATCGGAAATTCCAGACCGGAAAAATCCAGCAGGCTGGTCTTGCCGGAAGCCTGCGGACCGATCAGCAGGTACCACGGCAAGTCACTGCGCCAGCGCTCGCTGCGGCCGCGATACAGGCTCGACGTCTTCAGGGTTTTCAGCGCGTCTTTGAAGCGCGCCTTCAACTCTTTCTGTTCTTCGTCGATCAGCTCTTCGCGGCGAATGCGGTCCTGGCCGTCCTCGCTTTCTTCCTCGGCTTTCTTGCGGATACCGCTGCGCCAGCTGACGAAGACCATGGTCAGGCCCCAGATCAGGAACAGCACAGCGATGGTCAGCAAGCGCGCGGTTGCGCTCTCCCAGAACTTGTAATCATCCACCGCCAACAACGGGCCGACGAACCACACCAGCAGCGCCACGAACAGCACCAGCAGCAAGGTCCAGACCCAGGTCTGGCGCAGGAAGGCGCCGACTTTCTTGAAAAACTTTTTCATCACACGTCCCTGTTTACGGCTGCGACTGCGGTTGCACCGCGGCCGGATCAAGCGGCTGATAAGGTTGCAGAACGGTGTCGCGCTGCTCGCCCAAGACCCAGGCGAAGCCCGAATACATCACCACCAGACAGACGAAAGTGAACAACACCACCATCCACGCCGGCACGATGCGCACGAGGTTGCGACGCTGATCGTTCAAGCCTTCCCAGTGCGGCGACAACTCGCGCGGCACGTCGCCACGCAACTGACGAATCTGCCGGTACAGAGCATCGCGGATGCCTTCAAGTTCGAGCATGCCGCGTGCCTGTACACGGTACTTGCCCTCGAAACCGAGGGACAGGCACAGGTACATCAACTCGAGCATCGGCAAGTGCTTGACCGGGTTTTTCGACAGTCGATCGAGCAACTGGAAGAACTTCTCGCCACCGAAGGTTTCGTTGTGGAAGCTGCTCAGCAGGCTCATCTGCGACCATTCGCTTTCGTTGCCCCACGGTGTGGTCACGACAGCTTCGTCGACCACGGTGCAGAGCACGTAACGCGCGGCCATCACCTGGCTGCTTTCGGCGCCGTTGTGCAGGGCACGTACTTCAAACAGCTTGAGCCCGGCAGTCAGACGCTCGTTGAGTGCGTACAAGTCTTCGCGGGTTTCGCTGTGCTTGAGGCGCACCACTTCCGAGAGCAGCTCGGACGAGGCCGCCACCAGCGAATTGAGGCTGATGTTGAACGCTTCTGCCGGGCGCAGGCGCGCGGCGTAGATCATGCGTTCTTCCAGTTGCTCGAAACGCGGCGGCGCGGCGAAGTCGGTCAGCGGACTCGATGCCGGTCCGTGGCCCTGACGATCGAGCAGGACGGTTTTGTCGTCCTGGTTGTAATCCGTTTCCTTGATCATGTCGGTCAGTTCCTGATGGCCCAGAATTTCAGTTCAAGCTCGGCGAATTCGCCGGACACGTGGAACGCGAAACCGCCGGAGCGCTCGAGTTGTGCCAGGTCTTCGGAACTGAGTTCGAGGATGAAATAGGTTTTGTTCGAGTGGAACGCGATCTGCCGCGGGGCCACCGGCAACGGTTTGACCTTGATCCCCGGCAAGTGCAGGTTGACCAGTTGGCGGATACGCTCCACCGGGCCGACCTTGAGGTGCGCCGGCAAGCGGTGGCGCAGTTCTTCGGAGTCGCAGTTGGCACTGGCTGCCAGCACGAACGACGCCGAGCCGAGCAGTTTGTGGTCGTGCAACGGCGAGACGATGATGCCGTACTGACGCGCTTGCAGGATCAGTTCGATGGCGTGCTGTTCGAGCACCATCGACAGCACCTGACGAATCGCTTCCATCAGCTTGCGGAAGCTCCCACCCTGATCGGCGTGGGAGTAGCGGCTGTCCAGACGCGGACGTTTGCTTTCGCCGGAGAAGGTCGCCAGATCGCCGAGCATGGTCAGCAGCGTGCGGTACAACTCTTCCGGGTGCACCTGCTCCAGGCCGAGGTAGTGGCGCAGCAGCAGTTCGGTGCGGTTGATCAGTTGCAGCATCATGAAGTCGCCGACCTCAGCACCGCCGACCTTGCCGTTGGAGCGAATCCGCTCGGCAATCGTGTCGCCACGGTGGTTGAGCATGCTGATGACTTCTTTCAGGCACGACAGCAAGTAGCTGGAAGCGTGGGCCTGAATGTAGGTCGGCACGAAGTCCGGATCGAGGCTGATCACGCCGTCCGGCGTGGTGTCGAGCACGTCGCAGATCTTCAGCTTCACGTAGGCCTGATCGCTCTGCTGCTCGCCGAGCAACAGTTTGAAGTCCGGGCGACCGCAGCTGACCTGGCTGGCGGAATCATCGCCGGCGTTGGAGTCGGCGACTTCGGCGTCATACGCGGTGTAACGCGCGAGCACGTCGGATTGCTCCGGACGGCGCGACTCGATGTGGTTGCCGGTGACCAGCGGCAGCGCCAGGTAGATCGGCGTGTTGCCAGTGTTCGGCGGTACGTCCAGCGCCAGCGGCTCGGTGTTGCCACCGAGTTCGAACAGGCTGCCGTCCGGCAGAATCCCCGAGGCTTCACTGATCACCAGTTTGCCCATGTTGAGGAACTGCAGGTCGATCTCCAGATTGAGGAAACCCCAGGTGTAACCACCCAACAATTGCGTGCGGGTTTTCATCTGGTGATCGTAATAACGATCGTTGTGCTGGAAGTGCTGCGGACGCAGCAGCATGCCTTCCTGCCAAATGACTTTATGGGTATTCATGATCAGTCATCCGCCTTGGCGAGCACTTGATTGGTGTTGCGGATGCCGGTCTGATCCAGAGTCAAATCGACTTCGGTAACTTCCAGCGGAGTGATCTGAACGGTGTGGCGCCATTGGGTGTCCGGCAAGTCGCGGTAAGCGGCGAGAACGCCGACATAAAGGCTGCCCTCTTCCACCTTGAGCTTCATCTCCACGGTTTCCCCCGGGCGCAGTTCGAGTTCTTCGCTGGCCACCAGATCCGGGTTGAGGGATTCCTTGGCGCGCTCGTAAAGGCTGAAGAAATCAGCGTTCTCGAAGGTCACCGGGTGCTTGAGTTCGAACAGGCGCACCACGATCGGCGACGGGCGGCCATTGAGGTCCGGGTTGAGCTGATCGCTGCCGGTCAGTTTCAGGTTGATCTTGGTCACTTTCGAGTACGGCGACAGCGACGAGCAACCGGCGAGCAGCACCAGCATGGTGAGCGCAGTCAGCGTCTTGAAAAAAGCGGTCGAGCGGCGAGACATGCGCATCATCCTTGGTGGTCGGTGTGGAGGGTGGAGATCAGGCGAATCTGTTCTTCGTAGGCCTGGGCGAAGTCGCGGGCCAGCAAACGCTCGCTCCAGTCATCGTCCTGACGCAGCGCCTGGTGGTAACGGCCGAACGCTCTCCAGCGCCCGCCGGATGTGGCGATCAGCGGCTTGTTGTCGCGTTCGAAACGCAGGGTCAATTGCTCTGGCGAGAAGTGCTCCAGCGTGCCGCGTACGGCGGCGCGGCTGGCGGTCAGCAAGGCCACCTGATGCGCCTGCAAATCGCGGAATGCACGGGAGATGGCTTGTTCGGCCGGCAGATGCCCGGGCTTGCTCGGCTGCAACAGAATCTGCAGTGCTTCGCTCGGATCAACGGCGAATTTCAGCGGGTTCTTGTTGGTGCCTTGCACGGTGGTCTGGGCCAGACGCAGTTCGTTTTTAAGCTCCGAACGGGTGCGCAGGCTCTGCTGCAAACCGCCGACGCTCTGCCGCAACAGACGCGCGGCGTTCAGCGCCAGCGCTTCACGTTCGTCATGGCTGAGGCCTTTGACATCGACACCCAGCGCAGCACCGAAGTGATCCCAGAAACCTTCGCTCTGACGCTCGACGGCTTTAGGCGCCGGAGCAGGCTCAGGTTCGACGGGCGCGGCGATCAGTTCCGGCACCATCAGGCTTTCCATGTCGATGCGCGCGTAGTCGGCACGCTGACGGGAGTCTTCAGGTTTGGTGTTCGGCGCCAGCAGTTCGTCGATTTCCGAGTAGACGCGCTCTTGCTGTTCGAGGGCGTTGAGCGGGTCGAGATCGAGAAACGCGTCGTCAGGGATGATGCTGCCAGCGGCGCGCGGACGGCCGACTTCACCATCGAAGGTCGCCGGGTCACGCACCAGTCGCGCGCGAATCTCGAAGTCGCCGAGCACGTAAGTGCTGCCGTGTTCGATGCGCACCGGTTCGCCTTTGTGCAGACGTGCGCCGCTTTCGCCGTCCTGCACACCGTTGCTGCTGGTGTCGGTCAGGAAAAACGTGCCTTCGCGGTAGCTGACAATCGCGTGGTGATTGGACAGATGACGCTTGCGGTCAGGGATGATCCAGTCGCAGTCCTCGCCCCGCCCGATGACGCCGCCGGCCTGTTTGAAGGTCTTCTGGCACAACTCGGTGGGCACGAACTGCTTGGTGTTCAGCATTTCGAAAACCAATTCCATGTTTGATGCTCCTTGCGGTCACTTGCCGCGATTGACCGCTTGCGGATCACCCAACGGGCGATAGTCGTTGTCGTTGAATTTGTAATTGCCGCTACAGCCGCCAAGGCCGCATAGAACGACGAGGGTCAGCAGGACAGCGTGCCAGTGACGAACAGACATCAGAGGGTCTCCAGGGGTAGACAAAGCACAAAGCGCCGACCCTTGCGGGCGGCGCTGAAATTGGTTTTTGCGAGGATTTCGATGACGTTTTGCCTACCCATCGAAATCTCCCAGATTGATGTTCAGACGGCCAAGCCGATACAGCAGCGTGCGTCGCGGCAGGCCCAGTTCGCGGGCGGCGAGGGTCTGGTTGCCGTCGTTCTTGCGCAAGCAGTCGAGCAATAAAGTGCGTTCGACCTGCTCCAGACGTTCGCGCAGATTCAGGTGGCTGTTGTCTTCCAGCATCGGCTCCATGCGCAGGGAGAAATGCTCGGCGAGCAACTCACCGCCCTCGCACAGCAGCACCGCACGCTCGACCAAGGCCTTGAGTTCACGCACGTTGCCGGGGAAGTTGTAGCCGGACAGGTGTTCCAGCGCAGCACTCGACCAACGCACCGGATCGCGCTGCAAATACGTGCAGGTCTTCTCGGCGAAGTGCTGGGCCAGTTCAAGGATGTCGCCGTCGCGCTGACGCAGCGCCGGCAACTCGATCGGGAATTGCGCGAGGCGGTAGTACAAGTCCTCGCGGAATTTGCCCTCACTGACCAGCGTCGACAGATCGCGGTGGGTCGCGGCGATGATGCGTACGTCGATCTTGTGCGTGTCGTTGGAACCCAGCGGACGAATCTCGCCTTCCTGCAACACGCGCAGAATCTTCGCCTGCAACGACAGCGGCATGTCGCCGATCTCGTCGAGCAGCAGCGTGCCGCCATTGGCCGCATCGAACAGACCGGCACGATCACGATCGGCACCGGTGAAGGCGCCTTTGCGATAGCCGAACAGTTCACTTTCCAGCAGATTCTCCGGAACCGCCGCGCAGTTCTGCACGATGAACGCCTGCGACCGACGCGGGCCGCAATCGTGAATCGCCCGCGCCACGACTTCCTTGCCGGTGCCGGTTTCGCCACGCAACAGAACCGTGTACGGACTGTGCAGGACTTTGCTGATCAGCGAATGGGTCTGGCGCATCGCCGCGCTTTTACCGATCAAGCCATAGCCACTGATGCTCGGCACGCTGCGCGCCACCGTGGTCGATTCCGCCAACGGCTGACGCAGGCGTTGCAACAAATGCAATTGGCCAAGCACGAACGAGCCGAGCTGGCCAAGGGAATCAGCGAAGCCTTGCAGGTTCGTACGTCGGCGGCTGGCGCACAGCAGCAGGCCTTCAACAGCTTTGTGCTGATTGACCAGTGGTACGCACAGCAGCGACTGCCACGGCGAGGTTGCCGCCGGCAGAAAACTGGTTTCGTGCAGGCTGCCGCTCAAGTCGTCGAGGCACACCACGCGGTTCTGGCACAGGGCAAATTGCAGCAGTTGCTCACCGTTGTAATCCGCCGGCAGGCTCGCCGCTTCACGCGGTTGCAGGGCGCCGTCGAGGCATTCGGCGTTCATCCCCAGGCACGTGTGGGTGGCGTCGAGCAGATACAGCTGCGTCAACTCGCAACCGCTCAGCTCGGCCAGACCACGCACGAAGTCACCCAGCAACGCAGCACCGTCCGCCGCCCGCGACAGACTGGCGAACTGCGCCAGCAACGCTTCGGCATAGACCAGTGGCTGCGGCACCTGAGTGAACATCACGCCCACCTCAGGCGAACTCGCACGTCACGCTGGCTTCACCGTCGAGCGTGGCATGCACACGCTTGAGGCTTTCACCGGTGGCCATGGCGTCGAGCAGACGATCCGCAACCAGCGGCAAAACGTGCTGGTCGAGCAGATGGTCGATCAGGCGCGCGCCGCTGTCGCTTTGCGTGCAACGCTCGGACAGGTGATCGACGAGGTTCTGGCACCAGCTGAAATCCAGCTGACGACGATTCAGGCGCTCGCCGAGACGACCGAGTTTGATCTCGATCAGCTCGCGCAACACCGGGCCGCCGACCGGGTAGTACGGCACGACTTTCATCCGCGCCAGCAGCGCCGGTTTGAAGTGTTTGCTCAGCACCGGGCGAATGGTTTCTTCGAGGACTTCGGCGGTCGGGCGTGCGCCGTTCTCGCAAAGGTCGCTGATCTTGTCGCTGCCGAGGTTCGAGGTCATCAGGATCAACGTGTTGCGGAAGTCGATCTCGCGACCTTCGCCATCGTTGGCCACGCCTTTGTCGAAGATTTGGTAGAACAGGTTGAGCACGTCCGGGTCAGCCTTTTCGACTTCATCGAGCAATACCACCGAGTACGGTTTCTGCCGCACGGCTTCGGTGAGCATGCCGCCCTCGCCGTAACCGACGTAACCCGGTGGCGCGCCGATCAGGCGGGAAACGGTGTGCTTCTCCTGGAATTCGGACATGTTGATGGTGGTGATGAAACGATCACCGCCGTACAGCAAGTCAGCGAGGGCCAGTGCGGTTTCGGTTTTACCGACGCCGCTCGGGCCGACCAGCAGGAACACACCGACCGGTGCGTCCGGTTTGTTCAGGCCGGCAGCGGTGGCGCGCATCGAGCGATCCAGTGCGTGCACGGCTTGTTCCTGACCACGAATGCGCGTGCGCAGGTCGGTGGCGAAACTGGCGACTTTGGCGTTGTGCTCGCGGGCCAGTTGCGCCAACGGCACGCCGGTCCAGGCGCTGATCACTTCGGCGACCAGACGCGGGCACACTTCGAAGCTGACCAGACGTTCTTTGACTTGGGCGGCAGTCAGTGCACTGTGGGTTTCGTTGAGCTGGGCTTCCAGCGCTTCGACGCTCTGGCCTTCTTCGACTTCGGCAGCGACGGTTTCGATCACGGTGCCTTCGGCGTCTTCTTCAACGGTCACCACTGGCTCGACCGCAGCAGCTTCGCGGGCCTTGGCCAGTTGCTGACGCAGTTCCAGCAGGCGCTCGGCCAGTTGTTTCTGTTCAGTCCACAGGGTTTCCAACGCGACCATTTCGTCTTCGGCTTCGTCCAGACGCGCTTCCAGCGCATCCAGCGCTTCGTGGTCGATCAGCAGACCGGCTTCGGCATCGCGGCGCAGGGCCTGACGCTGACGGCCACCTTCGGCCAGTTCGCCACGTAGACGCTCAAGGCTTTCCGGGGCGGCGGCGAGGCTGATGCGTACGCGGGCGCAAGCGGTGTCAAGAACGTCGACGGCTTTGTCCGGCAGTTGTCGACCGGCCAGATAACGTGCGGACAATTCCGCCGCCGAGACCACCGCGTCATCACGCAGATAGATGCCGTGGCTCTTCTCGTAAACCTGGGCCAGACCACGGAGGATGGTCACCGCTTCGCTGACGGTCGGTTCGTGCAGTTGTACTGGCTGGAAACGACGGGCCAGCGCCGGGTCTTTCTCGAAGTATTTCTTGTACTCAGCCCAGGTGGTTGCAGCGATGGTACGCAGTTCGCCACGGGCCAGTGCCGGCTTCAGCAGGTTGGCCGCGTCGGAACCGCCCGCGTTGCCGCCCGCGCCGATCAGGGTGTGGGCTTCGTCGATGAACAGAATGATCGGTTTCGGCGAGGCTTTCACTTCGTCGATCACGCCTTTGAGACGACGTTCGAATTCACCTTTGACGCTGGCGCCGGCCTGCAAAAGGCCCATGTCCAGCGACAGCAGTTCAACGCCTTTGAGCACTTGCGGTACTTCACCGGCAGCAATGCGCGAAGCCAGGCCTTCGACGATGGCGGTCTTGCCGACACCGGCCTCACCGACGACGATCGGGTTGTTCTTGCGACGACGGGCGAGGATGTCGACCATCTGCCGGATCGCGCCATCACGGCACAGCACCGGGTCGAGTTTGCCGTCGCGGGCCTGTTGAGTCAGGTTGTGAGTGAAGCGCTGCAACAGCGATTCGCCCTGCGCGGCAGGTTTACCGTTGGCCGCCGGTTGTTCCTGTTGCGACAGGGCAAATTCTTTCAGGCGATCGATATTCAGCTTGGCGAGCAGCGGCTGATAACGGCTGCCGGCATAACGCATCGGGTTGCGCAGCAAAGCGAGGATCAGCGCCGCATCTTCAACCTGGGTCTGGCCCAGTTCGAGGTTGGCCACCAGCAGCGCATCTTGCAGCCACTGCACCAGCTCCGGGGCGAACACCGGGTTACGCGAAGCGCTGTGTTCGACGCGCGATTGCAGCGCGGCGCTCAGTTCACCGGCGTCGACGTCTGCATCCTGCAGTGCGCGCGACAGCAAACCGTTCGGTCGCTCGAGCAGGCCGAGCATCAAATCTTCGACGAGGATCTTGCTGCCGCCACGGGCCACGCAACGCTCGGCCGAACGCTCAAGATCACGACGGGTTTCGGCGTCCAGCGCCTGGATGAGTTGTTGCAGGTCTACGTTGATCATGGCTCACGTCCTTAATGAATTTTGCTGCCCAGGGTCACCACGCCGTCCGCTTTTTCGCGGCCCAGCCAACTGGTCCAACCGAGGCGACAGGCGTTCTGCTCACCGATGCGCAGTTCGCGGATTTCTTCCTGGCGCAGGACCAGGCGAATGTCGTAATCGAGCGGGTCACGCAAGGTGAACCGCACCAGCGCGCAGAGCGGCTGGTAACCGAAACCGATCGGCAGGAATTCATGGAATCGCTGCCAGTCGAGTTCGGTGATGTGAATGCGGAATTTGCCGCTGCGGTCGCGCACGTGTTCGCCGAGCACAAGGTCTTCACCGAGCAGGCTGTTGGCGCGGCCCAAACGATTGCGCTGCTCTTCGAGAATTTCTACGCGGCGCTCGATGCACTGCTCGATGACCAGGTCTTCGTGCTTGAAGTAGTAACGCAGCACGGCTTCGATCAGCGCCGCCGAGTGCGCGCGCAAGCTGAGTAGGCCGAGGTACGGCAGCAAGCGCTTCCAGTTGAGTTCCTTGGCCTTGCGGATCTCTTCGCCACCGAGGCCGATCAGGGCGAACAGCTGCGACGAGAACGGGTCAATCGCGCCGCTCTGGAAGCTTGCGCGGTAGCGATACTTGCGCCAGATCGGCAGCATCAGCCGTTGCAGGCGATGGTGGAACAGGTCGAGGAAATTGCGCGTCGGGTTGCCGTCCTCGCTGTCGCCCAGGGCTTGTTCGCCGTAGAACGCCGGCAACGGCGAACCCGAGCCGACCAGGCCAATCAGGTTGAAACGCATGCGCGCGCGCATCTGCCCGTGCTCTTCGAAAAACTCGACGCGATCGACGTCGCTGCGCGGAAAGCCCAGGCTCGGGTTGGCCTGAAACTCCACGTGGTCGTACAGATCGTCTTCGCTCAGGTACGGGTGTGCTTCGCGCAGCCGGTCGATCACCAGCAGCACGGCCTGAAACAGCGAGTACTCGCGTATTACCTTGGTCAGCCCGCTTAAAGCAGGGGCTGCAGGCCCATACGTGGTGTCCATTGGTACACCTCTCCCTGTGTGCTTTTTACGCGCAGCTCATGGAATGAATTGAGACTGGCGTAAAGCGCGAAAAACTCGTTAAGAACCGAAGCGAAAACGAACAGGTCGCCTTCGCCGATATACCCTTCCGGGTCGATAGTCAGTTCGGTGCGCAGACCGCGCACCGGCAACCCACGGTGCAAGCGGTCGACGTGATGATGCTTGATGTGCTTGAGGCCGCCGAGCAGGCGTTTGCTGACCTTCTCCGCGTGCTGGTCGTAGTAGCGCGGCAGGTCGTAGGTTTCGAGAATCACCTTCAATGCATTGACGTCGGCCAGCGACAGATAGTTAAGCGACATGTTGCTGATCAGCTTCCACAGGAAGTCACGGTTCAGCGGTGGCGCGAAGCTCGACGTGGCCGGGGTGATGTTGCGGAAACTCAAGAACTCGGGCGTCTCTTCGCAGGCCATGCAGATGTCGCCAAGCTTGAGCTTGCGCGGCAGGTTCTGGTTGGTGCAGATCAGCTCGATCGACAGGGTTTCGTGGGCTTCGGTGTGACGGATGCCGAAGCTCAGGTAGGTGTCGAGGCCGTCGTGCAGCAAGGACGAGCGCTGGCGGATGCTGTAATGCGGACGGCTATTGGGCACGTCGAAACTCGGGTCGTGCTCGAAGGATTCGAACGGCACGTATTCCTGATAACCGAGGCCGCCGGGCTTCCAGCCGGTGACGGTTTCCACCGAGAACACGCCGCAGTTTTCCAGATCGTATTCCGCTGGCAGCAGCAGGTATTCATCTTGCTTGCCGTCGAGGCGGATCGGCAGCGCGTCGTGGGCGAACAGGTTGGCAATCGGCGTGCAGAACAGCTTCACGTTATCCAGCGTCGGGCGCATGCGCATGATGCCGCTCTTGCGAATATCGAAGCGCAATTCCAGGCCGCGCATCTGCTTGAGCGTGTCTTCCGGCAGCGCGTTGATGATGTCCAGACCGTTGACGTCGACGAACAGGAACTTGTCCTGGAAGGCGAAATATTCCTGCAGGTAGCGATAGCCACGGAAGGTGTTCAGCGGATACGGGATCAACGCCTCTTCTTCGGCAAAGCCCACCGGTTTGACCCGATCACCGGGAATCTTGAATGCCATCGGCTTGCCGCTGACGCCATCGATGGGTTTGCCGGCACCGTCGAGCGGGATCAACTCGATGCCTTCGAGGTTGCGCAGCAGGCTCAGGTAGAGCATCTGGCTGATGTAGCGCTCACCGGCAAAGTGCAAACGCAGCTTGCTCAGTTCCAGCTCACCGAGGTGGCCATCGGCGCTCATTTCCAGACGCAGGCTGAGCAGCGAGCCGTCGCCCTTCACCGAGTAGTTCAGCGCAGCCAGATCCAGCGGCAACACGTCAGTCGGGTAGCAGGTGCGGAAGCGGCAACGCACGTCTTCGATCGGTTTGCTTTCAATCGGCGTATCGCGCTCGACGCGCAACGCCGGCCCGGATCGCTTGAGCGGGTCGAACTGCAAAATGCTGAACGCCGGCAGCGGGCGCATGTAGTTCGGCCACAGCAGCTGCATCAGCGAATGGCTGAGCTCCGGCAGCTCGTCATCGAGCTTCTGGCGCAGACGCCCAGTCAGAAACGCAAAGCCTTCGAGCAACCGCTCCACATCCGGATCCCGCCCTGCCTGGCCCAGATACGGCGCCAACGCCGGACTACGCTCGGCGAAACGGCGACCGAGTTGGCGCAGTGCGGTGAGTTCGCTTTGGTAGTAGTGGTTAAAGGACACGGGGTACCTGCCTGGTAGTGGAACTCATCAAAAAAATATCCTGTAGAGCGCGACCGTCACGCCGGCACAGACATAACCGCCAATCAGCAGGAACGGCACAATCGAGATCCAGCCGTACGCCATGTAGGCATCACTGAGCTGACCGACGACCAGACTGAGCAAGCCATACAGCATCCATGGCACGGCGTAGAACGGGATGAACTTCACCGGCGCCCACCAAACCATCCGCAATGCCTGTTGCTCGTTGCGGCTCTGCGCCGATCGGGACATCCACAGCGAAAAGCCCAGAAGCCCGGGAATTCCCCACCACAACAGGTACTGCCAATAAATTCCGGACGACTCGGGTGTTGAATACTCGCCATTCCACAGGTCATAGGAACTGATCGCCAACACCGCCAGCAATGGCCACCACAATGCAGCCATGAAGAAACTCAGCTGCGCGCGACTAAGCATGGCTGGCCCCCGAGGCGAGCTTCGCGGCTTTTGTGCCTGCACATTTTCGCTTGTACCAGGCGTCCAGCCCGTGGCTGAGGAGGATCGCCGCCAATGTGAACGCGCCCTGACCAATGCCATACAACAGCGCCCGCAGCGGGTGATCCGGCAGCATCCAGAACAGCACCAGCGCCACCCAGATCGCCCACAGCACCAACTTCACGCGCAGGACCAGAATCATCGCCAGCAGCCAATTGAAAACCAGAAAAAACTCGTAGAGGAATTTGCTGGTCAGGCGAATGTTCACGCCACGGGAGGTAAGGCTGCCGTAGGTCGAGATGTACCAGTCGGCCGCAAAGTTATTCAGCAACGTGTAGCCGACACAGAAAAAACTGTGGATCAACAGGCAGCAGACGATGCGGGCCGGCAGGTTCATGCGCATCTCATTCGGGCCGGCAGTCATGGGCAAAACACTCCATCCTTGAGCGTCCAGCTGCGTTGCAATCCATCGCGCTCGCGTTTGACGCCGAGCAAGGCGTTGCGCATGTCATCGGCACTGACCAAGCGCGTGCGTTCAGGCCCCTTCACGGTGAGCGCATAGCGACAGCTGACTTGCTCGTCGACGTCTTCGCCGTAGGATCTGTAGCTGGCCACACTGATCCGTTCGCCCGGTGCAACAACACGCGGCTCGATCACTGGCAACCAGTTGGTCGAGTGCTGCGTCTGCACTTCAAGCGGCACGCCACAGGTGTTGACCAGGTAAATGTCGTTCATATAAACCAGCTGCGTCGTGCAGCCCGCCAACAGCAGGCCGGTCAGCGCCGACAGCGATGTCATGCAGGCGCAAAATCTCACTGAACACGCCCTCCCTTGCTCGCCGTAATCGGCACGTACGAGTCAATGAAGAGGTATTCACCGTCGGAAGCGCTGACACGGTTCATCGTCAACGGCTTGCCATCGTGGGTGGCAAAGCGCACCCAGCCTTCCTTGACGAGACTGCCGCCCTCCGAGCGCACCTCAATGAAGTAGTCCGGCGGCATCGACCGGGTAATTTCGATGAAGTCGCCACCATCCTCGGCACCACGCCATACCGCGTCGGGGTAGCTGGGCAATACCGGCTTTTTCGAGTGACTCCAGCTCAATTTGATCGCGACCATCACGACCGCAATGATGGCCAATGCTCCGATCAGGCTCAGCAGATGATTGAGCCATTTCCAAACACGCACCCATTGCGTCATGGCCTACACCCTGTCTCGCTCTGGCGGTTGAACGCGGCGCTGATGTCGTGAGTCACCAGCATCGCCAACAGCGTCAGACCACCTGCCAATGCGCAATACGCCATGGCGCGAACGGGATACTGCGGCAGCAGGTAAATCAGGATCGCCAACATCATGAAGATCGCCACACCAAACTTGATGGCGAGGCGATTGATGAACACCAGCACAAGATTCAGCGAAGCGAAAAAGTAAAAAACGAGGTACATGCCCATGCCGATGGCCACGCCACGGGAGGTCAGCCCGCCCATGAGCTGTTTGTAGACAGGCACGGCAAAGTTGTTGAGCACGATGTAGAGCACGCAGGCCAACGAATGCACGGCCAATCCAATGAGTCGGCTACCCATCAGTTTTCCATCACTTTATAGGGGGTGCTCCAGGTCCTGGAGTACTCGTGAGCCAGCCGTGCCGCCGTCGTTTTCACGTAACAGGCAGCCGAGAGCAGTGCAGCAACAGCCAGGGCAACAAATAGCAAAGCGCTACGCCCCAACGTTACCAACATGCTCCGGTGAACGGCGCTCTCTCCCATGGTTCTAGTTCACCTTCACTTGTCCGCTGCCATCCAGGCGCGCGGAAAAACTGACCTGACGCTTGAACCCTTCAACTTCCAGCAGGCCTTCGATGCTGAAGGCCAGGCGAAGTTGATCGTGGTCACGCGGCAGGGAAATGACACGCACATTGCTCAGGCGCGGCTCGTAGGCTTCGATGAAGTTTTCGATGGCCAGACGGGCCTGACTCAGGGAGTCGTGCAGGCTCAGGCGCATGTCATTGAGATCGGGCAACCCGTAGTCGGCCAGCGTTTGCACGCTGCCGGCCCGGGTGCTGAGCATTTTGGCCAGATGGGCAGCCACTGACGCCATGGCACAAGCCTCAAGGCTGTTGCCCTTGCGTAGTTGCGCGTCGCCGTTGAGGCGTTCGAACAGGCTGCCGTATCCGTCCATGAGTCGCTCTTACTCTTTGTCCAGCTTGCCAACCAGCGACAGGGTGAAATCGGCACCCATGTACTTGAAGTGCGGACGCACGTTCAAGCTCACGCGGTACCAGCCCGGCTCGCCTTCAACGTCGCTGACGATCACTTGCGCAGCGCGCAGCGGACGACGGCCACGGACTTCGGCGCTCGGGTTTTCCTGGTCGGCAACGTACTGACGAATCCACTTGTTCAGTTCCAGCTCGAGGTCGGTACGTTCTTTCCACGAACCGAGTTGCTCGCGCTGCAGCACTTTCAAGTAGTGAGCCAGGCGGTTGACGATCATCATGTACGGCAGTTGGGTGCCGAGCTTGTAGTTCAGCTCTGCGGCCTTGCCTTCTGCGCTGATGCCGAAGAACTTCGGCTTCTGCACCGAACTCGCGGAGAAGAACGCCGCGTTATCGGAGCCTTTACGCATGGTCAGGGAGATGAAGCCTTCCTCGGCCAGTTCGTATTCACGACGGTCGGAAACCAGAACTTCAGTAGGAATCTTGGTTTCGATTTCGCCCATGCTTTCGAAATGGTGCAACGGCAGGTCTTCAACCGCGCCACCGCTCTGCGGGCCGATGATGTTCGGGCACCAGCGGAATTTGGCGAAGCTGTCGGTCAGCTTGGTGCCGAACGCGTAAGCGGTGTTGCCCCACAGGTAGTGCTCGTGGCTGTTGGCAACGGTTTCCTTGTACACGAACGATTTGACCGGGTTTTCTTCCGGATCGTACGGGTTACGCAGCAGGAAACGCGGCACAGTCAGGCCAACGTAGCGGGAGTCTTCCGAAGTACGGAAGCTCTGCCATTTGGCGAATTGCGGGCCTTCGAAGTGGTCTTTCAGATCTTTCAGATCCGGCAGGCCGGTGAAGCTTTCCAGACCGAAGAATTTCGGGCCGGCAGCAGCGATGAACGGCGCGTGGGACATGCACGAAACGCTGGCCACGTACTGCATCAGCTTGACGTCTGGCGAGCTTGGCGACATGTAGTAGTTAGCGATGATCGCGCCCACAGGCTGACCACCGAACTGGCCGTATTCAGCGGTGTAGATGTGCTTGTACAGGCCCGACTGCATGACTTCCGGCGAATCTTCGAAATCGTCCAGCAGGTCTTCTTTCGAAACGTTGAGGATTTCGATCTTGATGTTTTCGCGGAAGTTGGTGCGGTCGACCAGCAACTGCAGACCACGCCACGACGATTCCAGAGCCTGGAAGTCCGGGTGGTGCAGGATTTCGTCCATCTGACGGCTGAGCTTGGCATCGATCTCGGCGATCATGCGGTCAACCATGGCCTTTTTGACCGGCTCACCGTTGTTCTGCGGCTTGAGCAGTTCTTCGATGAACGCCGACACACCGCGCTTGGCGATGTCGTAGGCTTCGTCGTCCGGAGTCAGACGGGTTTCGGCGATGATGCTGTCGAGAATGCTGTACTCGCCGTTGCCGGCGCTCTTCTCTTGTGCTGCGCTAGTGCTCATTGTGTTGGCTTCCTTGGCTGGAGTCTCAGGCGTCCGGGGCTGCGGCGTTCAGGCCCAGCTCACCGAGTACGCGACCGCGGGATTCGTCGTCGGCGAGCACGCCTTCGATCGCTTTACGGAACGCAGGTGCGTTACCCAGCGGGCCTTTGAGGGCCACCAGCGCATCGCGCAGTTCCATCAGTTTTTTCAGCTCAGGCACTTGCTCGACCAGGCTGGCCGGGTTGAAGTCCTTCATCGAATTGACGCGCAGTTGCACAGCCAGCTCGTCGGCCTCGCCATCTTCCTGCAGACGGTTCGGCACGCTCAGCGTCAGACCCAGTTCTTGCTTGGCCAACACTTCGTCGAAGGTCATCTTGTCGATGCTGATCGGCTTGCGATCTTCGATTTTGCGATCGTCCTTGCGGTGGGTGTAGTCACCGATTGCCAGCAGCTTCAGCGGCAGTTCAATCTCTTCCTGAGCACCGCCGGTGGCGGGTTTGAAGGTGACGTTGATGCGTTCCTTGGGGGCTACCGAGCCTTCTTTGGCCATGGCTTTTCTCCTTGCGGTTGTGGCCCTGGGGCCTATTCGAGTACCACTTCGAGGTCGAGGTGGCACAGCCTGCGATAAATCTCTTCCTTGCGTTCACGTACGGCATGGTTCTGCGGCAACAACTCGCAGCAGCTATGCAGTAAATGCAGCACTTCCAATGCAAGATCGGGCTCCCAGGCGTGCAGGCCTGAGTCCTGTAATGTCTGATCGAGGGTTTCCAGCTGGTTCTTGGCCAGTTCGTATTTCTTGGCCATGAAGCACAGGCGCGCGAGGGCGAACTGCCAGAAGAAACGTTCGCGTCCGCCGTGGGCCGACTGCAAACCTTGCTTGAGCGTCTGCACGGCCGGCTTCAGGCCTTCCTTGCGCAGCAGCGGCAGGACTTCTTCGAGGGCCTTTTCCCAGGCCGGCTGGGTTTCGACGTTTTCGCTTTCGACCTTGCGCGGCGCACTGGCGCTTTGCAGGTGCGGCATGACGTTGGCGGCGATCCACGCCCGGGTGGACGGATCGGCAAACGGCGCGCCGTCATGGAAGCGCAACTCGACAATGCCGGGCAGCCGTTGAACCAAAAGCGCGAAGTGGATTTCCACTTCGCGCATTGCCAACTCGGCGTTGAGGTTCTGGAGACATTCCCAGACCATCCTCTGGCCATCGAACCAGAACGGCGCCTTCGCCAGGCTTGCCTCCAGTTCCACCAGCAGGTCAGCGTATTTACCCTGATCGAAACGGTCCTGATAGAGCTTGAGCTTTTCCAGCGGCAAACCGCGCAGCACGGTGATCTGCTCGGCGTTGCGCTCGGGCACCGCGTCAATGGTCATCCACAGCAGCGTGCGATTGAGGCGCAGGGCGCGCAGGTCGGTGGCTTTCTGCTTGAGCCACCAGGCGCACAACGGGCGGGCACTTTCCTGCTGGGCGCGCAGGGCTTTGTGCGCCTCGCGCTCGTTGTCGATCGGTGCGCCGGGGGTGAGCAACTGGCTGGCAGCCTGCTTGACCTGCGCCACCGCCGCACCGACCACACCGGGGGCTGGCTGATTGTCGGCCGCGCGCTGGATCATGGTTTTCAGGCGACGGGAAATCGGCAGTAGCAGCGGCGAATCATCGCCCAGGTGCTCAGCACACGCCGCTTCGAGACCGGACAGGTGCTCGGAGAGCTGCCGGAACATCGGCAACTGCTCTTTGATCGCAATGTTTTCGGTGATGACCTGCTCGAGACGCGGCACCAGCCAGCCGATCGCGGCGGCACGGGTGCGGGGTTTGAGCGGGTGAACGTCGGCCCAGTTGTTTTCCGACAAATGGTGCAGCAAGCCGAGACCGGCAAGGAGGCCGGGGAAGGATTCGCGCTGGTACAGCGACCAGGTCAGCCAGGCGCCGACACGCAAATCCTTGGATTGGGTACGCAGCAGATTTTCGCTGTTTTCGCGGATTTTCAGCCAGTCGATCTGCCCGCTTTCGTGCATCGACGACGCTTTGGCCAGCTCGCTTTCCAGCGCCTCGAATTCGCTCGAAAAACGAACGTCTTCGCCCGCGAAATTCTCTTTGGAAACAGAGACTTTAGCGAGTTCGAGGTAATGGGCGGAAAGTTTGCTTGAGTAGGACATCCATGGCCTTTATTAAGGATTACAGTCAGGCGCCTGTTGGAGTAACCGTGGCGCGGGACAGTATCGAAGAGCGGTGGTGCGACTCATCCAATTGAGATGTGCTCTTTCAAGTGGGCGCATCGTAATCACTATGATGGCCACTAGCAAGCATCTGATTAAACAACAAGACGAAGTGTTCATTGGGGCCTGTAGGAGATTGCCCTATATGTCGCAAGGGAATCCCTGATAGTCATTTATATTCGCCACATTTTCCTGCCTCCTGCCAAAACCCTGAGCTAGAGCGCTCCGACCCTCTGAGTGGGCATCCTGCCTTGCGCCCGTCCCAATACACGGCGGCAAGCATGACAACTCTTGAAAAAAATAGAAGTAGGACTCTTCCTAAAATGTAGCGGCCTCTTTGAACAATTTAGCGCGGACAATGACGAACAGAAAAAGTGCCATCAATTTGATGGCAAAGTATTTTTGTGAAACTTTCACAGCCCCGAAACACTGCACATTCGTGCTAACTCAATAAATACCGAAGTAGTCTCCTACAGCCCTTTCCTTCAATTCATACAACGTTTTACAACCCGGAAGTCTCTGACAAATGACAGAGACACTTCTTACATCAATTTATTTCCCGCGCAGCTAGCGTGCCTTGGCAAATTTTTTATGCGTGGCGATCACGGAGGATCGGACACCGCGCAATGACTCACTTTGCTTAAGGACAAGCCTATGTTCGGTACGGGCAATTGCGCGCTGTTTACCCTGCAAATTCCTGCTTTTCGTCACGACTTCAAGGTGCTTTCGTTCAACGGCGCTGAAGCCGTCAGTCAGCTGTATGTCATCCGTGTCGCACTGGTGAGCGAGCGGACTGATGTCGATCTGGAAGCGTTGCTAAGCCGACCTGCGTTCCTGCAATTCGGCGCCAATCAGGAAGGCATTCACGGGCGCATCGAAAACGTAATGCTGGCGGAGTTCGGCAAACGCCTGACTCGCTATGAGCTCACACTGGTGCCCGCGCTGCACTATCTGCAATTCAGTCGCGACCAACGGATTTTTCAGAACCTGACGGTGCCACAAATTGTTGCGCAGGTTCTGCAACGCCAGGGCATTCAGCCCGATGACTTCACCTTCAATGTCACCACCAGTGCGGTGCGTGAGTACTGTACGCAATACGGCGAGGACGACTTCCGTTTTATCCAGCGCCTGTGCGCCGAGGACGGCATCGCGTGGCATCACCAGCACTCGGTCGACAGGCATTTGCTGGTGTTCAGCGACAGTCAGGTGTTTTTCCCAAAATTGGGAGCGACCGCTTTTCAGCCTGACAGCGGCATGGTTGCAGAACATCCGGTGGTCAATCACCTCACCATGGGCTTCAACACTCGCACCAGCACGGTCACCCGTCGCGACTATGACCTGAAACGCCCGAGCCTGTTGCTGGAGAGTCGCTTCACCGCCGAGTTCACGCCCGAACTTGAAGACTATCGCTATCCGCTGCTCATGACGTCCGAGAAACACGGCAAACGGCAGGTGCGCCATGCACTGGAGCGGCACCGCAGCGACTATCAATGGATTGAGGGCAAAAGCAATCAGTCGACACTGCGCAGCGGTCATCTTTTCGACCTGACCGAACATCCGCGACCGGACTGCAACGAGATGTGGTTGCTGCTGAACATCACTCATGAAGGTAAGCAGCCCCAAGTGCTGGAAGAGGCTTTCAGCAGCGATGACAAAACGGCTGATGGTTTCACTCAAGGTTATCGCAACACCTTCAAGGCAATCCCGGCCGATGTGCTCTATCGCCCGCCGCTGCCAGCGCCAAGACCTGTGCTGGTTTGCCAGACCGCGCGAGTCACCGGGCCGCCCGGAAGAGAGACGTTCTGCGACGAATACGGCAGGGTTCGCGTCGAGTTTCCATGGGACCGGGCAGAACTCGATAACGAGAAGAGCAGTTGCTGGATACGCGTTGCCTCTAGCTGGGCCGGGGAAGGTTTCGGGGCGATGACCATTCCGCGCATCGGCATGGAAGTGGTCGTGACCTTTCAGGAGGGTGACCCGGATCAACCGCTGATCACCGGGTGCGTGCCCAACAAGGTCAAATCCCCCGCCCACCCACTGCCGGCCAACGAGACCCGAACGGTGTTGCGCAGCCAGAGCTCTCCGCGCAATGGCGGATACAACGAACTGTCGATCGAAGACCGTGCAGGCCAGGAGAAAATCTACCTGCGGGCTCAGCGCGATCTGGAACAACTGATCCTTAACGACAGCCACAGCCTGATTACCCGCGACCGCTTCGAGCAAATTGGCAATGACAGCACCAGCCTGATCGAGGGCAAGACACTGCGCACCCACCACGGAGTGCGAAGTACGCAGATCAACGCCGATGATCTGCTGACCGTCAGTGGCATCAGCAGTCACTCGGTTGGAGCGCTGGTGATTCAGGCCGGCCAGCAGGCGCATGTCACCGCGAGCAGCGTGGTGATCGACGCCGGCATGAGCCTGACGCTGTCGGCGGGTGGGCACCACATCGTCATCAACGCCGGCGGGATTTTCAGCAGCGTGCCCATCGTCGAGGGCGGTGCGCCGTTGGCGGGCATCGCGCCACTCCAGCCGCTGCAGGCAGTGGGCGGCATCGCCCCTCCTGTCAGTGCCACACCGCTGTCGATCGTCAACAGTGCTCGCCAGCAAGCGGCGGATTATTGCCCGCTGTGCGAAGCCTGTGCGGCTGGGCAGTGCGGCCTGGGAGAAGTCGCATGAACCGGGTCGAACTATGGCTGCACGAGCAGTCCCGCGCCGGACGTGATCTGTTTCTGATGCTCGACTCCGACGGTCAGAGTGAAGCACGCACGGCGCTGGCCGCCGACCTCGGCACTGAGCGATTTCGTCATTTGTACGCGGGCACGGCGGCTGAGTCATTGGCGCAAACCGGCCCGCTGCTTTTGCAGATCGACACGGCGCGCCACCCCGTCATCCTGTCATTGCTCGACATACCCGATCGCCATTGGGGTTGGCTGGCCAGCGCCGAGCATGTCGCTCTGGATGATCTGGCAAGCCATTGGCGCGAGCGCGTGGTGACCGGTGAACGCCCCAACCTGGCGGTGTATCGCGTGCATGACAACCGCGTGCTCGAACGCGCGCTGGCGCATCTGCAACCCGAGCAATACGCAGCGTTGCTCGGGCCGGTCAGCAGCATCTGTTACTGGCATGCCGGGCAATGGAACGTCGCCGACAACCCGGAACCCGGCGAACACCCGCTGCCCATCGACCCACCATGGCTGCAGACGCCCATACCGGAGCTGATTTACGCCAACGTGCTGTTCGACAACGCCCGACGCTATCTGGTGGGTGAGCACACTGAAGCGATGGCCAAGCTAGCGGAGCAACTCGACATGGATGACTGGCTGTGGGGACAGATTCAGCTGACGCGCCTGTGGGGCTGGCAGCAACCGGAGCAAGTGCACTTTTTGCTGACCCAAAGTCTTCAGCTAACGGGGTATGTGCCGCCCAGGTCATGGTCGCCGAAACCTGAAGAAGACCCGACGGCGCATTTTGAGCGGGTGTATCAGCAGGTGCTGTATTGGCAGGAGAGCGGCCCCCTATGAGACGTGCATTTCAATATCTGGCACTTGGCAGTTGCACTGCATTGATCCTGGGCTGCTCTGCGGTTGGTACGCCGAACACGTTTACCTTTGTTCCTGACTTTCCACCCAACTTCAAGTACGACCTGACGGCCACCTATGTGCCCGCCAAAGATCAAACATGCTCGGTACCCGGTGGAAAAGGTACTCAGCTTGGGTTCAACAAAACCAACATGAAACACGCAGGCACTTCCGTAGTCCCGCTTTACAGAACCGTAAGCGACTGCCCGCTGGCGCTGAACCATGTGGAGATCAAGGTCATCGGTGTTTTTGGCCCCGGACGAAGTAACAGCAGCTATGACTACGCCTCATTTGCAGTGCGTCCAGAGTTGCTGGAGCGACAAATGGGTAGTTTCAGAGATGACGAGACAGCTGAGTTCATCGGTGAGTGTATGTGGTTTTTTCGCACCGTCAGTCCCAAGCGTTACCTCATAAAAATGTTGAGATGCAAAAAAATGGATGAGCAGGGCAATGTTGGACAAAGCCGCCCCTCCACGGCGTACACGCTGACTCAGCTAGCGGGAATAACCGTAAGGCTGAAGATCAAGTTGGCTGATGAAGAAAGGCCCGGCTGGGGTGACACCTGGGTTGAAGTTCCCGGTGGCTGGAAGCGCTGTTTGGGTGAAGGTATGGAGGATCAGCGTGGTTACTGCAATGGGAATTACAAGGACTTCAGCACCTTCAGGATGGTGGATGAGCGCATTTGCACAATTTATCCGGGGTGTACTGAGAATAAGGAAGAAACTCCATGAGCATGGAATCTTTAGAGACGAATGTTGCGATTTTTATGCAGGGCAACATCCACGCCTGCCCCAAGCGCGGGCATTCGACCAGTTTTCAATTGGTGGATGAGCTTGGTAACGGCAAACCCTATGCGGGCTTGACATACGAAATCATCGATTATGAAGATACCGTCTACGCCGGAAAACTGGATGTCAAAGGTTGCGGCAAGGTAGATAACCATTACTGCGGCCCATTAATACTCAAGCTCAGTCAGCCTTTCACAGGAACAGAAGCGCTCTATAAAGATTTGAGGGCAAGGGAGCACTACCCCCTGCCCATCACCGAACTCCAGGTGCGCGCCGAAAAAACCCGGTTCTTCAACAAATCAGGTGTACGCACCCAAGCCAATCCTGCAAAAGACCTTGCGGCAAACGCTGCCTATTACCAGGTTGAAGTGAGCGAACTGGTCAAGCATATAGCGCACTTGCCGCCCTTGGCCCAGCGTAGTGATCCGCCGAATATGGTGGTTCACAAACTCATGCGATCCGCACACAAAACCAGATCCTTTGCGCAGGTTGATGCAAGTGTCCCGGATAAAGGGGCAAGCGCGATCTTCAGTCAGGAAGACCGGGGCATGGTGGAGTTGGGTTTTTCTCCACCCCCGCCCAAACTTACAGGCATTGCCTTGCTGCCTAACAAACATCATGTGCTGGAGGTGCGCCCCATGAGGGCATTGCGCCCGATGCTGTCGACGAGCAACGAATTCTGCGCACTCAACCTTTATCAACTGTCATTGATGGCCACCCTTAGTTACACCGATTTTGGCCAGGAGCCGAACACCCAACCGGTGAAGACCGACAGCGTGAGCTTCCCCTTGCAGCCCAGCAGCGGCAATTGGTTTGGCCATGCTCTGCCGCAGTTTGATGAGTTGTGGAAAGTCGATGCGTCGCAAACGAAGAAGTACTACCCGTTGTATGAAGAAGTCCCTTACTCGAAACGGCTGGAAGTGGTGCCGTTCGATCCACAGCACTACTCCGAGGTGAATGATCCAGCATTGGGGGATGAACAGGAACATCCGGCCAAGCTGCACTTTTTCGATGATCGCAAACAAGCCGACAGTACGGACACCCAGGCCTTTATTACGCATCACGACGAGTTGATATTGATCAGTGTCCGGGGAACCAGTGAAGTGTTACCCGATGGCCTGCGTGATGGAGACGCCTACCAGGTTCCTTTTCAAGAAGGAGAAGGCAAGGTGCACCGTGGCTTCTACGGCGGTGCCCAAGCGGTTTACCCGTTTGTGGTGAGTTATCTGGAGCGATTCTACAGCGGGCAAAAACTGCTGATTACTGGACACAGCCTGGGCGGGGCAATCGCACTGATATTGTCGGAGATGCTGCGACGCGATCCACAGTACTTAACGCAGATCGTTCTCTACACCTACGGCGCCCCTCGCGCCGGCGACACCACTTTCATCGAAAGCGCCCAGCCACTGATCCACCATCGCATCGTCAACCAGAACGACCCTGTACCCAGCGTACCCGCCACATGGATGAATACCTTCGCCAATCCAAAGCCAATGTATATCGCCAACGGTGCAGTGCTGGTTATTACACCGGCCGCCGGTTTTGCCTTGCTTGTCTGGGGAATGACCAACTTCTTCGGTGACGATTACGGCCATCACGGCGCGCTGCACCACTTCATGCCAGTGGTGTTTGGCAAGGAACACCAGTCATCCATTCTCTGGCAGCCGGGCTGCAGCATCATCAACGATCACGGCTGCGCCGAAGCCTTGCGAAATATCAATGGCTTGCCCAAACGCGGCGCTTTTCTGAAGCAGCTCTTCGCGGCAGGCGATCACTCGATGGTCGGCAGCTACATCCCCGGCTGCTGGGCAAGCCTGCGCCGCTGGCAAGAGGCGCAGCAGCTCAATCGCTCGTTGGTCACACCACGGGAGTTCGAATGGGTCAGCGGCGCATTGGAAAATATCAGAAAGCAACTGCGTGCCGTTGAGCGCGAGATCCAGGCTCACCCCAGCGCCTATGTCCGTCACCAGGAAAGAAATCACAAAACCACGGTTCTCAACAATGAAATAGACAAAATCAAAATGACCCAGGCGCGCCTGGTCGACCTGCGCGGCCAGCGGGTCACCGAAGCCGACGTTTACGGCAGCTACGCCGACCAGCCCGAGTGGGTGCAGGAAAACCTGCTGCGCTGGAACGCTCACCCGGAAAACCTCGTTCAGGAACAACTGGCGATGATTCCGACAGCCGCCGAAGACCACGATGCCGCTATTGCCGCAATGACCGGTGGGCATGCCGTTGGCGCGCCGTTTCAGCTGGATATTGATTCGATTGTGTAGTGGCTAAACAACGCGCGGGCAAACCTTGGCTATGCCAGAATCCAATGCCAAAGAATTCGGCACCCTATACAAAGGCTGGTAAGGAGCTTCACCTCATGGAATTGAAAGCCGTTTTTTTCGCAGCACTTATGTGGCTGCCAACCACCCAAGCATCAGCGGACACCCCGTCACTGGACGGCCATTATTACCTGATTGGCGCGATGGAAATGGGCGCTGAATTGCTGCTGCGCAAGGACGGCACCTTTGACGCGGGTGTGTCGTACGGCAGTGCCGACGGTTTTGCCAAAGGCAACTGGCAGGTGGACAAGGACATACTGACGCTGAAAAGTGCAACCAAGCCTGCTTCCGATAACGATTTGTCTGCCCTGTTCGAGGATCTGCAATTGACTATTGAGCCAAATTGCCTGGCCGTGGACTTCGGCAATGGCAAGGCCTGCTTCCGGCGTCAATAAGCCGATTTGCAGCCACAAAAAATGGGCACCCGACCGCAATCGGTGTGCCCATTTTTTATTACAGTGTTCCCCCGCTATTCAGGGGATCCGCCGCACTTATGGATTAACGCTGTCTTTCAACGACTTGCCTGGCTTGAACGCAACGGTGTTGCTGGCCTTGATTTTGACCGGTTCGCCGGTCTGCGGGTTTTTGCCGGTGCGGGCGCCGCGGTGGCGTTGCAGGAAGGTGCCGAAGCCGACCAGCGTCACGCTGTCCTTGCGGTGCAGAGCGCCGGTGATTTCTTCGAGAACGGCGTTGAGTACGCGGTTGGCCTGTTCTTTGGTCAGATCTGCTTTTTCAGCGATTGCAGCGGCGAGTTCTGGTTTACGCATTAGTGAAGCCCCTTTGACGGTTTTTTGTTGTTATGTCCGTGCTGTTCTCGTTGGAACAGCGCCCAAGGCGCCGCAGGCTCTACTCTGCGGCAGACGGGAGTGAGAATGGCACGCGGATACCGGCGGCGCCAGTCTCCCCGCGACCTTTGTAGGGGCAAAAGCGGGGTGATTCCGACAGAACGACCGGTATTTACGCCAGCAGGGCCGGAAGCTGTTTGTTCAGGGCCAGTTTTTCCATGACCGCCGCACCGGTCAGCGCATAACCGAGCAACTGACCGTCGGCACCGTGGCACAGCGCCTTGATGTCGGCGCCCTGCCCTTCAACGGTCCAAACGCCTTCGCTACCGCGTGGCGGCGGCGAAACCACCAACGGGCAAACCGGGGTTTTCACGGTGATCGGCATCGGGCCGTAGCTGACCGCCGTAGGGTTTCCTGCCAGTGTTTGTGCCAGTGCTCGCGCACAGCTCATGAGGGGCATTACGTACAGCAGATTCAGCCCGTCGACCTCGGCGCAGTCGCCCAAGGCGTAGATATTGGCGTGAGAGGTTTTCAGGTGCCGATCGACCACGACGCCGCGATTGACCTGTACGCCAGCGGCCGCCGCCAGATCGATGCGCGGACGCAGGCCGATGGCCGAGACCACCACGTCGCAAGGAATGACCTGGCCGTCGGACAGATGCGCTTCCAGTCCGTCGGCGACTTTCTGCAATCGGGTCAGCACGGGGCCGAGGTGGAATTTCGCACCGAGGCTTTCCAGTCCGGCCTGCACGGCAGCCGCAGCGGCCGGGTGTAGCAGCATCGGCATGACTTGTTCACAGGGTGCAACCAGTTGCACTTCGTAGCCGCCGAGGATCAAGTCGTTGGCGAATTCGCAGCCGATCAGGCCGGCGCCGAGCAACAGCACCCGGCGCTTGCCGGCCGCCGCTGCGCGAAAGCGCGCGTAATCTTCGAGATCGTTGATCGGGAACACCAGATCCGCGCCATCGCCTTCGATGGGCACACGCACGGTTTCTGCACCCCAAGCGAGGATCAGGTCGCGGTAGTAAACCGCTTCTTCGCCGATCCACAAGCGCTTGTGGCCGGCATCGATGCCGCTGATGCGCGTGTGGGTGCGCACCTCGGCTTTCAACTGCTCGGCCATGGCGCCCGGTTCGGCCATGCTCAGGCCATCGGCGTCTTTGTTCTTGCCGAAACCGGTGGAGAGCATCGGCTTGGAGTAAGAGCGGCCGTCATCAGCCGTGATCAGCAGCAGCGGGGTTTCGCTGTCGAGTTTGCGAAACTCGCGGGCCAGGTTGTAGCCCGCAAGGCCAGTGCCAATGATGACGACAGGTGCGCTCATGCCTTATTCCTTTCGATTTGCTTAGTTGATTTCGATCATTTCGAAGTCCATCTTGCCGACGCCGCAGTCCGGGCACAGCCAGTCTTCCGGTACGTCTTGCCACAGGGTGCCCGGCGCGATGCCGTCATCCGGCCAGCCATCGGCTTCGTTGTAGATCAGGCCACAGACGATGCATTGCCACTTTTTCATTCAGGTACTTCCTCAGGGTTCAGGCTGGGTGCCGGCGCGGACGGTCGATGGGTGTTGCGCTGCCATCCGGCTCAGGGCGTTTTGTACTGATGGTGCCGGGCAGATGCAAGCCTGTTCGGCGCAATGGCGACCCGGATCAATCAATAGCGCAGCTCGCCATGGTAAGCTCGCCGCCTCATTTGCGGCCAATAATGACTCATTGTGCAACATTCAAATGCCTGCCCGACCCCGCTCTGGCTGACCCAAAGCCGACTGACGCCCCTCCCCGATTCGTTGACCCTCGACTGGTTGTTCGACGAAGGCTCCCTCACCCGCCGACTGACCCGGTTGTCCAATGACAGCTTCAGCGTCACGCCACTGTTTGAAGGCTGGGACACCCTGCGCGCTGACGAATGTGCCGCACTGGATCTGGCCGAGGGCAGCGAAGGCTGGGTGCGCGAGGTGTATTTGCGCGGTCACGGCGAAGCCTGGGTGTTTGCCCGCAGCGTCGCTTCGCGCGCCGCTTTGCAGGGCGACGGTTTGCACATGGACGAACTGGGCAGCCGCTCGCTGGGCGAATTGCTGTTTTGCGATCAGGCGTTCCAGCGCCGCGCCCTCGAAGTTTGCCACTACCCTGAACAATGGCTGCCGCCAGCCGCGAAAGCGCCAGAATTGTGGGGCCGGCGGTCGCGCTTCGACCGTGGCGCGTTAAGCGTACTGGTCGCGGAAATCTTCCTGCCGAGCCTGTGGCGCGCCGCCCGCGCCCATCCGGAGAACTGCTGATGTATCAGAGCCTGCTCAAGTCCCTGAATCGCTTGAACCCGCGCGCCTGGGATTTCATTCAGTTGACCCGAATGGACAAGCCGATCGGCATTTACCTGCTGCTCTGGCCAACCCTGTGGGCGCTGTGGATTGCCGGCAAAGGCTCGCCGTCGCTGGCCAACGTGGTGATTTTCGTCCTCGGCGTGGTGCTGACCCGCGCCGGCGGTTGCGTGATCAACGACTGGGCCGATCGCAAGGTCGACGGCCACGTCAAACGCACCGCGCAACGGCCATTGGCTGCGGGCAGAATCAGTTCGAAAGAAGCGCTGGTGTTCTTTGCGCTGTTGATGGGTGTGAGTTTTCTGCTGGTGCTGTGCACCAACGCACCGACCATTTGGTTGTCGCTGGGCGGTTTGGCGCTGGCGTTCACTTATCCGTTCATGAAGCGCTACACCTATTACCCACAAGTGGTGCTGGGTGCGGCGTTCTCGTGGGGCATGCCGATGGCGTTCACTGCCGAGACCGGCGAGTTGCCGGCGGCGGCGTGGCTGCTGTGGATCGCCAATCTGCTGTGGACGGTGGGTTACGACACCTATTACGCGATGACTGATCGCGATGACGATTTGAAGATCGGCGTGAAGTCGACGGCGATTCTCTTCGGCGAAGCGGATCGAGTGATCATCCTAGGCTTGCAGGCGTTGTCGCTGGGTTGCCTGTTGCTGGCCGGTTCGAAGTTCGAGTTGGGGATGTGGTTCCATCTCGGCTTGCTGGTGGCTGCCGGGTGCTACGCGTGGGAATTCTGGTACACGCGAGATCGCGACCGCATGCGCTGCTTCAAGGCGTTTTTGCACAACCACTGGGCGGGGTTGGCGATTTTCGTCGGGATCGTGCTGGATTACGCATTGCGCTGAGGATTCACAACTGTGGGAGCGAGCCTGCTCGCGAAGGCGTCGTGTCAGTCAGCCATTGCGTTAACTGACACACCGCTTTCGCGAGCAGGCTCGCTCCCACAGGGGGCATTGCGTTTATTTGGCCTTTGCGACTTTCCACGCGCCGTCCATTTTGCCGTCACCGGTCATGTCACCGGCTTTCTTGTCCATCACGAAGGTGTACAGCGGCATGCCTTGATAGGCCCATTGCATCGTGCCGTCGTCGCGTTTGATCACCGTCCAGTCACCCATCGATTTGTCACCCGCCGCCGCCATCAACGGCGGCCAGTTCGTTGCGCATTTGTCGTTGCACATCGACTTGCCGCCCGAGTCCTTGGCGAAGGTATACAGGGTCATGCCCTTGTGGTCGGTGTACATGCCGTCCTTCTCCATCGCCGGATCCGCAGCCAGCGCAAATCCAGGCAGAGTCAGGGCCGCAGCCATCAGCAGGGCTTTGAAAGAAACAGTCATTTGAGTCATGGAAACCTTCTTTTGTGGTTGTCAGGATTCGGACTTAGAGCTTAGTTCAGGATTTGCACAATCGCCGCCGGACTAAAATACTGTCACACGACTGCAATAATTCCGTTATCTAATGCGGCGCAAGACAGTTAAATGACAAGAGGATTAAGGCATGGTTGGCAGGAGCATTCTGATCGTCGACGACGAAGCGCCCATTCGCGAAATGATCGCCGTTGCGTTGGAAATGGCCGGCTATGACTGCCTCGAGGCAGAGAACTCGCAGCAGGCCCACGCCATCATCGTCGACCGTAAGCCGGACCTGATCCTGCTCGACTGGATGCTGCCCGGCACCTCCGGCATCGAGCTGGCCCGTCGCCTGAAGCGCGATGAGCTGACCGGGGACATCCCGATCATCATGCTCACCGCCAAGGGCGAAGAGGACAACAAGATCCAGGGTCTTGAAGTCGGTGCCGACGACTACATCACCAAACCGTTTTCCCCGCGCGAACTGGTCGCCCGTCTCAAAGCCGTGCTGCGCCGCGCCGGTCCGACCGACGGCGAAGCGCCGATCGAAGTTGGCGGCCTGCTGCTCGACCCGATCAGCCACCGCGTGACCATCGACGGCAAACCGGCCGAGATGGGCCCGACCGAATACCGTCTGCTGCAATTCTTCATGACCCATCAGGAACGCGCCTACACCCGTGGCCAGTTGCTGGATCAGGTCTGGGGCGGCAACGTCTATGTGGAAGAGCGCACCGTCGACGTGCACATCCGCCGCCTGCGCAAGGCCCTCGGCGACGCTTACGAAAATCTGGTACAAACCGTGCGCGGCACCGGCTACCGGTTTTCCACCAAAGCATAAAAAAGCAGCTGCAAGCTTTTAGCTACAAGCGGCAAGTTGAAGCCGATCCGCTTTAGCTTGAAGCTTGTGGCTTGAAACTCGAAGCTGCGTTAAGGACGCTCCGTGAATCAAAACTGGCATGGCACCCTGATTCGCCACATGCTGTTGCTGGTCACCGCCTGCCTGGTGATCGGCCTGATCACCGGCTATTACGGCTGGAGCCTCGCGGCGGGTCTGGGGATTTATCTGGGCTGGACGCTCAAGCAATTGCTGCGGCTGCACGAATGGCTGCGCCAGCATCAACCCGACGAAGCACCGCCCGACGGCTATGGCCTGTGGGGCGAGGTGTTCGACAGCATCTACCACCTGCAACGCCGCGACCAACGCGTACGCGGGCGTCTGCAAGCGGTGATCGACCGGGTTCAGGAATCCACCGCCGCGCTGAAAGACGCGGTGATCATGCTCGACAGCGACGGCAACCTGGAATGGTGGAACCGCGCCGCCGAAACCCTGCTCGGCCTCAAGACTCCGCAAGACAGCGGCCAACCGGTGACCAACCTGGTACGGCATCCGCGCTTCAAGGAATACTTCGAGCAGGACAGCTACGCCGAGCCGCTGGAAATCCCCTCGCCGACCAATGATCGCGTGCGCATTCAGCTGTACCTGACCCGCTACGGCAACAATGAACACTTGATGCTGGTGCGCGACGTCACGCGTATCCATCAGTTGGAACAGATGCGCAAAGACTTCATCGCCAACGTCTCCCACGAGTTGCGCACACCGCTGACGGTGATCTGCGGCTATCTGGAAACCCTGCTCGACAACGTCGAGGAAGTGAATCCGCGCTGGAGCCGCGCCCTGCAGCAGATGCAACAACAGGGCGGACGCATGCAGACACTGCTCAACGATTTGTTGCTGCTGGCGAAACTCGAAGCTACCGATTACCCGTCGGACAACCAACCGGTGCAGGTCGACTCGCTGCTGCAATCGATCAAGAGCGATGCTCAGCAATTGTCCGGCGCAAAGAACCAGCGCATCACCCTCGACGCTGACGCCGGCCTGTTGCTCAAGGGCAGCGAAGCGGAATTGCGCAGCGCGTTTTCCAATCTGGTGTTCAACGCAGTGAAATACACCCCGGCCGAGGGCAACATCCGCATTCGCTGGTGGGGTGACGATCAAGGCGCACACCTGAGCGTGCAGGATTCCGGGATCGGCATCGACAGCAAACACCTGCCGCGCCTGACTGAACGCTTCTATCGCGTCGACTCCAGCCGCAACTCCAACACTGGCGGCACAGGCCTGGGCCTGGCCATCGTCAAGCACGTGTTGCTGCGCCACCGCGCACGCATGGAGATCAGCAGCGTGCCCGGCCATGGCAGCACATTCACCTGCCATTTCGCCCCGGCTCAGGTGGCCCAGGCGCGGGCGATCAGCGCCGCTGAGTAATGTCGCACTAGGCAATCGCCAGGTCAGCCGCTACATTGGCTGACTTGTGCCTGCCTTTCAGGCGCGACTTTTACCTCTCTTGAATCACACGGAACCCGCAAAACTCCATCATGGACCCTTCCCCTGGCTTGTCCCTCGCAACAATATTCGCCGATTTCGGCATGATCCTTTTTGCTCTGATCCTGGTTTTGCTCAACGGCTTTTTCGTTGCGGCGGAATTCGCCATGGTCAAACTGCGCTCTACCCGGGTCGAGGCCATCGCCGATCAGAACGGCTGGCGCGGGCACATCCTGCGCACCGTACACAGCCAGCTCGATGCGTACCTCTCGGCCTGTCAGCTGGGTATCACCCTCGCCTCGCTTGGCCTTGGCTGGGTCGGTGAACCGGCGTTCGCACACATCCTCGAGCCGCTGCTGAGTGCGGTCGGCGTGCAGTCGCCGGAAATCGTCAAAGGCGTGTCGTTCTTCACCGCGTTCTTCATCATTTCGTACCTGCACATCGTGGTCGGTGAACTGGCCCCGAAATCCTGGGCGATCCGTAAACCCGAGCTGCTGTCGCTGTGGACGGCCGTGCCGCTGTACCTGTTCTACTGGGCGATGTACCCGGCGATCTACCTGCTCAACGCCAGCGCCAACGCGATTCTGCGTATCGCCGGCCAGGGCGAACCCGGCCCGCACCACGAGCACCATTACAGCCGCGAAGAACTGAAACTGATCCTGCACTCCAGCCGTGGCCAGGATCCGAGCGATCAGGGCATGCGTGTATTGGCATCGGCGGTGGAAATGGGCGAGCTGGAAGTGGTCGACTGGGCCAACTCCCGCGAAGACCTGATCACGCTCGAATTCAACGCGCCGCTGAAAGAAATTCTGGCGATGTTCCGTCGCCACAAGTTCAGCCGTTATCCGGTGTACGACAGCGAACGCCAGGAGTTCGTCGGCCTGCTGCACATCAAGGATCTGCTGCTGGAACTGGCGGCGCTGGACCACATTCCCGAGTCGTTCAACCTGGCTGAACTGACCCGCCCGCTGGAGCGCGTGTCACGGCACATGCCGCTGTCGCAATTGCTGGAGCAGTTCCGCAAGGGTGGCTCGCACTTTGCCGTGGTCGAGGAGGCTGACGGCAACATCATCGGCTACCTGACCATGGAAGACGTGCTGGAAGTGCTGGTTGGCGATATTCAGGACGAACACCGCAAGGCTGAGCGCGGGATTCTCGCCTATCAGCCGGGCAAGTTGCTGGTGCGTGGCGACACGCCGCTGTTCAAGGTGGAACGCCTGCTGGGCATCGACCTTGATCACATCGAAGCGGAAACCCTCGCCGGGCTGGTCTACGAAACCCTGAAACGGGTGCCGGAAGAGGAAGAAGTGCTGGAAGTCGAAGGTCTGCGCATCATCATCAAGAAGATGAAAGGGCCGAAGATTGTGCTGGCGAAGGTGTTGATGCTGGATTGATGGGCTGATCCAGCACCGCGCCACCCCTTTCGCGAGCAGGCTCGCTCCCACTCTGGAATGCATTTCAACTGTGGGAGCGAGCCTGCTCCGGGCGGCGTTCCGACGAAGGCGTCAGATCAGATACTTCATCACTGCTTGCCCAACGCAAAGTTGGGCAAAGCCCCCAGCGGCTGATTGAACTGATACGGAATCGACACCAACCCGTCTCCGGTATTGCGCTGCACCACAAAGTGCAGGTGCGGGCCGCTGCTGTTGCCGGTGTTGCCTGACAGCGCCAACGGACTGCCCACCGTCACCCTTTGCCCCTCGCGCACGCTCACCGAACCTTGTTTGAGGTGCAGGTACACGCCCATCGTGCCGTCGTCGTGCAGCACCCGCACGAAATTGCCGGACGCATCATTACCGCGCCCGCTCTGGGAGTTCTCGGTCTTCACCACCACCCCGGCCCGCGCGGCAATGATCGGCGTGCCGACCGGCATGGCGATGTCCATCGCGTACTTGTTCTTCGGCCCGTAGTGGCTGTATTGGCCGTTGGCACCCTGACTCAGGCGGAACGGCCCACCGCGCCATGGCAGCGGATAACGATAGCCCTGCGCGGTTCCAGCGGGGTCGCCGAGGGAATAATGAAATTGCGGCGTATACACCAGCGGCTGCTTGCCGGACACCGCCGTCAGCAGCGCCAGCCGCGTATTACTGCGCGCTGGCAGCACGCGGCGGATGGTTTGCGCCGGTGCGCCACGCACATTGCTCAACCCGGTAAACGCCAGCGCCACCTCAACCGGGGCATACAGATCGTTGCGTACGAACACTACGTCGGTGCCCTTCTGCTTCTTGATATCGAGGTAGACCTGGCGCTCGAGGCGTTCGACCATCCGATCCTGAAAGACGAACACCTGCGCGCCTTTGCTCGGGCGGTCGCTGTACGAGACCACGCCGTTGGCATCGGTGGATTTGTAAATGGTCATGGCCACAGCCGAGGAGGAGGCCATGAAGAGACCATAGAAAAACAGCAGGCGCGCGAGCATGGGCAAGAGTCTGTCGAAAGGAAGGCCTGGAAATGAGCCTAGCAGGTGAAGCAGACCAGGCTAGTCGACAGATGTTTCAAATTGGCCAGTCTGGGAGATTGGTGGTGCAAGTGATGGCCCCTTCGCGAGCAGGCTCGCTCCCACATTTGGAATGCATTCCAGGGTGGGAGCGAGCCTGCAAGCAAAGGCGGACTGTCAGGCGACGAAGATCACGCGCCCGGAACGAAGTGCTTCTGCGCCGTGCCGCGGGCGATCAGGCGAGAGATGTAGTCGAGCTTCTGCGCGTCCTGGTCGACGAAACGGAAGGTCAGTTGCAGCCATTCGCTGTCCGGTTTCGGCTCAAACGCGACGACCGCGTGCAGATAGCCGTTGAGGCGGGCAATCTCAGCGTTGTCGCCCTGCTCCAGATCGAGCACGGCGCTGTCGAGGATCTGCGGCAGGGTGTCGGTGCGTTTCACCACCAACAACGCTTCCTTGATGCTCAGGGCCTTGATCACGCATTGCTGAGTACCGCTTGGCAGGCGCAATTGGCCCTGACCGCGCCCACTGGCCGGAGCCGACGCAGCGGCTGGTGCCTTGACCGGTGGGCTGTTGAGCAGGCCACGGGATGGCACAGCAGCGGGCGCTGGCGCGGCAGCAACAGGCTTGGCAAACGGATTGACCGCAGCAGCTGCCGGCGCGCCGCCGACCACGGCAGGCTTGCCGCCGGTCAAGGCGCTCAGGGAATCGTTACCGAACGCCGAGTTCATCTTGGTTGGCGCGCTGTTCATCAGGGTGTCGAGCTTGCCGACCTTGTTCAGCGCCTGTTTGACCTTGGTCAGCAGTTGCTCGTTGGTGAACGGCTTGCTGACGTAGCCGGAAACACCAGCCTGAATCGCCTGCACGACGTTTTCCTTGTCACCACGGCTGGTGACCATGACGAACGGCATGGTCTTGAGGTTGTCTTGCTCGCGGCACCAGGTCAGCAGCTCGAGACCGGACATTTCCGGCATTTCCCAGTCGCACAGGACCAGGTCGAAGGCTTCTCTGGCCAGCATGGCCTGCGCCTTTTTACCGTTGACGGCGTCCTCGGTGCGGATCCCCGGGAAGTAATTACGCAGGCACTTTTTCACCAGGTCACGAATGAACGAAGCATCGTCCACGACCAACACACTGATCTTGCTCATCCAACACCCCTATTAAAATCCCGGCAAGCATAACGCTGGCTGATGGCACATTGCCAAAACTCTTCAGTCACGCCGGGACTTTTCGTTCGCGGGTGCTGCTTTTTAATCGAATCTGCCCATGAAAAGCACAAACAAAAACGCCCGGCCAAAGGGCCGGGCGCTTTTCTCAGGCAATCTTACTTATCGTCAGCATCGCCCGGAACATTAGCGGTTTCGCCGCTTGTCCCTTCAACTTCTTCCTTCATGCGCTTGAGGCCCATGTGGCGCACGTCGGTGCCGCGCACCAGATAGATGACCAGTTCGGAGATGTTGCGCGCGTGATCGCCGATGCGTTCCAGCGAACGCAGCACCCAAATGATGCTCAAGACCCGCGAGATAGAGCGCGGGTCTTCCATCATGTAGGTGGCCAGCTCGCGCAGCGCAGTCTTGTATTCGCGGTCGATGATCTTGTCGTACTGCGCCACCGACAACGCCAGATCGGCATCGAAACGGGCAAACGCGTCCAGCGCATCACGAACCATGTTGCGCACCTGGTCGCCAATGTGGCGAACCTCGACGTAACCGCGCGGCGCTTCGCCTTCTTCACACAACTGAATCGCGCGACGGGCGATCTTGGTCGCTTCGTCGCCGATGCGCTCAAGGTCGATCACCGACTTGGAAATGCTGATGATCAAACGCAGGTCGGACGCCGCCGGTTGACGACGGGCGAGAATACGCAGGCATTCTTCGTCGATGTTGCGTTCCATCTGGTTGATCTGGTCGTCGATCTCGCGCACCTGCTGAGCCAGACCGGAGTCGGCCTCGATCAGCGCGGTCACCGCGTCGTTGACCTGCTTCTCGACCAGCCCGCCCATGGCCAGGAGGTGGCTGCGCACTTCCTCAAGCTCAGCGTTGAACTGCGCAGAGATGTGATGGGTAAGGCCTTCCTTAGAAATCATTGTGTTCGCTCCGCAAAAGCTTTAACCAAGAGCTGCAAGCTACGAGCTGCAAGCTGAAATTTGTCGTTACGCTGAACCGCTTTGACTTGCCGCTCGCAGCTTGAAGCTCGCGGCTGTACGGTCAACCGTATCGACCGGTGATGTAGTCTTCGGTCTGCTTCTTCGCCGGATTGGTAAACAGGGTATCGGTGTCGCCGAATTCCACCAGTTTGCCCATGTACATGAACGCCGTGTAGTCGGACACACGCGCCGCCTGCTGCATGTTGTGGGTCACGATGACGATGGTGAACTTGGATTTCAGCTCGTAGATCAGCTCTTCGACTTTCAGGGTCGAGATCGGGTCGAGGGCCGAGCACGGTTCGTCGAGCAGCAGCACTTCCGGCTCAACCGCGATGGTACGGGCGATCACCAGACGTTGTTGCTGACCACCGGACAGGCCGAGTGCCGATTCGTGCAGACGGTCTTTGACTTCGTCCCACAGTGCCGCGCCTTTCAACGCCCACTCGACCGCTTCGTCGAGGACGCGCTTCTTGTTGATGCCCTGGATGCGCAAGCCGTAGACCACGTTTTCGTAGATGGTCTTCGGGAACGGGTTGGGCTTCTGGAACACCATGCCGACGCGGCGACGCAGCTCGGCAACGTCTTCGCCTTTGCGATAGATATTGTTGCCGTACAGGTTGATCGCGCCTTCTACGCGGCAGCCGTCAACCAGGTCGTTCATGCGGTTGAAGGTACGCAGCAGCGTCGACTTACCGCAGCCGGACGGGCCGATGAACGCGGTCACGCGCTGCTTCGGGATGTTCATGCTGACATCGAACAGCGCTTGTTTCTCGCCGTAGTACAGGCTCAGGCCCGGTACTTCGATGGCCACGGTTTCCTGCTCGAGACTGAGGCTCTGCTTGTCGCGGCCCAGGGCAGACATATTGATGCCGTGGGTATGTGTTTCGTGCTGCATGGTTCTCACTCCGTTCGTAGCTGCGAGCTTCTAGCTGCAAGCTGCAAGTTTGAGCAAAAGCGGCTTGTAGCTTGCCGCTTGTGGCTAATGGCTTTAGCTATCCAGTGCTTTGTATTTTTCGCGCAGGTGGTTACGGATATACACCGCCGACAGGTTCAACGTCGCGATTACCAACACCAGCAACAGCGCCGTGGCGTACACCAGCGGGCGGGCCGCTTCGACGTTCGGGCTCTGGAAGCCGACGTCGTAAATGTGGAAGCCCAGGTGCATGATCTTCTGATCCAGGTGCAGGTACGGGTAGTTGCCGTCCACCGGCAGCGACGGCGCCAGTTTCACCACACCGACCAGCATCAGCGGCGCCACTTCACCGGCGGCACGGGCCACGGCGAGAATCATGCCGGTCATCATTGCCGGGCTGGCCATCGGAATCACAATCTTCCACAAGGTTTCAGCCTTGGTCGCGCCGAGGGCCAACGAGCCTTCACGCACGGTGCGCGGAATACGCGCCAGACCTTCCTCGGTCGCGACGATCACCACCGGCACCGCCAGCAGTGCCAGCGTCAGCGAGGCCCACAGCAGGCCCGGTGTACCGAAGGTCGGTGCCGGCAATGCTTCCGGGAAGAACAAGCGGTCAACCGAACCACCCAGCACGTAAACGAAGAAGCCCAGACCGAATACGCCGTAAACGATCGCAGGTACACCCGCCAGGTTGTTCACCGCGATACGGATGATCCGTGTCAGGGTGTTCTGTTTGGCGTATTCACGCAGGTACACCGCCGCCAGCACGCCGAACGGGGTGACGATCATCGCCATGATCAACGTCATCATCACGGTGCCGAAGATCGCCGGGAAAATCCCGCCTTCGGTGTTCGCTTCACGCGGGTCGTCCGAAAGGAATTCCCAGATCTTGCTGAAGTAGAAGCCGACCTTGGTGAAGGTGCTCATCGCGTTCGGCTGGTAGGCGTGAACCACTTTGCCCAGACCGATTTCAATCTCTTTGCCGTTGGCATCACGAGCGGTCAGGGCATCGCGGTTGAACTGCGCATGCAGATCGGCCAGACGCGCTTCGATGTCCTGATAACGCGCATTCAACTCGGCACGCTCGGACTCCATGTCCGCTTGCGCGGTGGCGTCGAGTTTGCCTTCCAGTTCCAGTTTGCGACCGTGCAGACGGATACGCTCCAGCCCTGCGTTGATCGCACCGATATCGGTTTTTTCCAGCGACTTCAGTTGTGCCGCCAGACCGTTTACACGGTTGATCCGCGCCTGCAGCTCAGGCCAGGCAGCCTCGCCCTCGGCGATGACTTTGCCGTCCTGTTTGACGTTGACCAGGTAGCCGTAGAAGTTGCCCCACTCGCGACGCTCGATCGCCATCAGTTCTGGCGGCGTGGTCTGGTTGGTCAGCCACTCGCCGACGATCCAGGTGAAGTCGTTGCCGTTCAGGTCACGGTTGCCGACCTTGATCAGCTCGCGGGTCATGAATTCCGGGCCTTCATCGGGCACCGGCAAACCGGCGCTCTTCAGACGGGCGCGAGGCACTTCTTCTTTCTGTACCACTTCGCCGATGACCAGGTGATTGGCCTGGCCCGGTACGTCGTAGTTGGCGTGGACCAGGTCCGCCGGCCAGAAGTGACCCAGACCGCGCACGGCAATCACCGCCAGCAGGCCAATGGTCATGATGACCGCGATGGACACCGCGCCACCGCTGATCCAGACGCCCGGGGCGCCGCTCTTGAACCATCCTTTCAGGGAGTTCTGTTTCACAGACTTCTACCTTTGCTTAAAGCGACGAGTATTTCTTGCGCAGACGCTGACGAATCAGTTCTGCCAGGGTGTTCATGACGAAGGTGAACAACAGCAGCACCAGCGCCGAGAGGAACAGCACGCGGTAGTGGCTGCCGCCGACTTCCGACTCGGGCATTTCCACCGCGACGTTGGCGGCCAGGGTGCGCAGGCCTTCGAACAGGTTCATTTCCATGACCGGGGTGTTACCGGTGGCCATCAGCACGATCATGGTTTCGCCGACCGCGCGACCCATGCCGATCATCAGCGCCGAGAAGATCCCCGGGCTGGCGGTCAGGATCACCACGCGAGTCATGGTCTGCCACGGCGTGGCACCGAGGGCCAGCGAGCCAAGCGTCAGGCCGCGCGGCACACTGAACACGGCGTCTTCAGCGATCGAGTAGATGTTCGGGATCACCGCGAAGCCCATGGCCAGACCGACCACCAGAGCGTTGCGCTGGTCGTAGGTGATGCCCAGATCGTGGGAGATCCACATGCGCATGTCACCGCCGAAGAACCAGTTCTCCATGAACGGGCTCATGTACAGCGACAGCCAGCCCACAAACAGAATCACCGGAATCAGCAGCGCACTTTCCCAGCCATCCGGGACTTTCAGGCGGATCGATTCAGGCAGGCGGCTGAAGGTGAAACCGGCGACCAGAATGCCGATCGGCAGCAACATCAGCAGGCTGAAGATGCCCGGCAGATGCCCTTCGACATATGGCGCGAGGAACAGGCCGGCGAAGAAACCGAGGATCACCGTCGGCATCGCTTCCATCAGCTCGATCACCGGTTTGACCTTGCGGCGCATGCCCGGGGCCATGAAGTACGCGGTGTAGATCGCCGCGGCAACGGCCAGTGGAGCAGCGAGCAGCATGGCGTAGAACGCAGCTTTCAGAGTGCCGAAGGTCAGTGGCGACAGGCTCAGTTTCGGTTCGAAATCGGTGTTGGCGGCGGTCGATTGCCAGACGTATTTTGGCTCGTCGTAGTTCTCGTACCAGACCTTGCTCCACAGCGCGCTCCACGACACTTCCGGGTGCGGGTTGTCGAGCAGCAATGGCTGCAGTTTGCCACCGGCTTCGACGATCACACGGTTGGCGCGCGGCGACAGCCCGAACAGGCCTTGGCCTTCGACCACCTGATCGACCAGCAAGGTGCGGTGCGCGGTGCTGTGGAACACGCCAAGCTTGCCGCTGGCATCCAGGGCGAGGAAGCCTTTGCGACGCTCTTCAGCGCTGATTTCAACGATTGGCGTGGTGCCCATCTGGAAAGTGCGGATCTGCTTCAGGCGCAGCTCGCCATCGGTGTCGCGGGCCATGAACCATTGGGCCAGACCACCCTTGGAGTCGCCGACGATCAGCGAGATACCACCGACCAGTTGCGTGGTCGCGGTGACTTCAGCGTCAGCGTTTTCCAGCAGTTTGTAGCGCCCGTTGAGGCTCTTGTCGCGCAGGCTGAACACATCGGCCTGAGCGCGACCGTTGACCACGTACAGCCACTGCTGGCGCGGGTCGACGAAGATGTTTTTCACCGGCTCAGTCATTTGCGGCAGATCGATACGCTTCTGCTCGTTGGTGACTTCACCAGTCATCATGTTTTCTTCGCTGGTCAGCGACAGAACGTTGAGTTGCGAACCGGTCGAACCGACCAGCATCAGCGTCGTGTCGGTGGCATTCAGGCTGACATGCTCCAGCGCACCGCCGGCCTCGTTCAGCGCGATCGGCGTCTCGCCATACGGATACTCGATGGCCGGGCTGATGGTTTTCTTGCCATCGGGGTAGCTGACTTTATAGGTGTGACGGAACACCAGCGCCTGACCGTTGGACAGGCCCACGGCCACCAGCGGATGGCCCGGCTGGTCTTCACCAATCGAGGTCACGGTGGCGCCGGCAGGCACCGGCAGATCGACGCGCTTCAGTTCAGCGCCACTGTCGATATCAAAGAACAATGCCTGGCCCTTGTCGGAAACGCGCATGGCCACCTGATTCTGCTCTTCGAGCGAAATCATCAGCGGCTTGCCGGCGTCCTGCATCCAGGCTGGGGTGATCGAGTCTTTCGCGGTCAGGTCGGCACCCTGGAACAGCGGCGCAACCACGTAGGCGAGGAAGAAGAAGATCAGGGTGATGGCTGCCAGCACCGCGAGACCGCCAACGAGGACGTACCAGCGGGTGAAGCGATCCTTGAGCGCGCGAATGCGGCGCTTGCGTTGCAGCTCAGGCGTATTGAAATCAATGCGCTTGGGAGGATTAGTAGTCATTTGGGAATTGGCCAGATCATTCATGCGCTCACCCTAGCGATCCTGTATGACAGAAAGATGACAATGCAGTGACGCAGCTAATCCACCGCCAGCGGGACTGGCAGAGGATCAAAAATTTGAGGTGTGGAAAAGGCCGGCCTGCGAGCAGATCCGGCCTTTTACCTGAGTCCGGTGGGGTTCACCCTGAACTCAATTTGTTACTTCTTTGCGACAGCGCCGCCTTCTTGCAGACCCAGATCAGCCAGTGCTTTTGCAGCAACCTTGGCTGGCAGCGGGATGTAGCCGTCTTTCACCACAACTTCCTGGCCCTGCTTCGACAGCACCAGTTTCACGAACTCAGCTTCCAGCGGAGCCAGAGGCTTGTTCGGGGCTTTGTTGACGTAAACGTAGAGGAAACGCGACAGCGGGTATTTGCCGTTCAGGGCGTTTTCTTCGGTGTCTTCGATGAAGTCAGTGCTGCCTTTCTTGGCCAATGGCACGGTTTTCACGCTGGCAGTCTTGTAACCGATGCCCGAGTAACCGATGCCGTTCAGCGAGGAGCTGATCGACTGCACCACCGACGCCGAACCTGGTTGTTCGTTGACGTTTGGCTTGTAGTCGCCTTTGCACAGGGCTTCTTCTTTGAAGTAGCCGTAGGTGCCGGATACCGAGTTACGGCCGAACAGTTGTACTGGCTTGTTGGCCAGGTCGCCGGTCACACCCAGTTCGCCCCAGGTTTTCACGTCGGCTTTGGCGCCGCACAGACGGGTCGACGAGAAGATCGCGTCAACCTGTTCCATGGTCAGGTGCTGGATCGGGTTGTCCTTGTGCACGAATACGGCCAGGGCATCCACAGCCACCGGGATAGCGGTCGGCTTGTAACCGTACTTCTGCTCGAAGGCCGCCAGTTCGGTGTCCTTCATCTTGCGGCTCATCGGGCCCAGGTTGGAGGTGCCTTCAGTCAGCGCAGGTGGCGCAGTGGCGGAGCCAGCGGCCTGAATCTGGATGTTGACGTTCGGGTATTCTTTTTTGTAGTTCTCAGCCCACAGGGTCATGAGGTTGGCCAGGGTATCGGAGCCGACGCTGGACAGGTTGCCCGACACACCAGTGGTCTTGGTGTAGCTCGGGATAGCAGGGTCAACAGCGGCAACCGCGTTGGCAGTCGCAACGCCAGCAGCGACAAAAGTCATTGCCGCCATCAAACGCTTCAGTTTCATGCCTTACTCCTAGCAGATAGGGTGTGTTAAGTCGGGGCCAAGTATCAGCAGGCCGTGTGAACACTCTATGGCTGAAATATGACAATTGGATGAAAGGCCAGCATTCGGGTTTTTACTGGATGATTCGTAGTGCCCCCATTCGCGAGCAGGCTCGCTCCCACAGTTGAAATGCATTCCAAATGTGGGAGCGAGCCTGCTCGCGAAAGGGCCGGTACTGCTGGAGGAGATTCCGGATCAGCGCCCCTTCTTCCAGAGCCACGCCCCCACCAGAATCCCCATCGCGCACAGCACCGCCACATAGTAGGCAGGCCCCATCGCGCTTTCTTTCAGCAGGAGACTGACCACCATCGGCGTCAACCCACCAAAAATCGCATAAGCCACGTTGTACGAGAACGACAGCCCGCTAAACCGCACCACCGGCGGGAACGCTTTGACCATCACATACGGCACCGCACCAATGGTGCCGACCAGAAAACCGGTCAGCGCGTACAGCGGGAACAGCCAGTTCGGGTGATCAGCGAGGCTGTGATAGAAGGTCCAGGAGCTGATCAGCAAGCCCAGGCAACCGAACACGAATACGCGACCGGCGCCAAAGCGATCTGCCAATGCGCCGGAGATGACGCAGCCAATGCTCAGGAACACGATCGCCAGACTGTTCGATTGCAGCGACTCGGTCGGCGAGAAGTGATAGACCGTTTGCAGCACAGTCGGGGTCATCAGAATGACTACGACGATGCCAGCGGAGAGCAACCAGGTCAGCAGCATCGAGATCGCAATCGCGCCGCGATGGTCACGCAGCACCGCACGCAGCGGCACTTCTTCAGCCAGCGCCTTGCGCAATTGCAGCTCGGCGAATACCGGGGTTTCGTGCAGCCAGCGACGCAGATACACCGAGAACAGGCCGAACACGCCACCGAGCAGGAACGGGATCCGCCAGGCGTAATCGGACACCTCGGCAGGCGTATAGATGCTGTTGATCGCGGTGGCGACCAGCGAACCGAGCAGAATACCGGCGGTCAGGCCGCTGGTAAGGGTGCCGCAGGCGTAACCCATGTGCTTTTGCGGTACGTGTTCGGAAACGAAGACCCAGGCGCCCGGCACTTCACCGCCGATGGCCGCGCCTTGAATGACCCGCATTAATAGAAGAAGGATCGGCGCCCACATGCCGATCTGTGCATACGTTGGCAGCAGACCCATGATCAGGGTCGGCACGGCCATCATGAAAATGCTCAGGGTGAACATCTTCTTGCGCCCCAGCAGGTCGCCGAAGTGCGCCATGACAATGCCGCCCAGCGGCCGTGCGAGGTAACCGGCGGCGAAGATGCCGAAGGTCTGCATCAGGCGCAGCCACTCGGGCATGTCGGCCGGGAAGAACAGCTTGCCGACCACAGTGGCGAAGAAGACGAAGATGATGAAATCGTAAAATTCCAGCGCACCACCGAGGGCGGACAGCGACAGAGTCTTGTAGTCATTGCGGGTCAACGGTCGTGCGGGTTGCTCGGGCTGCGCGAGGCTCGAAGGCGCTGTGGTCATGGCAAGGGCTTCTCTTATAGTCGGATCTGCCGCCACAACAACGCTGGCGGTGGCTTGGGCAGGTTCGGCACCATAGCAAATTGTTCGAAAAAGCACATAGAGGCGCGTAATTGACGGTCGAAATGAGAACCGGATGGTCGTCGTGGAGTCTACCGACCGATATACTCGCAACCTGCTCCGGTTTGTAAGGGGTTGCTGTGCGAAAACGTCGTTGGCCCGGCCTTTGCTCGGGATTAGCCGGTTTCGCAGAGTTTCTCCTTAGGCGCCTGATGGAAAACGTGACGAACGTAGTAGGTTCGGTGCTGAATCGTTTTTCCCGAAGACGGCTACCACCAGCAATACCAACGAAGAGTCACGGGTCAGAGGCACCCCCGGCATGATAGAGCTCGAACAAGAAGATCCAATCCCGCAAGGCGACCTGGCCCTGCAAATCACCGCACTTCCACGTGAAACCAACGGCTTTGGCGATATTTTCGGCGGCTGGCTGGTAGCGCAGATGGATTTGGCCGGCACCGCAATGGCCAGCCGTGTCGCTGGCGGGCGCGTCGCTACCGTGGCCATTGATCGCATGGCGTTCCTTGTGCCTGTGGCAGTCGGCGCGCAATTGTCCTTTTATACCCAGACTCTGGAAATCGGCCGCAGCTCGATCCAGATGATGGTCGAAGTGTGGAGCGACGACCCGCTGTCCAGCGAGTGGCGTAAAGTCACCGAAGCTGTCTTCGTCTTCGTCGCCATCGACGGCAGCGGCCGCACTCGCTCGGTTCCACCGCGCGCGCGCTAAACCTCGTGGCCGTTTGACGGTCGATAGTGGTCCTTGTTACTGATCGAGAGCTGTCCCATGAACACGCCCAACGTTGAAGCGGTGAAACTGGATGAACTGAACTGCTGGCGCATCCGCCACGGTCAGGCCGAAGTGCTGGTGGCCCAGCAAGGCGCGCACATCCTCAGTTATCAGATCGATGGGCAACCGCCGATCATCTGGCTCAACGACAAGGCCGACTTCAAGACGGGCAAAAGCATTCGCGCCGGTGTACCGGTGTGCTGGCCGTGGTTCGGCAAGTTCGAACGCAACCCGCAGAGCGTGCAGGCCATGTACACCGGCGAGCAACCGGCACCCGCGCACGGTCTGGTGCGGGCGATGGATTGGGAGTTGGGCGGCATCGAATCAGAGGCTGACGGCGTCAAGGTCGAATTCAAGCTGCCCTACCCCGAAGGTGGCCTGCCGGGCTGGCCGCATCAGGTCGATCTGACCCTGACCCTGCATCTGTCCGAGCAACTGAGTTTCAGCCTGACCAGCCATAACCGTGGCAGTGACAGCGTCAGCCTGAGTCAGGCGCTGCACACCTATTTCGCGGTCAGTGATGTGCGCAATGTGCATGTCGCTGGCGTGGATGGATTGAAGTACATCGAGACGCTGGATGACTGGAAAACCACCAGTCAGCAAGGCGATCTGCATTTTGCCGGTGAGACCGACCGCATCTACCTCGATGCGCCGCCACAGCTGAGCATAGTCGACCCGGCCTGGGAACGACGCATTGTGCTGACGGCTACCGGTTCACGCACGGCGGTGATCTGGAACCCGTGGATCGATCGCGCGGCAGCGTTGGCCGATATGGATAACGATGGCTGGCAGCGCATGTTGTGCATCGAGACGGCGAATGTGATGGATGACGTGGTGAATCTGGCGCCGGGTGCGAGCCACACCATGGGCGTCAGCGTGGCCAGCAAACCGCTCTAATCAACACCGCAATACAAAATGTGGGAGCGAGCCTGCTCGCGAAGGCGTTGTATCAGTCAACATTCAAATGTCTGACACACCGCTTTCGCGAGCAGGCTCGCTCCCACAGTTGTTTCGTGGTGATTGTTAGAGATCCGATTCCTGCACCACCCGCACTTTGTCCGCCTCCAGCGCATACGCCGCGTCAGCCAGATCATTACTGACCTTCTCGACCTTCAGCGTGCCGGTCACCCACAGCGGCGTGTAGATATCATCCAGCTTCAAACCTTTCGGATAACGCACCAGCACCAGTTGATTCGGCGGCGGTGGCGGCACGTGGATGCACGCGCCCGGATACGGCACAAGGAAGAACAGCGTGCTGCGACCCTTGGCGTCGGACTCCAGCGGCACCGGATAACCGCCGATGCGAATGTGTTTGTCATTCATCGACGCTACGGTTTTGCTCGAATACATCACCGCCGGCAGACCTTTGGCCTGCTTCATCCCGCCCTTCTCGGTGAAGGTGCCGATGGCTTCCGGGGAGTTGTGATCGATTTCAGGCATGGCCTCGAGGGCCTTTTGATCCGACTTGGGCATCAGGTCGAGCCAGTCGGTTTCCGGCAGTTCGCCGGCGTGGGCCAAACCGCTGCCCAGGAAAAGGAGAGTCAACAGAAGACGGCGCATGAAGGTGCTCGGTATAGAAAGGAAGGAACAGTGAATCGCCGAGCATTCTAGCCCTCCCGGCCACTTTGGCAGAGAGGGCTTTGTCGCTTTGGATCAGTTCTTTTTGATCAGGCCGTAGATCACCAGCAACACGATGGCGCCGACCAGTGCGCCGATAAAACCTGCGCCCTCGCCCGCGCGATAGATGCCCAGAGCCTGGCCGCCGTAAGTGGCTGCCAGCGAACCGCCGATACCGAGCAGGATGGTCATGATCCAGCCCATGCTGTCATCGCCCGGTTTCAGGAACCGCGCCAGCAGGCCGACGATCAAGCCGATAAAGATGGTTCCGATAATTCCCATGGCATTTCCCTCTGATTTGGTAGATATGCCAAAGCCTAGACAGACTTTGGCATCCTGCCATGAGAGAACGGCGGCCCCTGAATGGTTCCGCCGCTGCCACATGAAACTGTTTTACTCGGCGATCAGCGCTTCAACCTTGACGATCTGCGCTTGCAGCGTGGCCATGTCGGCGCAGCGCAGGTTGGCGTGGCCGACCTTGCGCCCGGCCTTGAATGCCTTGCCGTAGTGATGCAGATGGCAGTCTTCGATGGCGATGACTTTCTCAACCGGCGGCACCACACCGATGAAGTTGAGCATCGCGCTCTCGCCAACCTTGGCGGTCGAACCCAGCGGCAGGCCGGCAACGGCGCGCAGGTGGTTTTCGAACTGGCTGCACTCGGCGCCTTCGGTGGTCCAGTGCCCGGAGTTGTGCACGCGCGGGGCGATTTCGTTGGCTTTCAGGCCACCGTCGACTTCAAAGAACTCGAACGCCATCACGCCGACGTAGTTCAAATGCTTGAGCACGCGGCTCGAGTAGTCTTCGGCCAGCGCCTGCAACGGGTGATCGGTACTGGCAACCGACAACTTGAGGATGCCGCTGTCGTGGGTGTTGTGTACCAGCGGATAGAACTTGGTTTCGCCATCGCGAGCACGTACGGCGATCAGCGAGACTTCACCGGTAAACGGCACGAAGCCTTCCAGCAGGCAGGCAACGCTGCCCAATTCGGCGAAGGTGCCGACCACGTCTTCCGGCTTGCGCAGGACTTTCTGGCCCTTGCCGTCATAACCCAGGGTGCGGGTTTTCAACACGGCCGGCAGACCGATCGAAGCTACGGCGGCGTCCAGATCGGCTTGCGATTGAATGTCGGCGAAGGCTGGAGTCGGGATGCCCAGGTCCTTGAACATGCTCTTTTCGAACCAGCGATCGCGAGCGATGCGCAGGGCTTCGGCGCTCGGGTAGACCGGGACGAATTGCGACAGGAACGCCACGGTTTCAGCCGGGACGCTTTCGAACTCGAAGGTCACCAGATCGACTTCATCGGCGAGCTGGCGCAGATGATCCTGATCGCCGTAATCGGCCCGCAGGTGTTCGCCCAGCGCGGCCGCACAAGCGTCCGGCGCAGGGTCGAGGAAAGCGAAGTTCATGCCCAGCGGAGTGCCCGCCAGGGCCAACATGCGACCCAACTGGCCGCCACCGATTACACCGATCTTCATCTCAACAACCTCAGGCAATACGTGGGTCTGGATTGTCCAGGACGCTGTCTGTCTGCTCGGCACGGAAGGTCTTCAGTACCGCGTGGAACTGTGGATGCTTGGCGCCGAGGATGCTCGCCGAGAGCAGCGCGGCGTTGATGGCGCCAGCCTTGCCGATGGCCAGGGTGGCGACCGGAATGCCCGCTGGCATCTGCACGATCGACAGCAGCGAGTCGACGCCCGAGAGCATGGCCGACTGCACCGGCACGCCCAGCACCGGCAGGTGGGTCTTGGCCGCACACATGCCTGGCAAGTGGGCTGCGCCACCGGCACCGGCGATAATCACCTCGATGCCGCGGCTTTCAGCCTCTTCGGCGTACTGGAACAGCAGATCCGGGGTACGGTGGGCAGAGACCACTTTGACCTCGTACGGGATGCCGAGCTTTTCCAGCATATCGGCGGTGTGGCTAAGGGTGGACCAATCGGACTTGGAGCCCATGATCACGCCAACCAGTGCACTCATCGTCGCGCCTCTTCTCTCTGGAGCGCCCGCAGGCGCGTCATAAAACAACAAGCCACGCAGGTTGCGTGGCTTGATTGTACGAAAAATGGCCGGACGTGCCGGCCGAAGGCCGCGCAGTATACCGCAATGAAAGCAATAAACAGCCCCCTGCGCGACCATCTGTCATCTGCCGCAAATGCCCGGTTTTATTGACTCGAAGGTCAGCGCAGACACACCACAAATTCCATTGTGGGAGCGAGCCTGCTCGCGAAGAGGGAGTGTCAGTCAACATTGATGCTGCCTGACCCACCGCATTCGCGAGCAGGCTCGCTCCCACAGGGGCTGCGGGTGGTTTCAGGAGTTTTGCGCGGCGCCGCCTTCGAGCTTGCGCCACAGCAGACGGACGTTGGCTTTACGCACCAGTGCGCAACGGTACAGGCGAATCTCCAACGGCACATGCCATTGCGGGCCGCCGCAAACCACCAGTTCGCCGCGAGCCAGTTCGGCGCGCACACTCAGTTGCGGCACCCAGGCAATGCCCAGCCCTTCCAACGCCATGCTCTTCAGACTGTCAGCCATCGCGGTTTCGTAAATAGTGGTGAAGCGCAACTGCCGCTGACGCAACAAACCATTCACCGAGCGACCAAGAAACGCCCCGGCGCTATACGCCAGCAACGGCACGCTGGCTTCGCCCTCAAGATCGAACAACGGCTTGCCATCAGCATCCGCCGCGCACACCGGCAACATCTCGGTCTGGCCCAAATGCAGCGACGGGAAAATCTCCGGGTCCATCTGCATCGCCGCGTCCGGGTCGTAGAACGCCAGCATCAGATCGCAACCACCTTCACGCAACGCATGCACCGCGTCGCCGACGTTGGTGGCGACCAAGCGCGTGGCGATGTTCAAGCCTTCATTACGCAGTTGCGCGATCCAGCGCGGGAAGAAACCCAGCGCCAGCGAGTGAGCGGCCGCGACTTGCATCACTTCGCCCTGCCCGCCTTCCAGATGATGCAGATGGCGCAGCACTTCGCCGAGCTGTTCGACCACGGTGCGCGCGGTCACCAGAAACAATTGTCCGGCGGCGGTCAGCTCGACCGGCGTGCGCGAGCGATTGACCAGGGTCAGCCCCAGTGCAGCCTCCAGACTGCGGATCCGCCGACTGAACGCTGGCTGGGTCACGAAGCGCCGTTCAGCCGCCTGCGAGAAGCTGCGGGTGGCGGCCAGAGCACTGAAGTCCTCGAGCCATTTGCTTTCCAGATTCATCACGTCCTCCCGGACACGCACCAAAACGGGTCACACGTCTGCCGCGCACGCGGCGTCACACGGGCATTATGCCGAATGTGCATAGGGCAGTGCTGAACAGCATTGGCCCAAAATTTCCCACAAGCCTAGCATTCGCAGCGTTCCGGCACAGACCGGGTCCATATCGAGATGATTTCTATCATGTCCTCCGCTGCATCTTTCCGCACAGAAAACGACCTGCTTGGCGCCCTCGAAGTACCGGCTCAAGCGTATTACGGCATCCAGACCCTGCGAGCGGTGAACAACTTCCGTCTCTCCGGCGTTCCGATTTCGCATTACCCGAAACTGGTTGTCGGTCTGGCAATGGTCAAACAGGCCGCCGCTGACGCCAACCGCGAGTTGGGTCACCTGAGCGAAGCCAAGCACGCTGCCATCAGCGAAGCCTGTGCCCGATTGATCCGCGGTGATTACCACGAAGAGTTCGTGGTCGACATGATTCAAGGTGGCGCCGGTACTTCCACCAACATGAACGCCAACGAAGTGATCGCCAACATTGCTCTGGAAGCAATGGGTCATCAGAAAGGCGAGTACCAGTACCTGCACCCGAACGACGACGTCAACATGGCGCAGTCGACCAACGACGCTTACCCAACGGCGATCCGCCTGGGCCTGCTGCTCGGTCACGACACCCTGCTGGCCAGCCTCGACAGCCTGATTCAGGCGTTCGCGGCCAAGGGCAAAGAATTCGATCACGTCCTGAAAATGGGCCGTACCCAGCTGCAAGACGCCGTGCCGATGACCCTCGGCCAGGAATTCCGTGCCTTCGCCACCACCATGGGCGAGGACCTGGCCCGTCTGAAGACGCTGGCCCCGGAACTGCTGACTGAAGTGAACCTGGGCGGCACCGCTATCGGTACCGGCATCAACGCCGACCCGCGTTATCAAGCGCTGGCGGTACAGCGTCTGGCCCTGATCAGCGGTCAACCGCTGGTTCCGGCGGCCGACCTGATCGAAGCGACTTCCGACATGGGCGCCTTCGTGCTGTTCTCCGGCATGCTCAAGCGCACCGCGGTGAAGCTGTCGAAGATCTGCAACGACCTGCGCCTGCTGTCCAGCGGCCCACGCACCGGCATCAACGAAATCAACCTGCCAGCGCGTCAGCCAGGCAGCTCGATCATGCCCGGCAAGGTCAACCCGGTGATCCCGGAAGCTGTGAACCAGGTTGCTTTCCAGGTGATCGGTAACGACCTGGCGCTGACCATGGCAGCCGAAGGCGGCCAGCTGCAGCTGAACGTGATGGAGCCACTGATCGCTTTCAAGATCTTCGACTCGATCCGCCTGCTGCAACGCGCCATGGACATGCTGCGCGAGCACTGCATCGTCGGCATCACCGCCAACGAAGCGCGCTGCCGTGAACTGGTCGAGCACTCGATCGGTCTGGTCACCGCACTGAACCCGTACATCGGCTACAAAAACGCCACCCGTATCGCCGGCCTCGCTCTTGAGAGCGGCCGCGGCGTACTGGAACTGGTGCGCGAAGAAGGTCTGCTCGACGAAGCCATGCTCGCCGACATCCTGCGCCCGGAAAACATGATTGCTCCACGTCTGGTTCCGCTCAAAGCCTGAGCCGACGCGTTACTTGTAGCACCGCTCACCAGGTCGAGGGACTAGACACCTCTCACCTTTTGAGGGCTTGGGGATTTAGTCCCCAAGCCCTTTTTTTTAACTTTCTGACCCTGAGACCCTTATGTCTGGGGACTGAACAATGTGGGAGCGAGCCTGCTCGCGAAGACGGCGGCACAGTCAAAAACGATGTGTCTGCAGTACCGCTTTCGCGAGCAGGCTCGCTCCCACACAGAGCAGTCCCTGCACAAGCCCGGCGCCGGTAACGCCGGGTGTTTCAAAGCCTCGTTTCGTCGCTTGCACCACGACTGTGCAGACGGGCGCGCCACTGATCGGTATAGTGCCGCCCCTCTTCGCATGAGCGGTCGTCGGTAACGAGGCCATAACCCATGTGAAACCCGAACTAATAACAAACCCGCGAAATGGAACCGGACGAAACCTTCGCCTCACCCGTCGTGCCGCGCGCACACCGGTGTAACACGATGTTTCTTCCATCCAGTATTTGCTTACACAATAAACAGCGAGGAAAAATCCATGCTCGAAGTCATTAACGACTTCCTCTCAGGGAAAGTACTGATCGTGCTCATTGTCGGGCTCGGTAGCTACTTCACGATTCGCTCGCGTTTCGTTCAATTGCGCCACTTCTTCCACATGTTCGCGGTGTTCCGCGACAGCCTCAAGGGCAGCGCCGGGCAACTCAGCTCGTTCCAGGCCCTGATGCTCAGCCTTGCCGGCCGCGTCGGTGCAGGCAACATCGCCGGTGTCGGCATCGCCGTGACCTTGGGTGGTCCGGGTGCGGTGTTCTGGATGTGGGTGACCGCACTGGTCGGCATGTCCAGCAGCTTCTTCGAGTGCACCCTGGCCCAAGTCTACAAGCGCGCCGATGGCGACGGCCTGTACCGGGGCGGCCCGGCTTACTACATCCAGCACGGCCTGAAACTCAAAGGCATGGCGGTGGTGTTCTCGGTCCTGCTGCTGGTCACCTACGGCTTTGCCTTCATTGGTCTGCAGTCGTACACCGTGACCCACTCGCTGCAGAACGCCTTTGAATTCAACCCACAACACACCGGTATCGTCCTGGCGGTGCTGCTGGCTATCACCTTCATCGGCGGCATCAAGCGTATCGCCTCGGTGTCCGACCTGCTGGTGCCGATCAAGACCCTGGCCTATATCGGCGTGACCCTGTACGTGATCGGTACCCAGATCGAACACGTGCCCGCCATGCTGGAAACCATCTTCAAGAGCGCCTTCGGTCTCGACCCGGCCTTTGGCGGCCTGCTCGGCAGCGCCATCGTCATGGGCGTGAAGCGTGGCGTGTTCGCCAACGAAGCGGGCCTGGGCAGTGCGCCGAACGTCGCCGCCGTGGCCGCCGTGAAGCACCCGGGCGCTCAGGGCGTGGTTCAGGCTTTCAGCGTGTTCCTCGACACCTTCGTGATCTGCACCTGCACCGCGCTGCTGATCCTGCTGTCGGGCTTCTACACCCCGGGCTTCGAAGGTGACGGCATCGTCCTGACCCAGAACTCGCTGGCCGCTGTGGTCGGTGACTGGGGTCGCATGTTCGTCAGCGTCGCGCTGTCACTGTTCGTCTTCACCTGCATCCTCTACAACTACTACCTGGGCGAAAACAGCCTGCAGTTCCTCACCCGCAACCGCGCCGCGCTGATGATTTTCCGCGGCCTGGTGCTGGCGCTGGTGGTCTGGGGTTCGATGCAGGACCTGTCGACCGTGTTCGCCTTCGCCGACATCACCATGACCTGCCTGGCCTTCGTCAACCTGATCGCGCTGGCCATGCTGTTCAAGGTCGGCATGCGTGTGATGCGCGACTACGACGAGCAGCGCCGCGCCGGCGTCAAACAGCCGGTGTTCGACTCGAGCAAATTTGCTGATCTGGATCTGGACCTGAAAGCCTGGCCAACCAACCCGCCGGCAACAGCGGGCAAGACCGAAGCCGAGCCGCAAGGCGTACCTGCAGCGCAACGCTGACAGGTGAATGACGGGCGCATCCCCTGCGCCCGTCAGTTATTGTGATGCAATAACTTGTAGGAGTGAGCCTGCTCGCGATAGCGGTTCATCATTCAACATTTATGTTGGCTGAAAGACCGCTATCGCGAGCAGGCTCACTCCTACAATGTCATCTCTTGTGGAGACCTCAGATGATTGCCAATTCCTACCCCGCCGCCCAACACGTCATGGTGCTCTATACCGGTGGCACCATAGGTATGCAGGCCAGTGCCAATGGCCTGGCCCCGGCGTCCGGTTTCGAAGCGCGGATGCGTGACTACCTGCACAGCCAGCCTGAACTCGTCTTGCCGCAGTGGCGCTTCCGTGAAATGTCGCCGCTGATCGACAGCGCCAATATGACCCCGGCCTATTGGCAGCAACTGCGTGAAGCGGTGGTCGATGCCGTGGATGTGCAAGGCTGCGACAGCGTGCTGATCCTGCACGGCACCGACACCCTGGCCTATAGCGCGGCGGCGATGAGTTTCCAGTTGCTCGGCCTGCACGCCCGCGTGTGCTTCACCGGCTCAATGCTGCCGGCCGGCGTTACCGACAGCGATGCCTGGGAAAACCTTGGCGGCGCACTGGTTGCCCTCGGCCAGGGTCTGGCACCGGGCGTCCATCTGTATTTCCACGGCGAACTGCTGGCGCCGACCCGTTGCGCGAAAGTGCGCAGTTTTGGCCGTCATCCGTTCAAGCGTCTGGAGCGTCAGGGCGGCGGTATCAAAGCCCCATCGATTCCAGCGTCGTTGAACTACAACCAACCGAAGCAACTGGTCAAGGTGGCGGTGCTGCCGCTGTTCCCCGGCATCAGTGCCGAGGTGCTCGACGGACTTCTCGCCAGCGGCATTCAAGGTCTGGTGCTGGAGTGCTACGGCAGCGGTACAGGGCCGAGCGACAACCCTGAGTTTCTGGCAAGCCTTGGCCGTGCGCGGGATAACGGCGTGGTCGTGGTTGCGGTCACGCAGTGTCATGAAGGAGGCGTTGAGCTGGATGTCTACGAGGCTGGCAGTCGTTTGCGCGGTGCTGGCGTGTTGTCCGGCGGCGGCATGACTCGCGAAGCAGCGTTCGGCAAGTTGCATGGGTTGCTGGGGGCAGGGCTGGATACAGGTGATGTCCGCCGGCTGATCGAACTGGACTTGTGTGGTGAGTTGCTCTGAGCAAGGCTCTGGAATGGCCCTCACCCTAGCCCTCTCCCGGAGGGAGAGGGGACTGACCTTAGTGTCTTGCGCTATACGCCGACCTGAAAAAAAGTGTCGATTATGGATTCGGCACAGTTTTTTCACGTCGGCGTATCTCTTCAATATCCCCCAATCGGCCCCCTCTCCCTTTGGGAGAGGGCTGGGGTGAGGGGCTGCTGCGGCATACAACTTGCTGCGTTCCAGCCATCTCAAGGCTGGAAGATCCCATGCTTCACTCCCACCTCACCACCCTCAACGCTGTCTCGCTGATCCTCAACACCTTCAAAGCCGAAGGCCTGTCGAGCGAGGCGCTGTTGGCCGGCAGCGGCATCAGTGCGGCAGATTTGCAGCGCGCCGACACCCGTATTACCACCAATCAGGAGATGCAGGTTTGCGCCAATGCCGTCGCGCTCAAGCATGACATCGGCCTGGAACTGGGTCGGCGCATGCACGTTTCCTGCTACGGCATCCTCGGTTACGCGCTGCTTACCTGTGCCACCTTCGGTGACGCTTTACGTCTGGCCATCCGGTATCCGGCGCTGTTGGGAACACTTTTCGAGCTGAGCATGGAAGACGATGGCGAGCGCGTCTGGTTCGTCGCCGCCGATTATCGCGAGAGCCCGGCGATGGCGGTGTTCAATGCCGAGTTTTGCCTGGTTTCACTGAAAGTGATTTGCGATGATTTGCTCGGGCATCCGTTGCCCTTGCGCGCGACGCGGTTCGAGCACGCCGCGCCGGACTACCGCGACAGCTATGCCGAACACTTCAGCTCACCGTTGCACTTCACCGCCAAGGACAACGCCTTTGCCTTCGATCGCCACTGGCTCGATCAACCGCTGCCGCTGGCCGATGGCATTACCCATCAAGCCATGGCCGAACGGTGCCGCAAGCAGAATCTTGAGTTCACCGGGCGCCAAGCGTGGCTGGGGCGGATTCGTCAGTTGCTCAGTGCCCAACTGAATGCCGCACCGGGGCTGGAAGGTCTGGCGCAACAGATGAAGTGTTCGCCACGTACCTTGCGCCGGCATCTCAAGGACATGGGCAGCAGCTATCAGGAGTTGCTCGACGAACTGCGCTTCGAGCGAGCCAAGCAGATGTTGTGTGAGGATCAACTGCCGATCTACCGCATCGCCGAAACCCTAGGCTTCAGCGAGACCGCCAGCTTCCGCCATGCCTTTGTACGCTGGAGCGGCGTTGCCCCCAGCCAGTTCCGCCCGCATTGACTGCTGACCTGTGGGAGCGAGCCTGCTCGCGAAAGCGCCAGATCAATCACATCCATGGTGCCTGACACGCCCTCTTCGCGAGCAGGCTCGCTCCCACAGGAGATTTGTCGGTTTATTTCCCGAACCCTCGATAAGGGGCGAATTTCGGTCAGAGTTTTTGGCCACATCCATCCCCTTTTGGCCTTTCCTGCCGTTTTCCGATTCGTCTTGTCCCGCAACACTGACAACAACCGAATCAGCCCTGCGGAGAACAACAAATGCTGACGATCTACTCAGACGATCATCACCTGCACCATGGCCGTTGCGAATTGATCGATGGCCAGCTCAAGCCCTGCTTCGAGATGCCATCGCGCGCCGACCATGTGCTGCAAAGGGTGCAGCAGCAGAACCTCGGCCCGGTCGAGGCGCCCAGGGATTTCGGCCTCGAACCGATTGCCCGTATCCACAGCCGCGACTACCTCGACTTCTTCAAAGGCGCCTGGGAGCGCTGGACCGAATTCAACACCGACGGCGACCTGCTGCCCTACACCTGGCCGGCGCGCACGCTACGTGCAATCAAACCGACCAGCCTGCACGGCCAGCTCGGCTATTACAGCTTCGATGGCGGCGCACCGATCACTGCCGGCACCTGGCAAGCCGCCTACAGCGCAGCGCAGGTTGCCCTGACCGCACAAGCGGCGATCCAGCAGGGTGCGCGCAGTGCCTTCGCCCTGTGTCGTCCGCCGGGACACCACGCTGCCAGCGATTTGATGGGCGGGTATTGCTACCTCAACAATGCGGCCATCGCGGCCCAGGCTTTCCTCGATCAGGGCCACCAGAAGGTCGCGATCCTCGATGTCGACTATCACCACGGCAACGGCACGCAGTCGATTTTCTACGAGCGCAGCGACGTGCTGTTCACCTCGATTCACGGCCATCCGGAAGCCGAGTTCCCCTTCTTCCTCGGGTACGAAGATGAACGTGGCGAAGGCGGCGGTGAAGGCTTCAACTTCAACTATCCGCTGCCTGCCGGTTCCGCCTGGGATGCCTGGAGCGCGGCACTGGATCAGGCCTGCAATGAAATCGACAGCTACGGCGCCGACATCATCGTCGTCTCGCTGGGGGTCGACACGTTCAAAGACGATCCGATCTCGCAATTCAAACTCGACAGCCCGGACTATCTGGCAATGGGCAGGCGCATTGCCGCCCTCGGCAAACCCGTACTGTTTGTAATGGAGGGCGGTTACGCGGTGGAAGAAATCGGAATCAACGCAGTGAACGTACTTGAAGGTTTCGAAAGCGCGCAGTAACCCGAAAACAGCTGAGGACCCGCGCTCGCGGGTCTTTTTTTGCCCGCAAGATTTATGTACCGCACACCTCCACGACGCGACCTCTACCTTGCCCTGATATGAATCTCTCTCGTCAGATCAGGAATGGCTCATGCCCGATTTTCCCCTCCCCAATACCATTGATGTAGTGACCCAACTGATGACCGGCCCCTCGTTGCGCGAGGTCGCCTCGAAAACCCTGCAACCGGCACTCAAGACGCTGTATCCAACGCTGAACATTGATCCGCAACAGGCCATGGTGGTGACGCCGTCCTGGTTCTACGAGGGCGGGCGCATCGTCCCCGGCCGCGAGCAGATCGAATCGCTGACCGATGCTCTGGTACGGCTCACGCTGAACGGAACCACCGTGACCTACCTCGATGCAGAGCACTTTCTGACGCTGCAGCCCGGCAGACTGGCGATCCAGTTGCCGGTAAAGATCGACGCCGTCGGCCGCCTGCTCAACGAACTCGCGCCCCTGATGTTCGTGGCCTTCAAAGAGCAACATATTGCTTATTGGGGCGCATTCACCGCTGCGCATCAGCCACGCTGGCAGCAAATGTCGGACGCTCTGCGCAACGTCTGGAATGTCAGCGCCCGTACTGGCTGGGACACCGATCAACTGGCCATGGCTCAGGCTGTTTTCAAGGTCCCGGACAAGCACCAGCGTTTGCCCGCAGACCCCTACAAGACCCGCGCCTGCCTGATTGACCTCGATCAGAGCCAGGTCGCAGACGAAGACAGCAGTCACCTGACCCTGCTGGACAGCGCCGTACTGATCGGCACCGTCGGGCAGCGCACGATGATCCTGACGTATTCAGTGATCCATGGCTTCCAGAGTTTCGATTCGCTGGATGAACTCGGTGAAGCACTGCCGCGCAAGTACTGGCAACGCACCCCTGACCGCGGGCTCAAGTGGCGGCTGGTGGAACCGCAAGGCAACTTCTTCGACCACCAGGCCTGCACTCTGATCGCGCTGGAAGGCGACGCGCTCGGCGAGATCAATTTCTTCGAAGGCCCGACATTCAATCTGCCCTACCCTCACACCGGTCGCCCCCGGCGGCCACCGCCAGGCATCAAGCCCCATGTCGACCGTCTGCGCCCGATGCTGCCTGCCTGGCTGGACAACGCCGCGCCCGCCGATCAGGCCGCTTTCAGTCGTTACCTGTTGGACCTGACGGTGTTGCAGCATTCGCACAAGGGTCGGTCGTTTCAGGCACAGGTCGTCAGTCTGCAGACCTTTACTCGTGAGGCCCTGACGCGGCAGATTCTCAAGGAGCACCCGAGCGCGGGCGAGGTGAAAATCGACGACATCGAGATCAGCATCGCCAGTCTTGAGGTTTGGGGCACATTCGTCTTGCCGGGCCAGATTCAAACCAGGAGCCTGTCGCTGACCGAGCTTGCCCTGCAAAACCTGGCAGGTCTGCCGCTGGGCAATAAAACCGTACGCTACAAGGGCGACAGTGCTCTGCCGGACTGGATGACCGTGGCTTATGTCGAGCGACTGGTGAGCACCGTCGACATCGGCAAAACCTACCCCGCGCACCTGAAGAAGCTGCTGATTGACGATGCCGTGCAAGCGGCTGCCTTGCAGAAGCTTTACACCGGTCAGTTGGCTCTCGAACTACCGTTGCTAGCACTGCAAAACAAGATTCGTGGAACAGCAGGTATCGACGAGCAGGGTTACCGATACGTGGTCGCCGTCCTTGACGACCGTGCCGAAGCGCGTCAAGTCGATGGGCAAGAGATCGTCATCCGGCCACTGGCGTTCGTAGCCCATCGCACAAGTTCAGCGGCCGACACCGTGACCAACATGTTCGTCATCGGCCCGCGCGACGCAAGCAAGGGCCCCTGCGTGCTTTATCGGCCGCTGTTCGACATGGCACTGATTCAGTACCCCAGTCACGCCAACCTGCTGTATTCGATCCGGCATTCACGACACCTGCGTGAGTCGGTACTGGCCTGGTTGCCGGACGATGTGCGATTCAATTACAGCCAGTTCGTGTTCACCGCTAAATTGCCGTCGGTGTGGACGATCCCGCAACTGTTGGTCAACCCGCTCACCTCAATCGATATGTCCGGCCCCGTTGCTCTGAGCACTGCCGTCATCGAAAGTGACATCTTGACGACCTTGCACACCACCAACGCTCAGGCTGTCATCACTCAAGCCGACCGCCAGTCTGTCTCCAATGCGGAAGCGCGTTGGGCCACACTGAAAAGCGGCGGCTGGATGCTTTTCAATGCGGCACTGCCGTTTCTGGGCCGCAGTGTCGGCACGGCGGCATGGATCTGGCAGATCATGGACGACTTGCAGGAGATCAGCGACGTCGCCAATCAAGAGTCCGGCAAGTTTGCCTGGACGGCGCTGGCCGATATTTTCCTCGCGCTGGGCATGGTGCTCGCTCATCGCGCCGCGGTCGGCGACGCGCCCCCCGCCGAATCAGCCTATGTGGAACCAGAGGAAGAGGCGCAGGCAACAACCTCACGCCCGGCGCCGATCAAACCGTTGCGCTTGCCCGACGTCACCCGTACCGAGCTGCCCGCCGCCCATGAATCCTCGGTCAACGCCATGGCCGCGCTACTGCGCTCGCCCCTGGCGCTGAAATCCCTGCTCGACCGTTTCAACGTCGAGAAACCAGAAGGGCTTGGTGATGCCGCCAGTACCGGTCGACATCAACACCTCTATGCACATCAGAACAAATGGTATGCCCCCGTCGGCAAACGCTGGTTTGAGGTCGCGATCAATGACAACGAAGATGTGCAGATCATCGACACGCGTATGCAATCGCTGATATCCGGCCCCTTACTCACCCGCAGCACCGGCGGTCTATGGGTGGTCGACCTGCGCTTGCGCCTGCGCGGGGGCGGGCTGCGCAATCGCCGCAAGGACGCCAAGAGCAAAAGCGACAGGCAAGCGAAAAAACTGACCATCGACCTCAAGGCTTTCGACTTGACGATGGAGGACAAACAGAACCGACTCGATCAAGCCCACAGCGCAATGCTCTCGGCTCAACCACAAGCCCTGGCAGCGGCACGCCAGCAGTATCTGGACACCCTCGATGCGCAGAGCAAGGACTACGGCGCGAACATCGAGAAGATCAAGGCATTGAACCTCGCGCAGGACATTCCCAACTATCGCACGACGATGATCCAACGGTTGGAGATGCAATTGTTTCTTGGCCAGGAGTGGCTCAGCCAGCATTCCACCGACTATCAAACCAATGTAATGACGACGATGGCGATGATTGCGGACGACACCCGCGTCGAGCGGCAGGCCTTTATCCAGGCCTGTGAACAAATGACTGATCAGACCCAGGGCATCATCGACAAGATCGAGTCGGCGCATAGCCGATTCCGCGAGCTCGAACTGCTTGGCAGGGACGCCGTGGAAACCCTGGCCATTTATCGAAAAGCGCTGCCGGCCTACGATTTGAATGATCTCAAGCTGTTGCAGATCAGCCTTGGCCAAGAGATTTGCATCAAGCCCGGCGAAACAGCAATCCGCGCCGATGCGCAACAGACACTGGAAACGCTTATTGAAGATGCTGCGCTGAATATTCAGAGTTCACTGAACCTGACCGCTGACGAAAGCCTGAGCAATCTGCGCGAAAGAATCGACGCCCTGAGCAATGTCTCGGAACAGTTTGCCGCTGTGGATCAACGCTTTGCCGATTTCGCCGTAGAGTTTCCCGAGCAGATTCAGTCGGCTCGACTGGGGCACGTGCGCACTCGAGTGATCGAGTTCAAGGCGCAAACCGATGTGCGACTGGCGGATCTGCTGCGTAACAAACACTTGCTGGATCCCCAGCCCGGCCCATCGAGACCGCCTTCGGCCTCGGCCTCCAGCCGAAAAATCATCAAGACCCGATTCAAAGGCACCCTGGTCGGCGAACGAAAAAAGAGTATTGATGGCCACGACACCGACCTGGTTGAAGTGCGCAGCGAACTGACCGGGGTAATCGCTACGTTTCATGAGAAGACGCCGGGGGAGTGGGTCGAACACGGCACGACGCCATCGCCTCCTGCCAGACCCAAGGCCAGGCCGAATCTTAAAACCAGCATTGAGGAGGGGCAGGCGTTGATCGATGGCCTGCCTGCGTTCGAACAGCGTACCGAGGCCCGCATCAAACGCGCACAACGAATTCCGGTCGAGATTGAAGAGGCCTTTCATAATCATGCTGCCCGCCTGCGCAAGGCCAACGCGGCGATCGATGAAGCGTTGACGGCAAGCAATCTCACTGCCGGCTCGTCACCCGGGACGGAAACCCTTGGTCACGCCCTCAATGATGCCGCGACCCGTCTTTACGAAAAAGGCACCAGCCTGCGCATCAACATGATCAAACAGCAACCGCCCACGGCCGCAGGGGTTGAGTGGCTGAAAAGCCAACGTGAAGTAAACATCACCAAAACCGTTACTCGACGCAGGCTGAAAAAACACGCCAACGACTTTCTCGACGAATACGAAGTACGCGATGCGAAAACCGACAAGGTCCTGTGCTATGCGCACTTTCACTATCAAAGTGTAGACGCCCCGCTGACACCCATCGGTGCCGCACACATGAAAACCGTGGCACAGCGTCGCCTCGGTGGTGCATATGACTTGCGCGGCTTGAACAATCAGCAAGTGATCGAAATTCATCGCAGCGAGATTCTTTCAAGCCAGCTCGCCGAAAGCGTTTTCTTCACGCCCGCCAAGCCAGATGTAAGCGGGTCAGCGCCGCTTTGATCGCCGGCTCAGGGACAGCGGCAAAACCCAGCACCAGCCCGGCACGCTGGTCCAGAGGCGTGGTGGAATCGGGCAGCCAATAGCTGCTCAAGCCGTTGATCTCAACATCGACACGAGCAGCCTGCGCGATCAACTGCTGCTCGCGTTCGATGCTGTCAACGGCCACGGTCAGATGCAGCCCGGCGGAAACGGCGGGTAAATCGCCCACACCGGCAATGGCTGCCGGCCAACCGTCGAGCAAAGTGTTGCGACGGCTCAGGGCGGCGCGACGCATGCGTCGGATATGCCGCTGAAAATGCCCGGCCGCCATGAACTCGGCCATCACGGCCTGGGTACTCACCTCGGAATGCCGGACATCCACCGCCCGGCGTTGCGAGAACGCATCGACCAACGCGGGGGGCAGCACCAGATAACCGAGGCGCAATGCCGGGAACGCGACCTTGCCGAAAGTGCCGACATACAGCACGCGTCCCTGTCGATCGAGTGCCGCCAACGGTGCCAGTGGTGCACCGGTGTAGCGGTACTCGCCATCGTAGTCATCCTCGACGATCCAGCCTTGGCAACGCTCGGCCCAGGCGAGCAGTTCAAGACGTCGCGCCAGGCTCATCACCACGCCGGTCGGGTATTGATGCGAGGGCGTGACATACGCAACCCGACAATCCCCGGTGGCCGACAGCGCCGAGCAATCCATGCCCTCTTCGTCCACGGCAATGCCGTGCAAACGAGCGCCCGCCACGGCGAACGCATGACCGGCCGCGCGGTAGCCCGGATTCTCGATCGCCACAGCATCGCCCGGCTCCACCAGCAACTGTGCACAAAGGCTAATGCCCTGTTGTGCGCCGCTGGTGATCACAATTTGCTCAGGTGAGCACTGCATGCCGCGCGAACTGCGCAAATAGGCGGCGATCATTGCACGCAGGCGCGCGTCGCCGGACGGGTCGCCGTAACACAGCTGCTCCAGATCCGGTTTACGCCAGAAAGCCGCATTCAGCTTGGCCCACACCTCAAACGGGAACAGATCAAACGCCGGTACACCGACCCGAAATGCTCGTGGCGGACCACTCGGTGGCCGGGCCAAATGGTTCTTTTCGATGCGCGAAAAACTATCGTTGTGGATAACTTTACTGGATGGAATCACAGGTAAATCCAGCCAATTTGTGGATAAGGCTGTGGGTAAGCCTGTTGAAAACCCTGTGGATACTTTTGTGGATAGTTTTTTCGCAGGGCTCGCTACCGGCATCAATTGTGCGACGTAGGTGCCATCCCCTACCCGCCCTTCGATAAAGCCTTCGGCATACAGTTGATCGTAGGCGCGCACCACGCTGTTGCGGGAAATCCCCAACGCCGCCGCCAGATCGCGACTGGCCGGCAACCGCGTGCCGCTCGCCAGCCGTCCATCCAGTACCCGCAGGCGCAATGCCTGATAGAGCTGACGACTCAACCCCTGGCGGCGATCCAGCTCGATACCGGCGGGGTTGAATGGCATGGACATCGTTGGCAAATCGGACATGACAATGGACCTATGAAATTGGTCATCAATGGCTCTTACAACAGACCAATAGCCTGCCTACGATGCAGGCATTCGCCAAGGAAAATCTGTCCATGTACACGCCACGCGCCTTTGCCATCGAAGACCTGTCCCAACTGCACGAACTGATTCTCGCCACCCGCCTCGCCATTCTGGTGACTCACGGCGAAAACGGCCTGCAAGCCAGCCATGTGCCGGTGCTGCTGCATTGCGAACAAGGCGAGTACGGCACGCTCTACGGGCACCTGGCCCGCGCCAACCCGCAATGGAAAGACTTGCGCGACGGCGCCGAGGCCATGCTGATCTTCGCTGGCGCCGACGCCTACGTCAGCCCGGGCTTTTATCCGAGCAAGGCCGAGCACGGCAAAGTCGTGCCGACCTGGAACTACATCGCCGTGCACGCCTATGGCCACGCCGAAACCTTCAGCGATGGTGGGCGTTTGCTCGACATCGTCAGCACCCTCACCGACCGTCATGAAGCCGGCCGCGCACAACCGTGGTCCGTCGCCGATGCGCCTGCCGATTACATCGACGGCATGCTCAAAGCGATTGTCGGTTTCGCCATTCCCATCGACCGCCTCGAAGGCAAACGCAAGCTCAGCCAGAACCGCAGTGCCGAAGACATTGCCGGCGTGCGCGAAGGCCTGGCGGCCAGCCCGGAAATCAATGATCAAACCCTCGCCCGATTGATGCGCTAAGGAAATTCCCATGAGTCAGATCGACATTCGACAGGTCAGCGCCGACGACCACGCCGCCTGGCTGCCGCTGTGGCAGGCCTACCTGCGGTTCTACAACACCGAACTGCCGGACGCTGTGACGCACAGCACTTGGCAGCGTTTTCTCGACCCGAGCGAGCCAACCCACGCGGCATTGGCGTGGGCCGACGGTAAGGCCGTGGGCATGGTGCATTACATCTACCATCGCTCGAACTGGAGCATTGAAAACTCCTGCTACCTGCAAGATTTGCTGGTTGCGCCAGAAACTCGCGGCACTGGCGTCGGCCGTCTGTTGATCGAACACGTTTACGCCACAGCCAAGACTGACGGCTGCTGCAAAGTGCACTGGCTGACCCGCGAAACCAACGCCACCGCGATCCAGCTCTACGAGCGCATCGCTGAACGCCCGGGCTTCATCCAGTTTCGCAAAGCCATTTAAGGAGACGCACGCATGACCGCATCACTCGCTGACTGGAAAGGCGTCCCTGCCCCTAGCGCCACACTGCTCGAAGGCCGTTTCATCCGCCTGGAAAGACTCGACCCGGCGCGCCACGGTGACCAGCTGTTCGCCGCACTCGAAGGCCCCGGTGCCGATCCGAAACTCTGGGATTATTTGCCCTACGGCCCGTTCCCGGAACGCAGCGTTTTCGACGCTTGGCTGAACAACCACGCGGCCGCCAGCGACCCGTATTTCTTCAGCGTCGTTGATCGCGCCAGCGGTCAGGTACAAGGCATCCTTAGCCTGATGTCGATCGTCCCGGCCCAAGGCCGTATCGAAATCGGCCACGTCACCTTCGGCGCGCCAATGCAGCGCTCGCCGAGAAGCACCGAAGCGGTGTACCTGCTGGCCAAACACTCCTTCGACCTCGGCTACCGCCGCCTCGAATGGAAATGCAACAACGGCAACGCCCGCTCCAAATACGCCGCAGAACGTCTGGGCTTCAGCTTCGAAGGCGTGTTCCGCCAGCATATGGTGGTCAAGGGGCAGAACCGCGACACCGCGTGGTACTCGATTCTGGATAGCGAGTGGCCGACGATTGCGGCAGGTTTCGAGCGGTGGCTGTCGGATGAAAATCAGACGCCCGACGGACAGGTCAAAGGCTTGGTTGAATGCCGATCGTGATTACCTGAAAAGCAAAAGATCGCAGCCTGCGGCAGCTCCTACACGGGATTGACGTTCACCCTGTAGGAGATGCCGCAGGCTGCGATCTTTTGATCTGTTTTCAGCCCAGCTTTTGCGCAAGCACCGCAATGTGCTCCGGCCCGATCCCGCAGCAACCACCCAGATGGCTCGCACCGCGCTGCTGCCAGTCAATCGCCCAATGCAGGTAACCCGGCGGATCCAGATCCTCGCGTAGCGGATCGAGTCCGTCATTGGCCGTAGCCTCTTTGGGCTGCGGCGGAAACGCATTGGCGTAAGCACCAATGTTTATCTTCACGCCCAGACGCTCGAAGGTTTCACGCGCGGCATCAATCGCGGCACCGATCACTTCTGGCTGACTGCAATTGAACAACAACGTCTCGACACCCAAGTCAGCCGCCACCGCAGCGGCTTCGGCGACAGGCTCTCCAGAGCGCAGGCGCGGCACTTCATCGGTGTCTTCGTCCTTCAAGGTGAACGACAACCAGAACGGTTTGCCATCCTTCGGCAACCCGGCGTGAATGGCGCGCGCCTCGATGATCGAACTCTGGGTTTCCGCCAGCCACAGATCAACGTGCGGTGTCAGGCCATTGACCAAGGGCGTCAGCAACTCGGTTACTCGTGCGGCCTCGAACAGATCCGGACGATAGGAGCCAAACAGCGGCGGCAATGAGCCGGCCACCCGCACGGATTTTCCCGAGGCCTGCACCGCACGCCGCGCCAGCTCACCGGCCAACGCGGCCAGCGCCTGCCCTTCGGCGGCGAAACGTTCTTCGCCAATATGGAACGGCACCACGGCGTAACTATTGGTGGTAATCACATTGGCGCCACTGGCGATATAAGCGGCATGCACCCCCTCAACCGCTTGCGGCGCCTCGCTCAACGCCAGCGCCGACCACTCCGGCTGACGAAATGGCGCCCCGGCGCGCTGCAACTCACGGCCCATGCCGCCATCGAGAATAATCGTGCTGCCTGCGCCCATATGCTTTTCACTCATATGCTTATGAAAATAACTCACTATCAGAGTCGTTCTTATAACTATTTAATACGCACCATTCCGTTAAAAACAACCTCTTTTTTACCCAGGGATCGACTGTGAAATTTAAACCGCTACTGGCCCTGGGCCTGACGATTCTGGCCGCTTCCACTCACGCCTTTGCTGGCGCCACGCTGGATCGTATCGAGCAGAAAAAAGAACTGGTCGGCGTGCTGATGGAAAGCTATCCACCGTTCTCGTTTCTCAATGACCAGAACCAGCTCGATGGCTTCGACGTGGACGTCGCCAAAGCCGTAGCTGACAAGTTGGGCGTCAAGCTACGCCTGGAAACGCCGTCCTGGGACGTCATTGCCGCCGGCCGCTGGAGCGGGCGCTACGATATCTGCATCTGCTCGATGACGCCGAGCAAGGCCCGCGCCGAAGTGTTCGATTTCCCGGTCAAGTACTACGCTTCTCCAGCGGTGATCGTGGTCAACGCCAAGGATGATCGGATTCACGCTGCCAAGGATCTGAGTGGCAAAAAAGTCGGCCTCACCAGCGCGTCCAGTTACGAAAGTTATCTGAACAAGAACCTGGTCATCGAAGGCGCCGAAGACACGCAGTTGCAGTACCCGTTCGACGATGTGCAGATCGCGCCATACGATACCGACAACGTCGCCTTCCAGGACTTGGGCCTGGGCGCCGGCGTACGCCTGGATGCAATCCTCACCAACCTCGTCACCGCGCAACCACGTCTGAACCAGGACAAACGCTTCAAACTGGCCGGCGCGCCGCTGTATTCGGAGCCGAACTCGGTGGCCATCGAAAAGGGCGACGCGCAATGGGACGCCAAAGTGCGCGAGGTGTTCGCGCAACTGAAACAGGACGGCACCCTGAGCAAGCTGTCGCAAAAATGGATCGGCGCTGATATCAGCCAATGACTTCTTTCCCGACGCCTCCCCAGCCACCGCAACCGGTGGCTGAAACACGCCTGCAACGCCTGTTCGGTTTTCGAACGCGGCTGTACCTGACCTGGGCAACGCTGTTCTGCCTGTTCGCCGGGTTCTTCCTGAGCTTCGACCTGAAGTTCTCGATCATCCTCGACAAGCTGCCCAATCTGGTCGGCCTGCACCTGGCGCCCAACGGCTTCTTGCAGGGTGCAGCGCTGACGCTGTTCCTCTGCGTGTGCTCGATTGTCGCTTCGTCCCTGCTGGGCTTCATCACGGCATTGGCACGCCTGTCGAAAAGCGCCGTGGCGTTCGGCATCGCCAGTTTTTACACCTCGTTCTTTCGCGGCACGCCACTGCTCATCCAGATCCTGCTGATCTACCTCGGCTTGCCGCAACTGGGCATCGTGCCTGGCGCCATCGTCGCGGGCATCATTGCCCTGTCGTTGAACTACGGCGCCTATCTCAGCGAGATCTTTCGCGCCGGCATCCTCGGGGTCGACCACGGCCAACGCGAAGCTTCGCTGGCACTGGGTATGCGCGAGACAGTGATTTTCTGGCGCATCACCCTGCCGCAAGCCATGCGCACAATCATCCCGCCCACGACCAACCAGTTCATTTCGATGCTCAAGGACTCGTCACTGATTTCGGTGATGGGCGTCTGGGAAGTGATGTTTCTCGCCCAGTCATACGGGCGCTCAAGCTACCGCTACATCGAAATGCTGACGACGGCGGCGATCATTTACTGGCTGATGTCGATTGGCCTCGAGTTGATTCAGGCGCGCATGGAGCGGCATTACGGCAAGGCATACGTGCGGCGGAGCTAGGGTGATCAGCACCTTGCGGGCTGCGTCGGGTTTTAATGGGGCTCTCGGCGTACCCGCACAACGCCCATTTTCAGGCCAAACAATCGGAATATTGAGTCCAACGACCTCAACGTCTGATTACCCTCAGCGTGCTCTATGTGTATCAACGTGCGGACCGAAATTTTGCACATCTTAGCGAATTGGATTTGATGCAGCCCTGTCACCTCAACTCGTAAACGGCGGACGGCTTCGCTGATTTCCAATGTCCCGTCGGCCAGCGCTTCTTGGATGCTTTCGATGAGCGCCATGCGCTCAGGTACCGTCAGGCTCATTGCAGATCCCACGCTTTCATTTCCTGTACTTTTAAATACATTTCAACAGAGCCTTCATTGATGCCGGATGCAATGTAGTGCATTCAAAGCCTGATAGAACGCCAAAATCTGCAACAAAATGCAGATTTACCCCTGACAAGCGAAATCTGAATGCAAAACAATGCAGATCAACCAACGACATCATTCTGTAAAAACCCTTCGCTATACAGGACGGCCCGCTTATAACAAAAAGGCTGTCCGACCATGCCGTTCCCGCCCCAGCGTCTGTCTCTCGCCATCGCCCTGTTGATCGCCGCCACGGCAGCCCACGGCAAAACCGTGCAGATCGACACCGCCACCACGGCAGCGCAAACGCTGGGTGGCAACGATACGTTGACGATTTCCGCGCCGGGCAGCATCACCAACAGCGGCAAGGCCGTGAGCCTGAAAGACAAGACCAGTGGTGCGGGTGTGGTGGTCGATAACGCCGGGAAAATCATTTCAACAGGCGGACGGGCCATCGACAGCAGTGGCAACCTGACCCAGGCGCGCAACTACACAATCTACAACCGCAGCGGTGGGCAGATTCTCGGCGCCAACGACGCCTTGCGCATCGACAGCAATTTCGTCAGCGGCAGTTTGGTGATCGACAACAGCGGCGTGATTCGCTCCACCACCGGCCAGGGTCTGGATCTGGACGCGATGCGCAGTGACGGCGTGAAGACCACCATCATCAACCGCGCCAGCGGGCTGATTCGCGGCGACGCCAGCGACGGCATGAAGACCGGCGCCAACGCGACCATTACCAACTACGGCGAGATTTCCACCGGCGATTCGCACAATGCCGACGAGAAATTAGACGGCATCGATATCGATTCCGCGAGCGGTGTCAGCGTGACCAACTACGGGGTGATTTCCGGTGGCCGCCATGGCATCACCACCGATCTTGGCGCGACGCTGATCAACTACGGGCAGATCACTGGCCGCAATGGTTCCGGCTTCGGTTCCGACGGCGATGGCACGGTGATTAACCACGGCACCATCACTGGCGCTTACTCAGGCTTGCAAGCGAACGGTGACGGCGACGGCGTGGACATCGACAAGATCGCCCACATCGAAAACTACGGGACCATTCAAGGCGTCGGTGCCGGCGGTGTCGACAAGGGCGGTTTCGCCAATGGCAGCGAAGGTATCGCGCTGGGTGGCGGTTACATTCTCAACGCCAGCAACGCTTTGATCAGCGGCGCCGATAGCGCCATTCTGGTCGACGATGGCAGCGGCGGCTCGGGGCTGGCGGCGACCACTCTGGAAAACTTCGGCACCATTCAAGGCCTCAACGGTTTCGGCGTAAAGCTCGTCGGCGAGTTCGCCGACAACGTCATCAACGGCGGCACGATCAGTGGCAGCAATGGCCTGGCGCTGGATCTGGGCGGCGGTAACGACAGCCTGACCTTGCGCAACGGCAGTCGCTTTGTCGGCGTTGTGGATGGCGGCAGCGGTTATGACCGGGTGGTGATGGATGACGCGGCCGGTGGCAGCTTCGGCGCCAGTCGCAACTTCGAATGGCTGGAGGTCGAACAAGGTGCGTGGACGCTCACCGGCAGCGGCGACTTCAGTGACGGTGGCGCGGTGCGCGACGGTGCCACACTGGTCAACCAAGGCAGCATCGCCGGCAACCTGACCGTGGATGCCGGCGGTGTGTATGCCGGTGGCGGTTCGGTGGGCAGCCTCACTGTCAACGGCACATTGCGCACCGATACCAGCCTCGGTCGCGCAACCATCGTTCGCGATTTGAACATGGGCAGCACAGCCACCCTCGCTTACGGCGTCAACGCCGACGGCAGCAGCGCGCCGGTACAGGTCGGCGGCATCGCCAATCTCAACGGCGCAACGCTCGCAGTGAATCCCGGCAGCGGCACGTATCCATGGCAGAGCCACTACACCGTGCTGCAAGCGGCGCAGGTCAACGGCACTTTCGGCAAAGTCAGCAGCGACTACGCATTCCTGACGCCGACCCTCGCCTACACGCCTACCCAAGTTGACCTGACCTACACTCGCAACGACGTGGCTTTCAATGAGTTCGCCACGACCGGCAACGGCACAAACGCCGCCAACAGCCTCGCCTCAATCGGCAAAAACAGTGCGCTGTACAACGCCTTGCTCAATACCAGCCAAAGCAGCGCTGGCGCGGCGATCGAGCAACTGGCCGGTGCCAGCAACGCCAACCTGACCAGCGCCACCCTCGGCGCCAGCAGTCAGGTCGGCAGCAGCATGCTCTCGGCGATGCAGCAAATGGGCGGCAGCCCGGGACTGCTGGTCGGTCTCGACCAACGCGACACACCCGTGCTGGCAGCCAATGGCGTGCCGTCCGAGGCGCGCAACCTGAATGACCCGAACGCTCGCGGCCGCCTCTGGCTGCAAGGCATCGGCGGCTACGGCAAACTCGATGGCGAGCACGGCAGCAGTGGTCTGGAGCAACGCACCAAGGGCAACGTGCTGGGCGCCGACTGGTCACTGAATCCGGCATGGCGCCTGGGCGTACTGGGCGGTTATTCGAAAACCGATCTGGACGCGACCGGCGTCGACGGCAACGTTGAGAGCTGGCACGCAGGCGTCTACGCGCTACATCAAAACGGCCCGATCTCGCTGCGTCTCGGCGCGGCGTACAGCGGCCATCAGGGCGAAAGCAAACGCACCATCGCCTTCAATGGTTTCAGCGACCGCCCGAAAGGCGACTACGACGCCGATAGCCAGCAAGCCTTCGCCGAACTCGGCTATGCCATGGGCAGCGGCCGCCTCAGCGCCGAACCGTTCGCCAGCCTCGGTTATCAGCGTTACCACCGCGACAGCTATCAGGAAAAAGGTGGCGCCGCCGCGCTGCAAGTCGACAGCCAGACCCAGGACAACTTCAGCAGTACCTTCGGCCTGCGCCTGGCGCACCTGAGCAGCCTCGACAATGGCATGAGCGTAACGCCGCGCATGGCCGCTGGCTGGAAACACACCTACGGCGATGTCAGCAACTCGACGCGTCAGGCGTTTGTGACTGGCGGCACGGCGTTCAGTGTCGATGGCAGCTCGCTGGATCGTGACAGCCTGGTGCTGGAGGCCGGGCTGGATGTGGGGATTTCTGCGCGGCATACCTTGGGTGTGGGATACAGCGGTGAGATCGGCAGCAACAGCCGCAATCACGGTTTGATCGGGCAGTGGCAGATGAGTTTTTGAGGGTTGAACAGCCGGCGGGGTCTTGATTGGTTGTAGGAAAAAGGACCGCGACAGCCGAGTAAAAGGCTTGGTTGCGGATCTGAGGGTCATTTTCTACAAAACGATGCGATGTCGCCTGCAAGCCTGCGGGAAGCAGCCGACATCGGATTTTTCGGGGCATCAATAGAGTTGGGTCTCTTATTAAAAGAGATCCAACTGAATGTCTGCTCAACACAAATTCGCACCAAAACACTTGGCTCTAGCCGTTGCGCTGGCACTTGGCGGTTTACAGCTTGCCAACGCTCAGCAGCAGCCTGACGTAGTCAAGTCACTCCCCGACATAAACGTGCCGGAGCTGCCAGAAATCAGGTCATATAACGAGGCTCTCGAAAGGATTCAGCGTTTTATTGGCGATAAAAACACTGTGCCCATCGTGCTCAATACACCCGAAAGTATTTTCCAAGGTGCAGCACTCAACGATTTGATCGTTCTCAATGACGGCGCCACCGTCAGCGGGCGGTTAGATGGCGGCGAGGGGAAAAACGTATTGGTAGTGAATGCCTCTAACGGCGGCACGCTAAAAGACACCCGTAATCTCAATGGATTGCATCTCGTCCAGGGAGACTGGACGCTCAGCAGCAAGGGAGACTTCAAGGAAGGTGTGTTGGTAGAGTCCAGCGGTACGCTGACAAACCTGGGCGCCATAGAGGGAGGCGCGATTAGCGCTGGCAAGCTTTTCAACAAGGGAAGTATCAAGGGCAACGTACAAGTAGAGAAAGGCGGCAGTTTTGCGGGCAAGGGTACGGTAGGAAATCTGCACGTGAATGGCCTGCTCACGGTCAATGAGTTGCACGGCAGTCCGAGGGTGAAAGGCAACCTGAGCTTTTCCCCAAACGCCGAACTGGCTTATGAAGTCAGTCCCGTCGGCAGTCAGACGATCAAGGTCGATGGTGCAGCCAAGCTTGACGATGCCACCCTGAGAATTGTCGCTACTCCGGGGGAGTACCCATCAAGTCGCCAGTACAAAATCATCGAAGCTGGCAGCGTAGAAGGTAAATTCGGCGCAATTGTGAACGACCTCGCCTTCATGACAGCCACTCCGCAATACAACAAAAAGTCCGTCGGGCTGACTTACGCCCGTAACGGTGAGCCGCTTTCGGGCGCTGCCACGACAGACAACGGTCGTGTTGTTGCCGAAAGCATTATCGATCCAACAGCGCCTGCGCCATCCGCGACGCCAACGCCAACGCCAACGCCAACGCCATTGACGGCATCTGCACCCACTCCAGCACCAATTTCTGTTCCTGTTCCTGTTCCTGTTCCTGTTCCGACTTCAGCGCCAACTCCCAACGCAGCGTCCGTCCCATCGCCAATGCCGGACGAACCTCTTACTGCGCAAGTTAACGAGTCCGCCGAACAGCCCGCATCTACGCCAATAAAACCTGCAAACGCAGCAGTCGCCGCACTGCTGACCAGCGACAAAACCACCGCCCCCATCGCCCTCGAACAACTCGCCGCCGGCAGTAACGCCAACCTCGCCAAAGCCACCCTGAGCAGCATCACCCCCGTCAGTGCGAGCATGCTCTCGGCCATGCAACAACTAAATAGCCGTTACGGCTCTGCCTACGGTTCCGGCAACTCGCCGCGTCAGGCCGCTGGCGGCGCGGATTCCGGGCGGGTGTGGATTCAGGCGCTCGGCCATGGCGGCAAGGTCGACCGCGACTTCGACAGTACCCTGAAACACGCCACCCAAGGTCTGGTCATGGGCGCCGACTGGCGGCTCGATGAGCAATGGCATATCGGCCTGGTCGGTGGTAAATCGCAAACCCGACTCGACGCTCGGCAATATGAGGGCGACCTCGACAGCTGGCACCTCGGTGCCTATGCCGTGCGTCAGGACGGACCATTTTCACTGCGTCTCGGGGCGACCTATGCCAGTCATGACGGCGACAGCAAACGTCGTGTGGCCTTCAACGGATTCAATGATCGCCTCAAGGGCAATTACGACGCCAATACTCAGCAAGCCTTTGCCGAACTGGCGGTCAATGTTGGCCGGCACAACGCGACGCTCGAACCGTTCGCCAGCGTCGGTTATCAGCGCTACCAGCGCGACAGCTACAGCGAAAAAGGTGGGGATGCGGCGCTGAAAGTCTTTGGGCAAACCCGCGACAACCTCAGCAGCACCTTCGGCCTGCGCACGGCAAAAATCAATCGGCTGGATAACGGCATGACGTTGACGCCGCGCTTCAGTGCCGGCTGGAAACACACCTTTGGCGAGATCGAAAGCGACACCCGCCAGCAACTGGTCAAGGGTGGCAAGCGGTTTGAGGTTGCCGGTGCCGCGCTGGATCGCAACAGCCTGGCCTTGGATGCAGGCATTGATCTCGGGCTGTCTGCCAATCACACGGTCGGTGTTGGTCTCACTGGTGAGATGGCCACTGACAGCCGCACCCACGGCGTGATGGGCCAATGGCGCATGGCGTTCTGACGGATTGAACATCATCACTGTGGGAGCCTGCTCGCGAATGCGCTCTGTCAGTTGAATAAATATCGACTGACACTCCTCTTCGCGAGCAGGCTCGCTCCCGCACTGGCCTCATGTGATGCAGACAAATTCCGCATGAAAAAAAAGGGGAGCACATGCCCCCCCGAGGTTTAAAGCGTTGGATCGCGGCCGTTATCTCAGCCTTCGATCTCGATCAGAATTTCGCCCGGGTTGACCCGATCACCCTTGGCCACATGAATCGCGGTGACCTTGCCGGCAATCGCTGCCTGGACTTCGGTTTCCATCTTCATTGCTTCGGTGATCAACACAGCCTGGCCGGCCTTGACGGTGTCGCCCTCCTTGACCAGCACATCGACGATGTTGCCCGGCATGGTGGTGCTGACGTGGCCCGGTGCCGACGCCTGCTTGCGTTTGCTGCTGCCACCGCTGACGAATTCATTGAGCGGCTCGAACACCACTTCTTCCGGCATGCCGTCGATGGACAGGTAGAAATGACGCTTGCCTTCAGCCTTGACGCCGACACCGGTGATGTCGACGCGGTAGGTTTCACCGTGCACATCGATGACGAACTCGGTCGGTACGCCTTCGCCACCCGCTTTTGTCACTCCGCCAGCTTCAGGAATCGGCAGCAGCACTTCAGGGGTCAGGGTGCCGGCGGCACGCTCTTCGAGGAACTTGCGACCGATGTCCGGGAACATGGCGAAGGTCAGTACGTCTTCTTCGGACTTGGCCAGTGCGCCAATGTCGGCACGCAGCTTGGTCATTTCCGGCTTGAGCAGGTCGGCCGGACGTACATCGATAACTTCCTCACTGCCGATCGCCTGACGACGCAGTTTCTCGTTGACCACGCCCGGCGCCTTGCCGTAGCCGCCTTGCAGGTAGAGCTTCACTTCGTTGGTGATGGTCTTGTAGCGCTCGCCGGCCAGCACGTTGAAGAACGCCTGAGTGCCGACGATCTGCGAAGTCGGGGTCACCAGCGGCGGGAAGCCGAGGTCTTCACGCACGCGCGGGATTTCCGCGAGCACTTCGGCCATGCGGTTCAGCGCGCCCTGCTCTTTCAACTGGTTGGCGAGGTTGGAGATCATCCCGCCCGGCACCTGGTTGACCTGCACACGGGTGTCGACGGCAGTGAATTCGCTTTCGAACTGGTGGTACTTCTTGCGCACGGCGTAGAAGTACAGGCCGATCTCTTGCAGCAGCTCGAGGTTCAGGCCGGTGTCGAACTCGGTGCCCTTGAGTGCCGCAACCATCGACTCGGTGCCTGGATGGCTGGTGCCCGAAGCGAAGCTGGAGATCGCGGTGTCGATGTGGTCGGCGCCGTTTTCGATAGCCTTGAGCTGGCACATGGTCGCCAGACCCGCCGTGTCGTGCGAGTGGATAAACACCGGCAGCGATTGCTCGGCTTTCAGTGCGCGAACCAGTTCACCGGTGGCGTACGGGGTCAGCAGACCGGCCATGTCCTTGATCGCCACCGAGTCGCACCCCATGGCTTCCATTTGCTTGGCTTGCGCCACGAACGCATCGATGGTGTGCACCGGGCTGGTGGTGTAAGCGATGGTGCCCTGGGCATGTTTGCCGGCCGCTTTCACCGCTTCGATGGCCACGCGCAAGTTACGCACGTCGTTCATCGCGTCGAAGATGCGGAATACGTCGATGCCATTCACCGCAGCTTTGGCGACGAAGGCTTTGACCACGTCGTCGCTGTAGTGACGGTAGCCCAACAGGTTCTGCCCGCGCAGGAGCATTTGCAGACGGGTGTTAGGCAGCGCCGCGCGCAGTTGGCGCAGACGCTCCCACGGGTCTTCTTTCAGGAAGCGTACGCAGGCGTCGAACGTCGCGCCGCCCCAGCACTCCAGCGACCAGTAGCCGACTTTGTCGAGCTTGTCGCAGATCGGCAGCATGTCTTCGGTGCGCATGCGGGTGGCGAGCAGCGATTGGTGAGCGTCGCGCAGGATGGTGTCGGTAACGAAGATCTTCTTAGTCATTGGTATCTCCTCATAGCGGCAAGCTTCAAGCTACGAGCTGCAAGAAAAAGCCAATCTGCTTTTACTTGCCGCTTGCAGCTAAAAGCTCGCAGCTGTTTCATTCATAGGCCTGCGTGGGCGGCGATGGCGGCGGCGATGGCCAGGGCCAGCTCTTCGGGTTTGCGCTTGATCGAGTAGTTGGTCAGTTCCGGGTGGCTTTCAACGAAGCTGGTATTGAACTGGCCGCTACGGAATTCCGGGTTGCGCAGGATTTCCTGGTAATACGCGGCGGTGGTCTTCACCCCCTGCAGACGCATGTCGTCGAGGGCGCGCAGGCCTCGGTCCATGGCCTCTTCCCAGGTCAGTGCCCAGACCACCAGTTTCAGGCACATCGAGTCGTAGAACGGCGGAATGGTGTAGCCGGTGTAGATCGCCGTGTCGGTGCGCACGCCTGGGCCGCCGGGGGCGTAGTAACGGGTGATCTTGCCGAAGCTCGGCAGGAAGTTGTTCTTCGGGTCTTCGGCGTTGATGCGGAACTGCAACGCGAAACCACGGTGCTGGATGTCTTCCTGCTTCACCGACAACGGCAGGCCGGAAGCGATGCGAATCTGTTCGCGGACGATGTCGATCCCGGTGATTTCTTCGGTGATGGTGTGTTCCACCTGCACCCGGGTGTTCATCTCCATGAAGTACACCTCGCCCTCGGCGAGCAGGAACTCCACGGTACCGGCGTTCTCGTAACCTACAGCCTTGGCCGCACGCACCGACAGGTCGCCGATATAGGCGCGCTGTTCCGGAGTCAGTTGCGGGCTCGGGGCGATTTCGATGAGTTTCTGGTTGCGACGCTGGATCGAGCAATCACGCTCGAACAGGTGCACGACGTTGCCGAAGCTGTCGCCGAGAATCTGCGCTTCGATGTGCTTGGGATTGACGATGCATTTTTCCAGGAACACTTCGGCAGAACCGAAGGCCTTGGTCGCTTCGGAGATCACCCGAGGGAAATTCTGTTCGAGTTCTTCGCGGCTGTTGCAGCGACGGATACCGCGACCGCCACCGCCGGAGGTGGCCTTGAGCATCACCGGGTAACCGATGCGGTCGCCCTCGGCCAAGGCCTCTTCGATGTCGGCGACGTTACCTTCGGTGCCCGGCGTCACCGGTACGCCGGCCTTGATCATGCTGCGGCGCGCTTCGGTCTTGTCGCCCATGCGGCGGATGACTTCTGCCGACGGGCCAATGAATTTGATCCCGCGCTCGGCGCAGATGTCAGCCAGTTCAGCGTTTTCCGAGAGGAAACCGTAACCGGGGTGCAGTGCATCGCAGCCGGTTTCCACCGCCAGGTTCACCAGCTTGCGCGGGTTCAGGTAACCGGCCAGTGGCTCGGCACCGATGCTGTGGGCCTCGTCCGCACGCTTCACATGCAAGGCATGGCGGTCGGCGTCGGAAAAAATCGCAACCGAGCGAATGCCCATTTCGGCGCAGGCTCGCACGATTCGTACGGCAATCTCACCACGGTTGGCGATCAGGATCTTTGTTATCACTTGGAGGTTCCCTTGAGCCGGTGGCACCACGACCTGCTAGACCCAGGTCGACGCGTGACCAAATGTTTCAATTTAGTCGCAGGTCCACACTAGCGCTCATGAGGGATTAACAAAAATGAATAAAAATTGGGTCATGCATAAGTAAAGACTTATAGTTGAAACATCCGCCAGCCGTCAGAGTCTGTAAAAAATGCGTAAGTCCTTGATGCGTATGACATTACGCCAGCTGCAGATCTTCAACGAAGTGTGTGATTTACGCTCTTACAGCCGCGCAGCCGAGGAAATGTCTCTCACGCAACCGGCCGTCAGCCTGCAGATTCGTCAGCTCGAAGAGCTGATCGGCCAGCCATTATTCGATTATGTCGGCAAAAAACTCTACATGACCGAAGCCGCTGAAGCACTTCAGCGTGCCAGTCGAGACATTTTCGGACGCCTGGAAAACCTCGATATGCAGCTGTCGGACATGCAGGGATCGCTGCAAGGTCAGCTGAAACTGGCGGTGGAATCCAGCGCCAAGTATTTCGTGCCGCACCTGTTCGCCGCATTCAAGCGACAGCATCCGGAAGTGAATCTGCAACTGACCGTGGTCAACCGTGGCCAAGTGATTCGCCGGCTTTCGGACAACCGCGACGATCTGGTGATCATGTCGATGGTGCCGCAGGACATGGGCCTGGAATTTCTGCCGTTCCTGAACAATCCGATTGTTGCCGTGGCGCGCCCGGATCACCCGCTGGCGCACATGGGGCCACTGCGTCTGCAAGATCTTGAGCCTTACACGCTGCTGATTCGCGAACCCGGTTCAGGGACGCGGTTGGCGTGCGAGGAATATTTCAAAGAGAAACGCGTGCACTTCACCCAGACCCAGGAAGTAGCGTCGGCCGAAGCGCAACGAGAATGTGTGCAAGCGGGTCTGGGCCTGGCGCTGTTGACGCGCCACGCCCTGAACCTGGAGCTGGCGACCGGCGGCCTCGTCGAGTTGCCGGTCGAGGAATTGCCGCTTTTCCGTAGCTGGTGCCTGGTTCAAGCGAAAGCCAAACGCTTGTCACCGGTGGCGCACGCCTTCCTGGCGTTTATCCGTAGCGAGCGCGTGCAGATCAGCGCGCTGGTTGAGCGCTTCGACGGGAAGCTGCGGGTGCCGCCTGCCAGTGAGTGATCTCGGGAAAGTCGCCGATTTCGGCTTGAAGCTGACGGAGTTCGAAGCGATCTTCGATGGCGCGGCGAAATTCCATGCGGCGCTGGTCTTCCTGCTGACGACGGGTTTTCGCGGCGCTGTTGCGTTCTTCGTAGGGCTGAGCCATTTCGATTCTCCCAAGGCGATGACGGGAGTTTCACGATAGGCGGCGGGGATGACGGTTTGGCTGCGCGGGGATGACAGTGCGATGAAACTTGCGCAGGGTTGTGGTGTTTTTGAGGACGCCTTCGCGAGCAGGCTCGCTCCCACATTTGATATCGGTATGACACAGAATTTGTGTACCCCGGAGATCCCCTGTGGGAGCGAGCCTGCTCGCGATTAAGGTCGGAACGACCTTAGATGGCTTCAGTCATCCAGGGCTTTGGCGGCCTTGGGCGACAAGCGCAAGCTGCGCAAACTGCGCTTCACGCTCTTGAGGTGGTTGACCAGGCTCGGCCCGCGCGCCATGGCCACGCCCATCGCCAGCACATCAATCACCACCAGGTGCGCAATGCGCGAAGTCAGCGGCGTATAGATTTCCGTATCCTCATGCACATCGATCGCCAGATTGACCGTCGACAATTCGGCCAACGGCGTCTGGCTCGGGCACAGGGTAATCAGTGAAGCGCCGCTCTCACGCACCAGATTGGCGGTGATCAGCAGATCCTTGGACCGTCCCGACTGCGAAATGCAGATCGCCACGTCGGTCGGCTTCAACGTCACTGCCGACATCGCCTGCATGTGCGGATCGGAATACGCCGCTGCGGTCAGCAACAGGCGGAAGAACTTGTGCTGGGCATCCGCCGCCACCGCGCCCGACGCGCCGAAGCCGTAGAACTCGACCCGTTGCGCCTGCGACATCAGTGTCACCGCGCGTTGCAACTCGATCGGGTCGAGCTTCTCGCGAACCTCCATCAAGGTGTGCAACGTGGTGTCGAAAATCTTCAGGCTGTAATCGGCGACCGAGTCGTCTTCATGGATCGCAAACTGGCCGAAGCTGGCACCGGCCGCGAGGCTTTGCGCCAGTTTGAGTTTGAGGTCCTGAAAACCGGAACAACCGATGGCGCGACAGAAGCGCACGATGGTCGGCTCGCTGATGCCGACGCTGTGGGCCAGGTCGGCCATGGAACTGTGCATCACCGCCGCAGGGTCAAGCAGCACGTGGTCGGCGACCTTGAGCTCCGACTTGCGTAACAGGTGACGTGACTGGGCGATGTGTTGCAGCAGATTCAAGGGGCTGGACTCTTCTTATGGGCAAGGATGTAGCACGCTTGTAGTTATACTACATGAATTGGCTTTTTGCCTGCTCAATGCGTAACTCGATGTCCCCATATCAGGCGCGATGAGGTGCGTGTAGCCCTTAAAACGGTTTTTCCTGTTCACGCAAAAGCCCGGCCAGACTGGCAGCTTCCACGGGCCGGCTGATCAGATAGCCCTGCACCTCATCGCAACGCTCGGCGCGTAAAAATTCCATCTGATCCTGTCGCTCGACGCCCTCAGCCACTACTTTCAGCGACAGCCCGTGAGCCATGGCAATGATCGCGCGAGTAATCGCCGCATCTTCACTGCCCTCACCCAACCCGCGAATGAAAGCCTGATCGATCTTCACGTAATCCACCGGAATGCGCTTGAGGTAACTCAGCGACGAATAGCCGGTGCCGAAGTCGTCTATTGCCAGTTTCACCCCCAGATCGCGCAACTGCTGGAAGGTCGCGATGATGTGTTCGACGCTGTCGAGCAACTGGCTTTCGGTCAGTTCCAGTTCGAGGTAGTGCGGCGCCAAACCGGTTTCCTCCAGCACCTGGCGCACCAGACTGACCAGCTTGCCCTGACGCAATTGATGCACCGACAGGTTCACCGAAACGCGGATCGGCTCCAACCCCTGGCGCTGCCACTCGCAGGCCTGCCAACACGCCTGACGCAGGACGAATTCGCCGATCGGGCCGATCAGACCTGTTTCCTCGGCCAGCCCGATGAAATCCCCAGGCGGTACTCGACCCATGGTCGGATGATCCCAGCGCACCAGCGCTTCCGCCGCATTCAAGCGCCCTGTTTCCAGACACAGTTTGGGCTGATAGAACACTTTCAGTTGCTTGTCCTCAATGGCCTTGCGCAACTGGTTTTCCAGCTGCAAGCGCTCAAGGGTGCTGGCCTGCAGGCTGTCGGTGTAGAACTGGAAATTGTTACCGCCCAGGTGCTTGGCGTGTTGCATGGCCATGTTCGATTGGCTGACCAGCGCAGAAATCTCCCGGGCATTGTCCGGCAGCATGCTGATGCCCATCGACGCGCTGACCACCAGTTCATGGCCTTCCACGGTCAGCGGCAAGCGCAACTTGGCCGACAACCGCGTGGCCACCCGGGCCAGACTCGACAGGTTGCCGTAGGCATCGAACAGCACCGCAAACTCATCACCGGACAAACGGGCAATGGTGTCGGCTTCCGGCAACGCATTGACCAAGCGGCGCGCCATTTTCTGCAGCAACTGGTCAGCAATCTCATGGCCCAAACTGTCGTTGAGCAATTTGAAACGATCCAGGTTGATGTGCAGCAACGCCAGACTGCGTCGGCCCTGGCGCGAACGTTGATGCGCTTCGTGCAGTCGCTCGCGGAACAGTGAGCGGTTGGCCAACCCGGTCAGTTCGTCGTAATGAGTCAGGTAACGCATGCGCTCTTCGGATTCGCGGCGTGCCGACAGATCGGCGAAGAAGCCGACGATATGGCTGACATTTCCCCGACCATCGCGCACCGCATTCAGTTGCAGCCACTGCGGGTACAACTCGCCGTTCTTGCGCGTCTCCACCAGTTCGCCCTGCCAACTGCCATGCTGCTCGAGTGCATGACGGATCGCCACGTAATGTCGGCGGGCGTCGCGGCTGCATGGCAGCTCGACGACGTTGCGCCCGAGCATGTCCTCGATGTCGTAACCGGTGACCCGGCTGAACGCCTGATTGATCGCAATCAGCGCGTAGTTCGGATCGAGAATGACGATGCCCTCACTGGCCGCCTCAAACACCGTCGCCGCCAGGCGTTGCTGTTCTTCGAGGCTTTTGCTGGCACTGATGTCGCGGCGGGTGCCGACCATGCGGATGACTCGCCCGCTGTCGCTGCGTTCTACCGCGCGGCCACGGTCCTCGATCCACACCCAATGGCCATCGCTGTGACGCACGCGGTATTCGATCTGGTAGTCCTCGGTGCGCCCCTTCAAATGCTCGATCAACGCGTATTTCAACGTCGGCACATCGTCGGGATGCAGACGCGGCTTGAGGTCGCGCAGGAGCGCCGTAACGTATTCCGGAGCGAGGCCGAACAGTTCCTGAATCTGCGTGTGGTGGACTTCGTCAGTTTGCAGGTTCCAGTCCCACAGGCCCAACTCACTGGCCTTCAACGCCAGCGCCAGCCGCGCCTCGCTTTTGCTCAGGGCCTGATTGGCGGCGTCCAGTTCTCGGCTGCGCTGGGCAACGCGGTCTTCGAGTTCGACCTGGGCTTCGCGCAGCTTACCCTCGGCGCAACGGCGATGATCGATTTCCTTGGCCAGTTCCTGATTGAGCTGTTCGCTGCGCGACTGCGTCTGCTGCAGGTGTTCGATCAAGTGCTGATTCTGGAAGCGCCGCAGTAAACCGCGATCAATCAGCCGATTGACCTGCCACGCCACCACGCTCAGGGAGCCGAGCAAGATCAACCCGAGCCAGCCCCAGCCGCGCGCCTGCTCATCGCCGCCCCAGAACAGATAACCGATCGCCGGCAATAGACAGGGCAAGGTAAACGACAGAAACGCCGGCAGGCTCACCGCATAGGCGACGCTGGCCGACAGGGTTGCGGCGCCGATCAGGCCGAACACCCAGGCTTGTTGCATGAAGTTGTCGGCGGGCACCAGGGCGATGCCGGCGCCGGCAAGAGTCAGGCCGGTCATGGTCGAGCCGAGCAAAAACATCCGCCGCCAGATCGGCTGTGCCTGACGGTCGGGGATCGCCGAATCGAACGCGGCGACCTGAATCACCCGCAACGCCACCAGCGACAGCAACCACACCAGCCAGACGCTGACCACGAAGTAGCGCTGCGGGCTCCAGAGCAAAGCGGCGCAGACCAGACCATTGATCAACATGAATAACGTGGGCAACAACGAGCCCTGATACAGCAGACGCGTGCGCTCCACCGCCATTTCGACGGCATAGTGCTTGCGGATAACCCGGGGTTCCACAGAGGGGCCCGACAGTTCGGCGCTGAGGGTCATGGGCAACGTTCTTGTTCTTATAAGGAGGGCGTGCGCCCGAAACGTGGACGGAGCATACACAAGCCGATCCCGTTGCCAAACTGCTCCAGGTCATATTTTCAGCGAAACTTTTCGCCCCCGCGAAGCCAACGAAACCCGCAGAGCGAGGCAGGCTGACGCTTGCAGGGGGTGACCGACCGGTCGTCATTCGCAGCACTTTCATCGGCTAATGCGAAGCTCGGTTTGCCCGGGCCTGCGGCGCACCCTAGAATGCCCCGATGCGCGATGATCTCTCCCTTCTGCTGAACTCCCTCAACGATGCCCAACGCCAGGCCGTAGCAGCCCCCGTTGGCCGTCAGTTGGTCCTGGCCGGTGCTGGCTCCGGTAAAACCCGAGTGCTGGTGCACCGTATCGCCTGGTTGATCCAGGTCGAAAACGCCTCGCCCCACTCCATTCTGTCGGTGACCTTCACCAACAAGGCCGCTGCGGAGATGCGTCATCGCATCGAGCAGTTGCTGGGGATCAACCCGGCCGGCATGTGGGTCGGCACCTTCCACGGCCTGGCGCACCGCTTGCTGCGGGCGCACTGGCAGGAAGCGGGCCTGAGCCAGACATTCCAGATTCTCGACAGCGACGACCAGCAACGGCTGGTCAAGCGGGTGATCCGCGAGCTCGGCCTCGACGAGCAACGCTGGCCGGCCCGTCAGGCGCAGTGGTTCATCAACGGCCAGAAAGACGAAGGTCTGCGCCCGCAACACATTCAGGCCAGCGGCGATTTGTACCTGGCGACCATGCGCGGCATTTACGAAGCCTACGAGGCGGCCTGCCAGCGTGCCGGAGTCATCGATTTCTCCGAACTGCTGCTGCGCGCACTCGACTTGTGGCGCGATCATCCAGGCCTTTTGGCGCATTACCAAAAGCGCTTCCGGCATATTCTGGTGGACGAGTTCCAGGACACCAACGCCGTGCAGTACGCCTGGTTGCGTCTGCTCGGCAAGGGCGGCGATAGCCTGATGGTGGTCGGCGACGACGACCAGTCGATTTACGGCTGGCGCGGCGCGAAGATCGAAAACATTCATCAATACTCCTCCGACTTCGCGGACTCGGTGACCATTCGTCTGGAGCAGAACTACCGCTCCACCGCCGGCATCCTCAAGGCCGCCAACGCCTTGATCGCCAACAACACCGGGCGTCTGGGCAAAGAGCTGTGGACCGATGGCGGCGACGGCGAAGCAATCAATCTGTACGCCGCGTTCAACGAACACGACGAAGCACGCTACGTTGTCGAAACCATCGAAAGCGCGCTGAAAACCGGCTTGGCCCGTAGCGATATCGCGATTCTGTACCGCTCCAACGCCCAATCGCGCGTTCTGGAAGAAGCTTTGCTGCGTGAGCGCATTCCGTACCGTATCTACGGTGGTCAGCGCTTCTTCGAGCGTGCGGAAATCAAGAACGCCATGGCCTACCTGCGTTTGCTCGAAGGTCGCGGCAACGATGCGGCGCTGGAACGCGTAATCAACGTGCCGGCCCGTGGCATCGGCGAGAAAACCGTCGAGGCCATCCGCGATCACGCGCGCCACAGCGATGTATCGATGTGGGAAGCGATGCGTCAACTGGTCGCCAACAAAGGCCTGACCGGTCGCGCGGCGGGTGCCCTTGGTGCGTTTATCGAGCTGATCGAGAGCCTCGCCGCCAAGTGCATGGAAATGCCGCTGCACTTGATGACGCAAACCGTCATCGAGCAATCCGGCCTCATTGCTTATCACGAAGCGGAAAAAGGCGAGAAAGGCCAGGCTCGGGTAGAAAACCTTGAGGAATTGGTCAGCGCCGCGCGCAACTTCGAGAACACCGAAGAGGACGAAGAACTGACGCCACTGGCGGCATTCCTCGGCCACGCTTCGCTGGAGGCCGGCGACACCCAGGCTGACGAACACGAAGACAGCATTCAGCTGATGACCCTGCACAGCGCCAAAGGCCTGGAATTCCCTTACGTGTTCCTCGTGGGCATGGAAGAAGGCCTGTTCCCGCACAAGATGAGCCTGGAAGAACCGGGTCGTCTTGAAGAAGAACGGCGTCTGGCTTACGTGGGCATTACCCGGGCGATGCAGAATCTGGTCATGACCTATGCTGAAACCCGACGCCTGTACGGCAGCGAGACCTACAACAAGGTCTCGCGCTTCGTACGTGAAGTGCCGAAAGGTCTGATCCAGGAAGTGCGTCTGTCGAACAGCGTTAGCCGACCATTTGGCGGCAACCAGTCGATGAGCGGCAGCAACCTGTTCAGCGGCAGCGAAATTCCGGAAACGGGGTTCAGCCTCGGTCAGGCGGTGCGCCATTCGGTCTTTGGCGACGGTGTGATCCTCAACTTTGAGGGTGCTGGCGCACAGGCGCGAGTGCAGGTGAACTTCAGCGAAGGCAGCAAGTGGCTGATGCTCGGTTACGCCAAGCTGGAAGCGATCTGACGCCGGTTTTGCTTTTATGTGGGAGCGAGCCTGCTCGCGAATGAAATCACCGCGGTTGATCTGATAGACCGCGGTGCGGCCTTCGCGAGCAGGCTCGCTCCCACAGGGTTCGGTGTTCTGAGCCAATAATCCCGCTGAACCTATCTCCTTTTCCTACAGACAAAAGTACATAGGCTGATTGCCTCGCGAAGCTGAACGCGACCTGTCAGGCAAAAGCCCGAAACACTCTCTCGCTAGCCAGTAACACTTCAGCTGTGCAACATGGCGCGCGTGTCTCCACAAACGGGAATACCCTTTATGAAACGTTTTCTTAGCATCGCCATGGCGTTGTGCATCGGCCTGACGATGAGCCTCGACGCCAACGCCAAGCGCTTTGGTGGTGGCAAAAGCGCCGGCGCTGCGCCGACGCACCAGACCAGCCAGATGGCTCCTTCTTCTCCAGGTGTCGGCGGCGCTGCTGCGACCGCAGGTGCTGCCGGTGCCGCAGGCGCTGCTGCCAAGGCCGGCGGTGCTTCGAAATGGCTCGGCCCTCTGGCCGGTATCGCCGCCGGTGGCCTGCTCGCATCCATGTTCATGGGCGGCGGCTTCCAGGGCATGCAGATCTTCGACATCCTGATCATGGCCGTGATCGCGTTCGTGATCTTCCGCTTCATCGCCGCGCGTCGACGCAAGCAGCAGGAGCAATTCGCTCCGGCCGGCGCGCCGATGCAGCGTGAAGCGTTCGAGCAGAAGCCTGCTGCCATGGGTTCGATCTTCGGTGGTTCGGCTGCACCTGCTGCCGCCCGTCCGGTGATCAACGCGCCGGCCTGGTTCAATGAGCAGAACTTCCTTGAAGCTGCACGCAGCCACTTCCAGTCGCTGCAGCAGCACTGGGATGCCAACGAAATGGACAAGATCGCCGAGTTCGTGACCCCGCAAATGCTCGAGTTCCTCAAGCGTGAGCGTGCGGATCTGGGCGACGCGTTCCAGTCGACCTACATCGACAACCTCCAGGTACAACTGGATGGCGTGGATGACCGTGCCGACAAGACCATCGCCACCCTGACCTTCAGCGGTGTGTCGAAGTCCTCGCGCTTCGACCAGGGCGAAGTGTTCAGCGAAAGCTGGAACATGGAACGTCCGCAGGGCGACAACCAGCCTTGGCTGGTTGCAGGTATCCGCCAGAACGGCTGATCCCTCACTACGCTTAACTTGCGGTAATAAAAACCCCAGCCTCGGCTGGGGTTTTCTATTTCGCGGTTGCATCTATAGCGAGCTACTGTATAAACCGGCCCATATAAACCGCGCCATTCAAGCAAGAGGATCCCGGACGTGGAAGAAATCATCGAACAACTGCGTGAAGCCAACGAACCCGTGCCGGTTCCTTTGGAGTTGCCTGACGAAGATCTGCTGGTCGAAATCGAAGAACAGCTGTTCATCGACATTCCGTTTGTCTTCAGAGAATTTTTGCTGACCGTCAGCGATGTGGTGTACGGCAGCCTTGAGCCGGTGACCGTCACCGACCCGCAATCCCACACCTACTTGCCGGATGTAGCCGCCAACGCCTGGGATGCCGGTGTTGATCGCAGCCTGATTCCAATCTGTCAGGACGGCGACGACTACTACTGTGTCGAAGAGGATGGCACGGTGGTGCTGTGGCAGGCCGAAGAAGAGTTGATTGCCGAGGAAACCTGGGAATCGGTGTGGCACTGGGCGCGGGACGTCTGGCTGGAAAGCTGATCAACCAGCCGCCCCGCTAGGTCAATGCCCCGACGACTCCTTGTGGTTGTCGAGGGTTTCCAGCAGCGCCACCTGCATCCGCGTGTGCACGCGGATGAACCAGCGCCAGAGCAGCGCCGCCACGGCGGCCGCGACCACGGCGATCAGTACCAGCAACTTGTTGGTCGGCAAGATACTGGCCGACAAGGCTGCCAACAGCAGGAAAATCACCAGCAGCGAGAGAATCGGGATCACTTCGGAGATCACCCGGCGCACTCGCTGCGTGTGCCTCCCCGCCATCTCCGGCTTCACGCCCATCTCCGCCAGCAGCATCGACAGCGCCTTGAGCTTGCGATAGGCCGCGATCAAGAACGGCAGCGAGACCAGCAGCGCCCCACCCCAGATCAACGCCTTCTGCCAACTCGGGTCGGCAATCCAGTCCTGCAACCAGGTCGAGAGGCGCTCGGCGAAGAATGCTCCGCTAAAGAAGATCGCAATCACCAGCGCCAGATTGACCCCGACCTGCAGCAAGATCTTGCGGATAATCGAAGCCAGCATCGCACCCTCACCTTGCGGCTGAATGCTGCGCAACCATTCGCCGTACATGCCCAGCACACGGCCTAGAGGCTTGGGCACCGCCGCCGACAGCTTGATCGACAGCGGATCCGCCGCACGGATCAGATACGGCGTCAGCAGCGTGGTAATCACCGACACGGCCACAGCAACCGGGTAAAGGAAGTTGCTGGTGACCTGCAAGGTCATGCCCAGCGCGGCGATGATGAAGGAAAATTCGCCAATCTGTGACAGCCCCATCCCGACGCGCAGTGAGGTGCGTCCGTCATTGCCGGCGATAAACGCTCCAAGTCCGCAGGACAACATCTTGCCGAGCACAACGGCTACGGTGATCACCGCAATCGGCCACGCGTATTCGAGCAGAATCAGCGGGTCGAGCATCAGGCCGATGGCGACAAAGAAAATCGCACTGAACAGGTCGCGAACCGGCTCGATCAGCCGCTCGATTTTCAGCAATTGCCGCGACTCGGCCATGATCGCGCCGATCAGGAACGCGCCGAGCACCATGCTGTACTCAAGCTTGACCACCAGCAGACAGAAGCCGAAACACAGGCCGAGCACGGTGATCAGCAGCATTTCGTTGCTTTCGAATTTGGCCACATAAGCCAGCAGGCGCGGCACCAGCAGGATGCCGATGACCAACGCGACGATCATGAACAGCGACAGCTTGCCGACCGTGGAAAACACTTCGCCGGAGCTGACCGTGCCGCTGACAGCAATGCTTGATAGCAGCGCGATGATGCCGATGCCGAGGATGTCTTCCACGATCAGCACGCCGAAGATCAACTGCGCAAAGCGCTCATTCTTCATCTTCAGGTCATTGAGTGCCTTGACGATGATGGTGGTCGAGGAGATCGCCAGAATCGCGCCGAGGAACAGCGAGTCCATGGTGTTCCAGTCGAACCATTGGCCGATTTCGTAGCCGATCCAGATCATCAGGACGATCTCGAGGAACGCCGCGATAAACGCCGTCGCACCCACCTTGAACAGCTTGCGCAGGCTGAACTCTAGGCCGAGGCAGAACATCAGGAAGATCACTCCCAGCTCAGCGAGGGTCTTGATGGTTTCTTCGTCGTGGATCAGGCCGAACGGCGGCGTATGCGGGCCGATGATGAAACCGGCGACGATATAGCCGAGCACCACCGGTTGCTTGAAACGGTGGAACAACACGGTCACCACGCCTGCGACCAACATGATCACTGCCAGGTCCTGAATAAAACTGATGGCATGCATGGCGTGGGCTCCTTGAATGACGAGGCTCGCGGCAGACGTCAGAAAAGTCTGGGCGAGCTAGGTAAAAATCCGCTTTTCGTGTGGGAATTGCCTTTGTAAGGGGCTTTTGCAGGTTAACACCGCGACTTGCGGCTGGAAGGCGGTGCAATATATGGAAACAGATCGATTCCGGCGTGACGTCGGCCAGTCGCCCGGCGTCCCGATAACGGTGCTTTTGAAAAGCGACCAGGCACCCGCAGAGGTGCTTCCAGCAACCAGCCTTGATCCGTGAGAACGTTATGGAACCCGGAAACGCCCAGCTGTCGATGACGGTACTGATGACCCCCGACATGGCCAACTTCTCTGGCAATGTCCACGGCGGCACCCTGCTCAAATACCTCGACGAAGTGGCTTACGCCTGCGCGAGCCGTTATGCCGGCCGCTACGTGGTGACCCTTTCGGTGGACCAGGTGATTTTCCGCGAGCCGATTCATGTCGGCGAACTGGTGACCTTCCTCGCGTCGGTCAACTACACCGGCAACACGTCGATGGAAGTCGGCATCAAAGTCGTCACGGAAAACATTCGCGAGCGTTCGGTGCGCCACACCAACAGCTGCTTCTTCACCATGGTCGCGGTGGATGACCAGCGCAAACCGGCCGCCGTGCCGCCGCTGCAACCGCAGAACAGTGAAGACAAGCGTCGTTATATGCAGGCGCAGCAGCGTCGGCAGATTCGTCAGGAGCTGGAAAAGCGCTATCAGGAGATCAAGGGCGACGCCTGATCAGCCTTTGGATTGATGTTGTCTGACTTATAGCCTTCGCGAGCAAGCTCGCTCCCACGCTGGATCTGTGGCGTACACAAAACCAAATGTGGGAGCGAGCCTGCTCGCGAATGGGGGCAACGCGGTCTTACAGACTGATCGCCGTAGCCTCGAACTTCACCCGCGGATGTGCAATCCGATCCTGCGCCCGCACCAGTTGCAGTTCATAACTGGCGCACGCCTGAGTCTCCAGCAACACCTCATGCACCGCCGCCGCAGTGAATTCGAACGCCGCCACCAGACTGTCACCCAGCAGCACCCGCGCCAGGAACAGGCCGGACGTCAGATCGCCAACGCCCACCGGCTGACGTGGAAATGCCAACAGTGGACGACGCAGATGCCAGCTACCTTCGGCCGTCACCAGCAACATCTCGAAGCCATCGGCCGGTTTGCCCGGATAATCCAGATGCTTCACCAGCACGGCTTTCGGCCCGCGCGCCAACAACGCACGCGCCATCGCCAGGCAATCAAACAAGGACTGCGGCTTACGCCCGGAAAAGCTGTCCAGCTCCAACTGGTTCGGGCACATGATGTCCGCCACGGCTGCTGCTTCCTCCAGGAGGAAATCGCTGACTTCGGTCGGCACGCTGCAACCCTTTTCCAGATGGCCCATCACCGGATCACACAGATACAGCGCCTTCGGATTGACCGATTTGATCCGCTCGACACCGCTGAGAATCGCCCGGCCCTGCGCCGCGCTGCCAAGGTATCCGGACAGCACCGCATCGCAGTTGCCCAGCTCGCCAATCGCGGCGATGCCTTCGACCAGTTCGGGAATCTGCTGCGGCGCCAGCACTTCGCCGGCCCATTGGCCGTACTGGGTGTGGTTGGAAAACTGCACGGTGTTGAGCGGCCAGACATTGACCCCGACCCGCTGCATCGGAAAAACCGCGGCGCTGTTGCCGGCGTGGCCGAACACCACGTGGGACTGAATGGCGAGCAGATGAGGCGTACGTTTCATTCGGGTCATTCCGTAAAACGATTGAAATTCAAGCCGCGCAGTATGCGACGAAACGCAGCCTGTACGACAGACCGGCGACGCAGTTAAGCTGACGCTATCTTTTGGAGTTCGATGTTGATGCTGACCCTGGAAAACATCTTCGTGCTGATACTGTTCGCCGCTGCCGGCGCGTGGCTATGGCACAACCACGGCTTGCGCGAACGCGCGCTGGAGCGGGTCAAACAGCATTGCCTGAACGTGCGGGTCGAGTTGCTCGACGGCAACGTTGCCCTGAAGAAGATCGGTTTCATCAAGGACGCCAACGGTCGCCGACGACTGGCGCGGGTGTACAACTTCGAGTTCACCGTGACCGGCGAAACCCGCCATAACGGCACCATCACCCAGTTTGGTGCGCACAGTGCACAAATCGAGCTGGCGCCCTACCCGGCACCGTTCGACGACACGCCACCGGTGGTTGAGGTGCACAAGCCGCGCGCGGAAGTCATCGAGCTAAGCCAGTGGCGCCAGGAACACACCAAATGGAAGCCCTGACGGCCATGTAGGAGCTGCCGAAGGCTGCGATCTTTTGATCTTAACCCTCCCGGCACCCCGACAACCCTCTCTGCAGCACCTCAACATCCTGCGCATCACTGAAGATCAGCTCGATGCGCGAATCTTTCCGCCATTCACTGGCCTGCCAAACCAACTGCGCATTCTCTAGCGCGTTCGCCGAAACCCAGCCATCTGCGCTGTGGATAACCAGTTTCGCTCTTTTCCAATGAAGCCCGTTTAGCCAATCGGCGATACGAGCCTTGTCGAACTTTTGTCCCGGATGCCAACGCCAACCGACACTCCAGCCGCCCTCCTGGGCCTGACTCAAGCAGATCGGCATCGTCGGATCGCTCCAGACGGCCGGCATTTGCCCTAACCCCTTGGGCACGATCAGATTGTCCAAACCATTGACCGCTTGCGTAGCCAGACCCGGCAGTTCGCTCAGGGGCAGTTGCGCCTGTTGCGTCCATATCAGCCTGACTGACGGCAACTGGCTGGCTATTTTCTGCCGTTTATTTTCATCAAGGTTTTCCGCCTTGTTCAGCAGCAACAGCCCAGCGCTGGCCAACGCTTCCTGCTGCGCTACCGGCAATGCTTTCCCGGCCTGAAGCGATTGAGCGTCGAGAACAAGAACACACGGCTGCACCGCCAGCACACCTAACCACGGCGCCTCATTCAACTGTTTGAGCAACTGCGCCGGATGCCCCAGCCCGGACGGTTCGATGAATAGCCGATGCGGCCTCGCCTTGCGCAACAGCCGCCCAAGACCAATCTGAAAAGGCGCGCCATTGACACAGCACAAGCAGCCACCGGCCACTTCGCCCAGTGCGATACCATCGGCGTCACTCGTCAGCAATGCGGCATCGAGGCCGATCTGGCCGAACTCGTTGATCAACACCGCCCAGCGCTCGCCTTCCGGGCGCTGGGCTATGAGTTGACGAATCAGGCTGGTCTTGCCGGCGCCCAAAGGGCCAGCAATGACATGGGTAGGAATGTTCTGCAACATGGTCGGGAGCTTTTTTGGGAGATTCAAAGATGCGTTGGATGGGATGGTCGTTGCTGTTGACGCTGCTGTCGAGTGAAGCGTGGGCTCAGGCCTGCGTGGTGCACAGTCAGGGTGAGCGGCTCGACGTCAAAGTCTGTCAGCAGAACCGCAACATTCCGGAAAAACTGTTCAGTGACGGTTTCTGCCAGCCAACGCTGGCCGGACAGAAAGTCGAAGTACAGTACGTCGATCAATGCCCGAGCGGTGCGTTTGGTGTGTGCAGCAACGCGCAGATCGCCAATATGCCTTATCGCCAGGACATCCATTATTACGGCATCGCCACCGATGCCGCGTATCTGAAGCCGTACTGCGAAGGCCAAAGCCAGGGTTCTTGGCTCAAGCCTTGAGGCATCAGCCGAGCCAGTCGAGGGTCAGTATCAGACGACGCTCGCCCGCGCCCGGTTGCGGCGAGCGATGGATCAAGCCGAAGCCTTCATTGCCGTGCCACTTCTCGCCTTTCAACAGCCCGACGTCACCACTGGTGAGTTGCTGGATTTGCACTTGGGGTTCGGCGTTGGCCTGTCCCAGCTGACTGCGATCCATCGCGCCTTCCTTGAGCCATTGGCTACCGACGCCGGCGTAGGTGGTGATCAGCCGTACTGGCACGTGATCGACGTGGAAACGCGGGCACATGGCTTTATCGAGTACCCGCAGGCGCAGGCCAATGCGCTTGGCTCCCAGCAAACAGGCGAAAGCGCTCACCAGCCATTTCAGATCGGCGATAAAGCCTTCATAGCCTTCCAGATCACGAAAGCCTGATGCCAGCCCGGTGAGATCAGCCTCGGCGTCCTCGCTCGCCAGCTCCAGACACAACGATTCCGCTAACGGTTCGTTGAGCGACAGCAATAACTGAGCGAAATCACTGATGTGCAACGGCAGTTGCCGCTGCCAGACGGCGAGATTGGTGTCGTCATCAAGAATTCGCGTCAGCGTCCCTGGCGTCGGGCCTTGATGCTGATGACGCGTGCGGTTTTGCATGAGTTTGAGTGCAAGCATCAGGCAGCCTCTTCATGCCAAGGGCCGAACGGATCCGCCAGCAATCTCCAGCCTTCTAAGCCGAGGGCCATTTCTTCATCGGTCAGCAGGCAGCCGTCCAATTCGTCGGAGAGCTGTAGGAAATCGATGTTCTGACCAATGAAAACCAGCTCCTGACGACAGTCGCCTACGCTCGGCGTCCAGTTTTCCATGATCGCGGCGGTACTTTCCTGATCCTGTGGCCATTGGTTTTTCGGCACAAAACGCCACCAGCGCCCGGCGAAACCATGACGCATCAGCCCGCCGGCCTGCGACCAGCTGCCAGCGTCTGTGGGTTTGCTCGCCAGCCAGAAGAATCCTTTGGAGCGCAGCAATTTTCCGTTCAGCCACGGGCGGTCGATGAAGTGGTAGAAGCGCTCCGGATGAAACGGGCGGCGTGCGCGGTAAGCCGTGGAGGCAATGCCGTACTCGTCGGTTTCTGGCACGTGCTCACCGCGCAACTCTTGCAGCCAGCCCGGTGCCTGGGCGGCTTTGTCGAAGTCAAATCGACCCGTGTTGAGGATCTTCTCCAACGGCACTTCGCCCATCACCATTGGAATGATTTCAGCCTGGGCGTTGAGGCGTTTGAGGATGGCAATCAACTCTTCGCGCTCGTGCTGGCTGATCAGGTCGATCTTGCTGATCAACAGCACGTCGGCGAACTCGATCTGCTCGATCAACAGGTCGGTGATGGAGCGTTCGTCTTCTTCGCCGAGGATTTCGCCACGGGAAGCGAGGCTTTCTGCCGCCTGGTAGTCCGGCAGGAAATTCACACCATCGACTACAGTGACCATGGTGTCGAGACGAGCGATGTCCGAGAGGCTTTGGCCGTGTTCATCGCGAAAAGTGAAGGTTTCTGCGACCGGCAGCGGCTCGGAGATGCCGGTGGATTCGATCAGCAAATAATCGAAGCGCCCTTCCCGGGCGAGCTTGCTGACTTCTTCAAGCAGGTCTTCGCGTAACGTACAGCAGATACAGCCGTTACTCATTTCGACTATTTTTTCTTCTGCACGATTCAGGCTGACATCACGCTGGACTTCGCTGCCATCAATATTGATCTCGCTCATATCATTGACGATGACAGCAACACGCAAACCCTTGCGATTACGTAGTACGTAATTCAAAAGTGTACTTTTTCCGGCACCAAGAAATCCTGAAAGTACGGTAACGGGCAATTCGGCTGACATTGGATAATCCTCTTTAAATGACAGCCGATTAGCGCTTTGCTGGCGCTTAGCGTTTTCGTGCTTCATGCGAAGGTTTTCGCTGAAAGTAAACGCTTGAAATCGGCCTGCTCAGGCTCGGTTAACTTTTATGTTATAGTATAACAATATGAATAAACCAGCCCTGCTCTTGTCTTGAGCGATAAACCGCAGGAAGCTGAACCGATACCACTCCGGAATTCGCAATGAAAACTGCGCTGAAATACTCGTTGTTGAGCCTTGGATTGTTAATGATCGGCAATGCATCGGCTCAGTTACCGGCACTTGCAACCTGTACACGCAGCGCAAATCTGTTGGCCTGCGTCGATGCCGACGGCAACGCCTATAGCGTCAACACCGTCGGCGACACGCTTTATCTGCGTGGGTTTGAAAAAACTGGCCGGCGTTATTGGGCGCAAACCAATAGCCGTTTCGGTCAGCTGACGTTCTTTACTGGCGTCGCCTCTGACGGCGAAGCCTGGGTGGGCTACACACGACGTGTCGGCTGGACGACGATCAACCGGTTCTCCAGCTCGGGCGGTAGCGGCGCGAAGTTCACCTGCAGCCGGATCACCGGCTGTTAGACCTGGTCCTCTTGCTGCGCCTGCTCCCAGGCCAGGTAACTGTCGACGGGAGGATTCTTTTCAAAGTAGCGCTGCAATCCTTTAAACAAACCGTCTGCTACGGCTTGCTGATGCCGAGCGGTGACCAATCGCTGGCTGTCCCGCGCATTGGAAATAAAGCCGGTTTCCACCAGAATTGAAGGCACGTCCGGCGATTTCAGTACTGCGAATCCGGCCTGTTCCACGCGCTTCTGGTGCAGGGTCGTAATATCGGCAAGACTGCCCAGCACCGTACTGCCAAGCTGCAAACTGGCGGCAATCGTTGCATTCATCGACATGTCGAGAATCACCCCGGCGAGCATCGGGTCTTTATCTTTCAAGTTGAGCAGACTCGTTGCACCGAGCAGGTCCGCGCCGTTCTCTCGCTGCGCCATGAAGCGCGCAGTCGCCGACGTTGCGCCACCCTCAGAAAGGCAATACACCGATGCGCCAGAAGCCGTCAGACGCGGCGCCGCATCGGCATGCACCGAGATAAAAATGTCGGCTTTATGCTGACGGGCGATTGCCACGCGCTTGCGCAATGGGACGAAAAAGTCGTCGTTGCGTACCAGCTTCACGTCAAAGCCCTTCTCCTTTTTCAGGCGTTTGGCGAGTAGCTGAGCAATGGAAAGCACCACATCTTTTTCCCGCTCACCTTTCGCACCCACCGCACCGGGATCCTTTCCACCATGCCCAGGATCGACGACTACGATGATGTCGCGCTTCGGATGAGCGCTGATCTGCGGTGTTTCACGTGGAACCTTTGGAGCTATTTGTATCGGTTTTGCGCTGACCAAATCCAATACCAAGCGATGACTTTGTCCGTCTTGCGGCGCCAAAAGAAAGCTGTTCAGTAATACCGGGCTGCTCAGATCTAGAACAATCCGTGTATCACCCTGACCCAATGGCCCGGATCGGATCGCGCGTATCACTGTGTCGTTGAGCGCCAACTGGCTGAAATCTTCACCCAAGCTTGCCCCACTCACATCAATGATTAGTCGTTCAGGCGCACTGAGCGTGAAGGTCTTGTAGCTGACCGGCCCACTCAAATCGAACACCAGCCGCACTTTGTCCTCAGATCGCCAAAGTCGTGCCTGACGAATTTGCGTAGCAGACACACTGAAGGGCCAAGCAAAAGCGGCGCCGGCCAAAATCAGATTGAGCACTTGACGTCTATGCATATGAAAACCTGTTCATGAAAAAGACATCGTGATTTGAATTGTTATAATGTAACATTGAATTGAATCACCATGATGGTCCCGAACATGAATTCGCTTTCACTCCCGGATATCGCCGCGCAGACTGCTCGCCAAGCTTTGCCACTCGAATGGGTGGGCATGCAGGGCATCGCGTTACCTGTTTTTTTGGAAGGCCAACACCTGAATGCCAAGGCTGACGCTGGAGTGAGCCTTGATGATGGCGAGGCGCGCGGCATTCATATGTCTCGGCTGTATTTGGCCCTGGAGACACTTGAACAGGAACGCCTGACACCTACTCTCCTGCACCAGCTACTCAAGCGTTTTCTGGAAAGCCACCAAGGGCTGTCCAACTGTGCGTACGTGAATATTCACTGCGACTTACTGCTGAAGCGCCCTGCGCTGATCAGCCCATTGGCCGGCTGGAAATCCTATCCAGCAACTATTTCGGCAAGCCTGAAAAATCAAATGTTCCACGTGGAACTCAAAATTGACGTGCACTACTCTTCGACCTGCCCATGCTCAGCGGCGCTGGCGCGGCAGTTAATCCAGCAACAATTTATCGACGACTTCGCCAACAAAGGCCTTCAGCACGCAGACGTTTTGGCATGGCTAGGTTCGACTCAAGGCATCGTCGCCACGCCTCACAGCCAACGCAGCACTGCGCAATTGCATCTACACCTCGACGAATTCATCGATGAGTTCCCATTGAGCGTGATCATCAATGACGCCGAAGCGGCCCTTGGCACCGCCGTACAAACCGCCGTAAAACGTGCGGACGAACAAGCCTTCGCCCTCGCCAACGGCCAAAACCTGATGTTCTGTGAAGATGCCGCACGCCGTCTGAATCTGGCACTGCGTCGCACACCGGGAGTCAACGCATTCCAGCTGCGAGTGATTCACGCTGAAAGCCTGCACGCCCACGACGCCGTCGCCGAAAGCCACTGGCAGCGTGAACAGGCATGATTCGCTGCCAATCGCTGACTTGGGGCACACCGGGCCAACCACTGACGACCCCGCTGAGTCTTGAGTTCGACAGTGGCAGCTTGACCGGGATCATCGGTGCCAATGGCTGCGGCAAGAGCAGCCTGCTGAAAGTCATCGCCGGATTGCAGAAACCTTTGGCAGGTAACGTTGCCCTCAGTGTTCCACGTCAAAGCGGGTTGTCATTTCTGCCTCAGCAACAGCATCTCGACCGACAATTCCCCATCAGCCTGGAAGAGTTGATCAGCGCCGGTTTCTGGGGCCGACGGCTTTCAACACAATTGCGCGCACAACGTCTGAAAGACGCTCTGGAAAACTGGCACCTCGGCGGGCTTGAACAGCGTCCCCTCATGGCCCTGTCCGGCGGAGAACTGCAACGTGCCCTCCTCGCCCGACTGAGTCTGACCGACGCTGCGGTGCTGTTGCTCGACGAACCCCACGCCGCACTCGATGAGCTCGGCCAACAACTGCTCTGGCAGCACATCCATACCTGGCATCGCGAAGGTCGAACACTGGTCGTCGTGTGCCACGACCTCGCCGCCGTACGCCAGCACATCCCGCAAACCTTGCTGATCAAAAACCGCGAATGCGTGTTCGGAGCCAGTAACGAATTGATCCGGCAAACCCCTCACACGCAGGTGGCCTGATGCTCGCCGTCGCCCATTTCTGGCAGCCGTTCAACGAATTTGTATTCATGCGCCGCGCCCTGCTCGGCGGCTTGGTATTGGCGTGCAGCACTGCGCCGCTCGGCGTGTTTTTGATCCTGCGACGGATGAGCCTGATCGGTGACGCTGTTGCCCACGGCATCCTCCCCGGTGCTGCATTGGGTTTCTGGTTCGCCGGTCTGAGTCTGCCTGCACTGACGCTCGGTGGTCTTGGCGCAGGCCTGAGCATGGCCGGCCTCGCCGCCTGGATCACCCGTCGCACGGGCCTGCGTGAAGACGCCAGCCTCGCCGCGATCTATCCCATTTCCCTCGCCAGCGGCGTACTGATTCTCGGCATCGCCGGCAAACGCCTCGATCTATTGCACCTGCTGTTCGGCTCAGCACTGGCCGTCGACGGGCCGACCCTCAACGGCATGTTATGGGTCTCGGGCTTCAGCCTGATCGCCATGGCGCTGATCTACAAACCGCTGTTGCTCGACACCCTCGACCCGCTGTTCCTGAGAACCGTCAGCCGACTTGGCCCCCTCGCCCACGGCGTGTTCCTGACGCTGGTCGTGCTCAATCTGGTCATCGGTTTCCAGGCCATCGGCGCACTGATGGTGGTCGGGCTGATGATGCTCCCCGCCGCGGCGTCGCGATTCTGGAGCCGACGCCTGCCGATCCTGATAGTCATCGCGGCCGTCATCGGTTGCCTCTCGGTCTGGTTCGGCCTGCTGCTGTCGTTCTATTACTCGTTGCCCAGCGGTCCGGCCATCGTTCTGGTCGCCGGTCTCGGTTATCTGCTGTCCGTGGTGTTCGGACCGGTACACGGTCTGCTGCGCCGCCCACCGTTGCTCACATCCCAATGAGGTGTTTCCCGATGCGTGCTCTAGTCGTGTTGTTCAGCCTGATGCTGTCGATGTCCTTGTCGGCGGCAGAAAAATTGCCGGTGGTCACCAGCTTCAGCATTCTCGCCGACATGGTTCATCAGGTCGGCGGCGAGCATATCCAGATCACCAACATGGTCGGCCCGGACGCCGACGCACACACCTACGAGCCGACACCGGACGATGCCAAGGCATTGCTCAGCGCCAAACTGATCATCAAGAACGGCCTCGGTTTCGAGCCATGGCTGGACCGACTGGTGACCAGCACCGAGACCAAAGCCACCGTCATCAGTGCCAGCCATGGCGTGATTCCCCGATCACTGGATGAGGACGGCGAAACCGTTCCCGACCCGCACGCCTGGCACAACCTGGCGAACGCCGAGTTGTACGTTGCCAATATCACCAACGCACTGATCGCTGCGGATCCGGCGAACAAAGCCGACTACGAACGCAACAGTAAAACCTACCTGAAGCAGATCTACGCGCTGCTGGCTGAAGCCAAGGTCAAACTCGGTTCGCTGCCGCCGGGCAATCGCAAGATCGTCACCAGCCACGACGCCTTCGGGTATCTCGGTCAGGCGTACGGCATCGATTTCATGGCGCCACAGGGTTTGTCCACGGAGCGTGAACCCTCGGCCGCCGAAGTCGCCGCGCTGATTACCCAGATTCGCCAGGCCAAAGTCAAAGCGGTGTTCATGGAAAACATCAAGGACGCACGCTTGCTCAAGCAGATCGCTGACGAAAGCGGCGCGCACATCGGTGGCACGTTGTACTCCGACGCCCTCGCCGCGAAGGGTCCGGCAAGTACCTTCACCGGTCTGTTCGAATACAACCTCAACACTCTTTACGACGCGCTGGGCCGACCATGATCCGCAAAAATCCATCCGGTGATTTACCGCAAATTGCTGAGTCAGCCTACGTCGACAAGACCGCAATCATCTGCGGCAAAGTGGTGATCGGCGAGAACGTGTTCGTCGGTCCCTACGCGGTGATCCGCGCCGACGAAGTGGACGCCTCGGGCGAGATGGAGCCGATCACCATCGGCGCCAATTCAAATATTCAGGATGGCGTGGTGATCCACTCCAAATCCGGCGCGGCAGTCACCATCGGCGAGTTCAGTTCCATCGCCCACCGTTCGATCGTGCATGGCCCCTGCGTGGTTGGCGATCGGGTGTTTATCGGTTTCAACAGCGTACTGTTCAACTGTGTCGTCGGTAACGGCTGCGTGGTGCGGCACAACTCGGTGGTCGACGGTCGCGATTTACCCGAGGCGTTCTACGTGCCCTCCACCACCCGCATCGGACCGAACACCGACCTCTCGCAATTTCCGCCGGTGAGCGTCAGTGCCTCGGAGTTTTCCGAAGACGTGGCGCGCACCAACGTCGATCTGGTGCGCGGCTACAAAGCCTTGCAGAACGAGTTTTGAACCATGAGCAGCGTGCTGATTCGCAACGCCAGACTGGTTAACGAGGGTCGCGAGTTCGAAGGTGAGGTCTTGGTCAGCAACGGACGAATCGTCAAGATCGCCCGTAGCATCGACGGCGAAAACGCGGCGGTAGAAATCGACGCCAATGGCCAATGGCTGCTGCCGGGCATGATCGATGACCAGGTACATTTCCGCGAACCGGGTGCGCCGGCCAAGGGCAGCATACATACCGAGTCACGTGCGGCCGTCGCCGGCGGCATCACCAGTTTCATGGACATGCCCAATACAAACCCGGCCACCCTCACCCTCGAAGCACTGGCGGATAAAAAACGTCGAGCTGCGATCAGTTCGGTGGCCAATTATGGTTTTCACTTTGGCGTGAGTCAGGACAACCTTGCCACAGTCGCCGCGCTCAATCCTTGTGAAGTTGCCGGCGTCAAAGTGTTCATGGGCGCATCAACCGGCAACATGTTGGTGGATGATCCACAGATTCTTGAGCGGCTGTTCTCAGAGGTGCCGACCATTCTGTTGGCGCACTGCGAACACACGCCGAGTATCGACGCCAATGCAGCCAACCTGCGTGAGGTGTACGACGAACGAATCCCGCCCGATGCTCACCCGCTCATCCGCAACGCCGAGTCGTGTTATCGATCCTCTTCACTGGCGGTTGAGTTGGCCAAACGCCACGGTACAAGGCTGCACGTTCTGCACCTGACCACGGCGCGTGAACTGGCGTTGTTCGAAGATAAACCAATGGCGCAGAAACGCATTACCGCTGAAGTCTGTCTGCATCATTTGTTGTTCGATGATCGCGACTACCCAAGCCTCGGCAACCTGATCAAATGCAATCCGGCGATCAAGACCCAGGCGGATCGCGATGCGTTGCGCGCGGCCCTGAGCAGCAATCTGCTGGACGTGATTGGCAGTGACCATGCACCGCATACCTGGGAAGAAAAGCAGCGAGCTTATGCGCAGGCGCCTTCTGGATTACCGCTGGTACAGCACGCGTTGCCGGCACTGATGGAGTTGGTTGCGGACGATGTACTGCCAATCACCACGTTGGTAGCGAAGACCAGCCACAGAGTCGCGGATCTGTTTGCGATTCCCGATCGTGGGTATTTACGTGAAGGCTACTGGGCGGATCTGGTGTTGGTTGAACGGCAAACACTGGAGGTCGATCGGCAACCCATTCTGTCGCAGTGCGGATGGACGCCGTTTGCCGGACGCAGCTTTCGGCATCGGGTGAGTACGACGATTGTCTCGGGGCAGATTGCCTGGCGGGAGGGACGGGTGAACGAGGGGTGTCGGGGGTTGGCGCTACGATTTATGCGTTGATTCAAAAACCCTGTAGGAGCTGACGAGTGAAACGAGGCTGCGATCTTTTGATCTTGTTTTTGACAATCAAGATCAAAAGATCGCAGCGTGCCGCAGCTCCTACAGGGATCGCATTAAGCGCGGGGTTTCACAGCGCCGCAATCCTGGCCTAACCAAACCGCACGAGTCTCAAGGCTGCCCTTCTGGTTGATCCCGATCGCATTGAACGTGCCGTTGGCCACGGTGGTGAACTCACGATCACTGAGGAACGTCGCCACACCGGTGCCCTGCGCTTTCGGGCAACTGAAGCGGAATTTCCATTGGTTGCCGCTGCGCTCGGTAATCTGCTGTTTGCAACCCGATTGCGGATCGGCCAGCGGAATATCGTTGGTCGCCACTTGCTGCGGCGTCAGACACGCGCGAATACCCTTGCCGCCGATATTGATCCCGTTCTTTTCCAGCGCTGCGCGCTGTTGCGGGGTCATCTGGCCTTGCAGTTGGCCGAGGATCGATTGCACATCCATTGGCTGATCATCGACCTTGACGTTGCTCGATGTCATTTCCCACAGCCCCGGCTGCAGCATCTGCGCCTGCGCAACCACCGGCAATGCCAAACCCAGGCCCAGCGCCAAACCCAGCAGACGAACGTTCATCGAAAAACTCCTGATCAGTTGTGGCCGTTAGACGTCGGCCGATTGCTTCGGTTCATGCCCCAATTAAATAGCGACATTCGCGGCAGAACATGGTCTGTTAAGCATTGAATCTTCCGGAGCAAGGCTGCCCCATGGATTATTTTGGACCGCACATTTTCGGTTATCTGATCGCCCTGATACACACCCTCGGCATGATCGCCGCCATCCATGCGGTGCTCACCGTGCGCACGGCCCAAGGCTCGATCGCCTGGGCATTGTCGCTGATCTTCATTCCCTACCTCACGCTTATTCCGTACCTGGTGTTCGGCCGCAGCACCTTTGATGGATACATCAAGGCGCGGCGCCAGGCGAATGAACAGATGCGTCAGGCCATCTCCGAATTGAACTGGCGTCCGTGGGTGGAAGAGGCACTGACTGCGCGCGCCTCGAATGCCTACGCCTCGTTACGCGCAATGCCCAAGCTCGGCCGTATGCCGTGCCTGGCGAACAATCAAGTGCAACTGTTGATAAACGGTGCGGCCACTTTCGACGCGATCTTCCAGGCCATCGATCAAGCGAAAGAAGCGGTGCTGATCCAGTTTTTCATCATTCACGATGATCGGCTCGGCCAGCGCCTGCGCGATCTGTTACTGAGGAAAGCCGCCGAAGGCGTGTCTATTCACCTGCTCTACGACGGCATCGGCAGCCACGCCCTGCCCCACAGTTATGTGCAGGCATTGCGCGATGGCGGCGTCGAGGTCAAAGCATTCGCCACACGCAGCGGCTGGCTCAATCGCTTTCAGGTCAACTTCCGTAACCACCGCAAGATCGTCGTGGTCGATGGCGTGGTCGGCTTTGTCGGCGGACATAACGTCGGCGATGAATACATGGGCGAAAAACCGCCACTGGCACCTTGGCGCGATACCCATGTGAAGGTACGTGGCCCGGTCGTCGCGTGTATGCAGGAATCCTTTGCCGAAGACTGGTTCTGGGCCGCGCGCACCCTGCCGCCACTGATCCTGCCGGATGAATACCCGGATGACGGCGTGCTCTGCCAATTGCTCGCCAGCGGCCCGGCGGATGCCTACGAAACCTGCTCGCTGTTTTTTGTGGAAGCGATTCACGCGGCGACGGAGCGGGTATGGATCACCAGCCCGTATTTCATTCCCGACGAGGCCGTGTTTGCCGCATTGCGTCTGGCCGTGTTGCGTGGAGTGGATGTGCGTTTACTGCTGCCGTCGCGTCCAGATCACCGCATCGTCTACGCCGCTTCCAGCCTTTACGCATTTGAAGCCGTGCGCGCTGGTGTGCGGGTTTTCCGCTACGAACCCGGTTTCCTGCATCAGAAAGTGGTGTTGATCGACAGCGAAATCAGCGCCATCGGCAGCGCCAATCTGGACAACCGTTCATTTCGGCTGAATTTCGAAGTGATGCTGCTGACCGTCGACAGTGACTTCGCCGCCAGTGTGGAAAACATGCTCAAAGAGGATTTCGAGCAAGCCTATGAAATCGCCAAGGAAGAAAGCCGGGAGATCCACCGCCTGCAACAGGTCGGCATGCGGATCGCCCGGCTGATTTCGCCGATTCTCTAAAAACCCTTCACCCTGACCATCGGCCAAGGGAGAGAGGATTATTCAGTGTTAAGGGTTATAGATGTCGTCGCGAGTCCACGGCAGTTCATGGCTGCCATCCGGATGGGCCTTTACCGCGAGGATCTGGTGCAGATTGATCCAGCCACGCGCGAACGCATAGGCGCAGCCGGCCAGGTACAAACGCCAGATGCGCAGCGCTTGATCCGGTACCAGTTTGCCGGCGGCTTCGAGATTGTCCTCCAGCCGCTCGCTCCAGTGATCCAGCGTGCGCGCGTAATGCAGGCGCAGACTTTCGACGTCGACAATCTCAAGGCCCGCTTCGCTGATCTCGGCCGAGATCATCGCCAGGTGCGGTAACTCACCGTTGGGGAATACGTATTTCTCGATGAATTCCCCGGCACCACGCCCCACCGGACGACCATCAGTGTGTTTGGCGGTGATGCCATGGTTCATCACCAGACCGCCCTCCTTCACCGCGCCGAAAAGGGTTTTGCAGTACTCGGCGAGATTGGCGTGACCGACGTGTTCGAACATGCCGACGCTGACGACCCTGTCGAAACGCCCGTCCTGGGGCAAATCGCGGTAGTCGAGCAACTGCAGTTCGATCTGGTCTTCCAGGCCTTCGGCTTCAACCCGCTCGCGTGCCAGTTCAAGCTGTTCCTTGCTCAGGGTGATGCCGAAGACCTTGGCGCCGAACTCTCGAGCGGCATACCGTGCCAGCCCACCCCAACCGCACCCGACATCCAGCAGATAGTCACCCGGCTGCAAACGCAGCTTGCGGCACAGATGACGGAATTTGGCTTGTTGCGCTTGCTCAAGCGTTTCGCTGCCCGTTTCGAAATACGCGCAGGAATACGCCATGTCGCTGTCCAGCCAGAGCTGGTAGAACGCATTGGACAGGTCGTAGTGGTAGGAGATGGCTTTGGCGTCGGTTTCCTTGTCGTGCACCGAACGCACGGGGTTACTGTCTTCATCTTCACCGAGCAAGGCATTGCTCAATTCGTCGCAGACCCGGATGACTTCGCTGATCGAGCCCTCCAGTTCGAGTTTGCCTTCAACGAATGCCGCTCCGAGCGCATCAAGGCTAGGATGGGTGAACTGAGTGACCATCTGCGGGTCCTTGACCACGATGGTAACGCTGGGCGCCGGCCCCAGATTGAACTCATGGCCGTCCCAGAGCCGCAGTCGAAGCGGTAGCTGCAGATTCTGTAAGGCCGGTGGAAGTTGCGCGAGCATGGAAAATCCCCCCTTGTTTCAGACGTCTGATCTGAGGGTAGACCATCCTTGAAAAATAGCAGGCTATCGATTTGATAGCCGCCGACTATGAACCTGGAAGGCTGTTTGATCCGTTTTCAACGCGCCTGAGCTGAGGACATACAGCCCGGCGCGCAGTTCAAAAAACGATCAATTCTGCTCTTTGATTTTTAGCAGAGGCTCCTGAAAACGCAACAAACGACCGGCGTTACCCAGCACCAGCAACGTGCTGAGGTTGTGCAGCAGCGCGGCGATCATGGCCCCGGCAGCGCCGAGCCAACCGAAGGCAGCGAACACGACGATGGCCAGCGTCCAGCCCAGCCCGATGATCACGTTGACCTGCAACGTCCTGCGGCACTGACGACTGAGTCGTACGCAGGTGCCGAGCCGACGCAGATCGCTGCCAATCAAGACGATGTCCGCCGAGGCCAGCGCGATATCCGCTCCGCCCGCGCCCATCGCCACACCGACCACGCCAGCCTTAAGCGCGAGGGAGTCATTGATGCCGTCACCCACCACCATCGGCCGGAAGCCATTGTCGATTTCCTTGAGTACGCGATTGAGTTTGTCTTCGGGCAAGGCCTGGGCCTGGACTTCGTGCAAACCGACATCACGCGCCAGGGTCTGGGCCACGCTCTGACGATCCCCCGTCAGCAGCAGTTGCCGACCAAGGCCCAGTTCACGCAATTCGCCGAGGGCAAAGCGGGCTTCCGGCTTAACCGTGTCGGCCAGCAATAACCAGGCGAGGAATTCACCGTTCAGGGCCAGTCCGGCGATCGGTCCATCGTGCTCAGGGACCGATGTGGTTGCGATCCCCAACTGCGCGAACAACTCCGGTCGACCGAGTGCCGCTTCGCCCTGCTCCGTCATGGCCACCACGCCGAGGCCTTGGCGTTCGTGGATATCGCTCAGCGGTAAACATTCTTCCTGACCGACCAACCCCGCAAGCGCACGACTGACCGGGTGACTGCTTGCCGCGCCGAGGCTGGCGGCGAGCGCCATGACCGTGGAGGACTCTGTGCACGGGCTGTTGATCGACTGCAAGCGGAGGGTGCCGTAAGTCAGGGTTCCAGTCTTGTCGACGACCAGTGAGGTGAGGTCGGCCAGCTCTTCAAGGAACGCCGAACTGCGGATCAGAATGCCGTGACGTGCCGCTACCGCGACACCGGCAATCGCCGTGGCCGGAGCCGACAGCACCAACGCGCACGGACAGGCTGCGACCAACACGGCGAGCATCGCTTGGGCGTCGTGGGTGATAAACCAGGTCACCGCCGCCAGTAGCAACACCAGTACCATGTAGCTGCCGGCGTAACGTTCGAGCAAGCGAGTGATTGGCGGTTTCGAGCGCTCGGCGTTCTGCATCAACGCAATGACCTTGCCCAACGTCGACTCGCCGCCGGTGCGCGTTACTTCAATCCGCAACAAACCGTCGAGGTTGATCGCCCCGCCGAACACCGACAGGCCGACACCCGCCTCGACCGGTACCGATTCACCGGTAATCGAAGCGGTGTCGAGACTGGCCTGACCGGACAACACTCGACCATCGGCGGGAACCCGATCACCGGCGCGCACTTCAACGGTGTCGCCTGCCTTCAACGTGCCGTTGTCCACTTCGATGATCGTGCCATCAGCCTGAACCTTCCGCGCATGGCTGCGGGTCAGTTGACCGAGGGCGTGGATCGCTTCTTGCGAACCAATGACACTGCGCTCTTCCAACACATGACCAAAGATCATGATGATCGGCAGCAACGCCGCCGTCAGCAGATCCCCGGTCGCCCAGGCGCCGAGCATCGCCAGGGCGATCAATTGATCGGTGATGCCGTGCAGGCTCGGATAGCGCAGGCTGAACCACGCCGAACGCATCACCGGCACGCCCACCAATAAAGATGCAAACCCAAGCAGCAACTGACTGACACCGGTTTGCTCGGGCATCTGCCAGCGCCAGATCAGACCCAGACCCAACAGGCCCAGCGCAAGCATGGCCAAGGTGAGTTGCCGTGCAGCGCGGCGTTGTTCGGCCGAAGACAAAAGGATCGGTGCGGCGGTCGTCGCAGTCATTTACTGGCTCCCTGAATGATCAGGCGGGAATCGTCTTTCGGGTCGACCGTGGTCACCGATCCGGCCTGGCCGAGAATCTTCGGCATGCGTTCGCGGTACAGGCGCAGGAGCATTTGCGGATCGGTAGTTTTGGCCAGACTCGACACTGTGGCTGTGTCAGCAGAGGCTTTGGCCAAACGCTCACTGGCCTGCGCGTGAGCGACTTGCAGCGTGCGATCGGCTTGTTCGTTGGCGCTTTGGGTGAGTTTCTCGGCGTCGGTGCGCGCGTTAGCTACGGTTTTGTCGGCCTGCTGGCTGGCGGTCAGCACCGCGTTGAAAGCACTGACCGCGGGATCCGGCAGACTCGATTGCACATCGACCCGCGCCACTTCAATGCCGATGCTCTGCCCGCTCGCTTTCAACTCGGCCAAGCGTTTGTTGATGCCTTGCACCAGATCACCACGCAGTTTTTCCCGACGTTCCGCGGCTTGATTGTCAGCACCGATCAACTCCGGCCGAGCGACCAGAATGGTGTCCAAATCTCGTGCGGCCGTCAGCGCCACCGCGCTGCGTGTCACCAAGCGATCCAGTGCCGGCAAGACATGCTCGCCCTGCAACACGAAGTCGTAAGGGTCAGTGACTTTGTAGAACACCCGCACATCGAGTTGCACTACGCCGGCATCACCGGTCAATAAATAACCAGATCCCGCCAGCGCATCGCTTAACGGTACGGCGAAAGACGCGACACGATCAGCCTTCAAGGCTTCATCGCTGCGCAACAGATTTTCCACTCGACGTTCAATGATCCGATCCGCTGCCGGCAGCAAAATCACCTGTTCGAACGGCTGTGGCCAGGCCAATAACAGACCAGCATTCTGGATGCGATCAAGTGCGCCGAAATGCAAAACCACCGCACGACTCTGCGGGTCGATCTGCCGCACATTAGAAAATGCCCACGCCAGCGCGGCCAATATTGTCACCGCATACAGGGCGAAAAACGCCAAACGCCCTGCCTGAATCCACGGACTGTTCAGCACATGTGTTCCACGTGGAACTTCTTCATTCATGGCTGCGATCCGGTTTTGCTGTCGAGTGTCGGCGGGCCATCGACCAATACACGGAATGGCGCGGCGTCGGTGCGCAGAATCAGTTTGGTGTCCGGCGTAACGATGGTGCCGAGGGTATCGAGCGAGCGCAGCAAATTGTAGAGCTGTGGTGAACTCGCGTAAGCGCGGCCATAAATCTGTGCCGCTTCGACCCGAGATTGCGCCTCGATTTCTGCTGCCTTCACCGTGGCATCCGCTTGAACGATCCGTGCATCACGCTCGGCAGCGGAACGGATTTGCGCGGCCTCACGTTTGCCGATCGCCGTGCGTTCAGTGGCGATGGTTTCCCGCTCGGCGCGCATGCGATCGACGGTGGCGGTAAGTGTCACCGACGGCAAGGTCAAACGTTCAATGCCGACTTGCACCACCCGCACGCCATAGGTCGCGAGCAATTGCTGATCGATCTGCTGACGCAACTGCGCTTCGAAATCGGCGATACGTACCTGATTGGCATCGGTGTTCACCAGATTCGCCAGATCAAAACTGCTCGCGGTGGTTTCCAGGGCCGAGCCGACGAAGGTGCGAATCTGCCGCGCCGCTTCATCCGGTTGATTCTGCACCGCACGCATAAAGCGCTGCACATTGTCCGGATCACCCTGTACCTGCCACGCGACGTAGGCTTGCACAATGATGCGCAAACCGTCGCGCGTGCCGACATCCTGCAAGCCACTGGAGGTTGTCCGCAGACGTAAGTCCACCGGAATCGCCGCCTCGAACGGCGCCGGCCAGCGCCAGCTCAAACCTGGGTCGAGCAGCACCCGCGATGGATTTCCGAAACGGGTAATGACCGTGGCTTCGCCGGAGCGCACTTGCACCAGGCTCGCCGCCGCAATGGCAAACGCCACCAACAAGGCTGCCCAGCCCATCCGGCGCCACGGAAAAGGCCCGGCCTCTTCCGGCGCACCGTGGTGGTGATGGCCATGATGATGGTGATGCCCGCCGTGACCGTGATCGTGGCCGCTGTGGACATGATGATCGTGTGTGTGCGACTGGCTCAATGGGCGACTCCTGGTTGAGCGGTGGTGCGCGCGGGCGTCGGGTCAGCCGGCAGCGTGAACGTACGCAGGTCGATGGTCGGGGCATTGTTGCTGCCACCCAGACGATGATCGAGTATCAGTAATTTGGCTTTGCTCAGGCCTTGGCTGAGCTGGCCGAGGTATTGCTCGAGCACAAAGGCCTGACCAGCACTCACGAAGGCTTTGTGCTCGGCACTGAACCTCAGGTCCGCCGCCTGCGCCGTAGCACGGGTTTCCCGCGCATTGGCGCTGGCCTGGTCGCGAGCAAGACTGGCCTGCAACTGCGCCTGATTGCTCGCTTCCGCCGCCGCGCCACGCTCGCGGGAGATCAAAGCCTGCGCACCAATCTGCGCCGCTTGCACGCTGTGATAGGCATTGGCGGCACCGGCCGGTGGGTGAATGGCTTCAACGACCGTGGCGAGAATTTCCACACCGCTGTCGAGTTTTTGCAGATCGCTTTGCACCGCGCGACCGATCTCCTCGCCCAGCCCGACACGGTCTTGACCGAGCAAACCGTCGAGCGTGCGTGAGGCAAAGTCGTGCACCAGAATCCGGCTGGCGGTGCTGCGGATCAGCGTCGGCACATCGGCACTGTTGTAGGTGGCGGCCAGCGCAGCCTGATCAGTCAGGCCAATGCGATAGACGAAGCGCACGTCCATGTTGACGATCTGGAAACTCTGTTGCTCGCCACGGCTGCTGGCGATGACTTGCGACTTGTCATTGACATGACTGGCGTCCCACAAACGGTTGGCGGTTATGGGCGCCGGCCCTTCCGCTGGATCGGCTTGCAGCGGTGCAGGGTTCTCGCCGACGCTGGTGGCCAACTCATGGACCACGCCGTTTTCAACGATCAACACCCGCCCCAACGGCCACGGCAGACCCGTGTGCAGTCCCGGGCCGAACACCTGCACCGGTTTGCCGAAACGCTCATAAATACCACGACCCTGTAACGGGATTTCATGGATTCCAGTGAGTAACCAACCCACTGCTGCAACCAATGCCAGCACCGGCAGAAACGCCCGGCGCATGTAACTGAATGCCCAGATCTGGCGCAGATCGATGCCGAAGCGGTTGTGCAATTCATGCTGCAAGGCAAGTAACGGCTGCGGAGGCCAACGCAGCATGTCGGCGACAAAACTGCGCGCCAACAACGTCGGTTCAAGCCGCTCACGGCGAGGGCTGAATATTGAGAGAACGGCGCGCGATAGCAGCTCGATCGCGACCAGTCCCGGCAAGATGCCGATCAACACGGCAACGCGCGCCGGCCACACGGCATTCTCGCCGGCAAACAGCAAACACAACGCGCCCAGCACCAGACTGATGATCGCCACGCGCGTCAGTTGTGCCAATGCCCCTGCTTCGGGCCATTGCGCTGGATGTTCCTGGGCCAGTTGCCGCTCCAGTACCAGCAAACCGAACGCCAGCATTAGCGCCAACGCAGCCCCCACAGTGGCAGATAACCCCATGGCAGCGGCCGGCAACGCGAGGTTCCACACTGAATCGATGCTCAGCACCACCAGCAGCGCCCAGCCCGCCAGCCACAGCGTCGCCGCACCGATCTGGTTGAGCAGATGCAGACTGCCTTGGCTCAAGCGCTCCAACAGCCACTCGTACCAGCCCTGCGGTTCGGATTGTTCCTCCTCAGCAAGCGGCGCCAGCACAACGGCAGGATTGATCACCTGCGCGCGCCATTGCGTCACCCACCACGCCGATTGCAGCCCTGCGACCAGCACCAGCAACGCTGCACTCTGATTGACCAGCAGCGGCAGCCACAAGGACTGCGGGGAGAACAGCCCGACAAAAAACGCCAGCACCCACCCTGCCCCGGCCAATCCGCCGAGACCGATCGCCCAGCGTCGCAGGCGTCGGCTTTGCACGGCTGCCTGCTGAAAGCGCGGCAGTCCGGTCACTTGCGTGCCATCTTCGTCCAGATCGACTTGCATATCACCCCAAATTCATTGGCTCACACCTGTATTTCGTTACGATATAACGAAATAGGTGAAATATTCGTACACAATCACGCTTATTCAAAGATGCCCAACCTGTCGCTTGCCTGAAGCCTTGACCGAAATGTGGAGAAACGCACATATTACGCTCGTAATTTTCATCCGGAACTACTTTTAGCGATCCGCATCCATCAAACAGGAGCAAGCGCATGAGCAACTATGACGTGGTGATTCTGGGCGGCGGCCCCGGTGGCTATAACGCAGCAATTCGCGCCGGCCAGTTGGGCCTCAAGGCCGCTTGCGTGGAAGGCCGGGCAACGCTCGGCGGCACCTGCCTGAACGTCGGTTGCATGCCGTCAAAAGCGCTGTTGCATGCCTCGGAGCTATACGACGCGGCGATGGGCGCGGAATTCGCCAACCTCGGCATCGAGGTCAAACCGACGTTGAACCTCGCGCAAATGATGAAACAGAAAGACCAGAGCGTGGCCGGCCTGACCAAAGGCATCGAGTTTCTGTTTCGCAAAAACAAGGTCGACTGGATCAAGGGCTGGGGCCACATAGACGGCCCCGGCAAGGTCACAGTGACCGACGATCAGGGCGGCAAAGTCGAGCTGACCGCCAAGGACATCATCATCGCCACCGGTTCCGAGCCCACTCCCCTGCCAGGCGTCGAGATCGACAATAAACGCATCCTTGATTCGACCGGTGCGCTGTCCCTCAGCGAAGTGCCCAAGCACTTGGTGGTCATTGGCGCCGGCGTCATCGGCCTTGAATTGGGCTCGGTATGGCGGCGGCTGGGCGCGCAGGTCACCGTGGTCGAATACCTTGATCGCATCTGTCCGGGCGTCGATGGCGAGGCCGGAAAGACCCTGCAACGCTCGCTGAGCAAACAAGGCATCGCCTTCAAGCTGAGTTCGAAAGTCACCAGCGCCACGTCTTCCGCCAATGGTGTACAACTCAGCGTCGAGCCTGCCGCCGGCGGCACTGCCGAGTTGCTTGAAGCCGATTACGTATTGGTCGCTATCGGTCGCCGCCCGTACACAAAAGACCTCGGTCTGGAGAACGTCGGCCTGAGTACCGACAAACGCGGCATGCTCGCCAACAAACAACACCGCACCGAAGCCACCGGCGTCTGGGTGATCGGCGACGTGACCTCCGGGCCGATGCTTGCGCACAAGGCTGAAGACGAAGCGATGGCCTGCGTCGAGCAGATCCACGGCAAGGCTGGCGAGGTCAATTACGACCTGATCCCCAATGTGATCTACACCAAGCCGGAACTGGCCAGCGTCGGCAAGACCGAAGAACAGCTCAAGGCCGAGGGCCGCGCCTACAAGGTCGGCAAATTCCCCTTCACCGCCAACAGCCGGGCGAAGATCAACCACGAGACCGAAGGTTTTGCCAAAGTCCTCGCCGATGAGCGCACCGATGAAGTACTTGGCGTGCATCTGGTCGGCCCGAGTGTGAGTGAAATGATTGGCGAGTTCTGTGTGGCGATGGAGTTCAGTGCTTCGGCTGAGGACATTGCGTTGACGTGCCATCCGCATCCAACAAGATCAGAGGCGTTGCGCCAGGCGGCGATGAATGTCGAGGGGATGGCGACGCAGATGTAGGCTTCTGAAATCCAGGTGGTTGAAACACCGCTTTCGCGAGCAGGCTCGCTCCCACAGTTGACCGTGTTCCTTCTGAAGGACTGCGGTCGAATGTGGGAGCGAGCCTGCTCGCGAAGGGTGCGACTCGGTCTACAGCGGAAGATGCCCCAAGGGCAAAGCACCCGGCGTCTTCACCGTATGAATCGCAAAATTGCTGCGAATATCGCTCACCCCCGGTAGTTTCAACAGGCAGCCGCTGAGAAAACGGTCATACGCACGCAAATCCGGCACCACCACTTGCAACAGAAAATCCGACTCGCCCGAAACCAGAAACGCTGAAATCACCTCCGGCAGCGCCGTCACCGCAGCATAAAACGCCTCGGCCTGTTCATCGTTGTGGCGCTCGACCTTGACCCCGACAAACACCGTCAGCCCCAGCCCGACCTCATCACGATCGAGATTGGCCTGATAACCGCGAATCACCCCGGCCTCTTCAAGCATCCGCACCCGGCGTAGACACGGTGAGGCCGACAAGCCGATTTCGTCCGCCAGCTCGACATTGCTCAGCCGCCCGTTACGTTGCAGGGCCGCGAGAATCTTGCGATCAAAGGCGTCGAGTTTCATGTTTGGTAGATCCTGATAGTCGGGATGTTGAAAACCAGCAGGTTATGCCAAAGCAACAGGCTTTTGAAGCGGACTACGCAAGCACCTGCCCCACCCTTCGGCCCTAGACTTGGCTCACCGAATCGACAACGAAAGGGGTGTAGCGTGGCGAGTCTCTGGCTGTTTTTCCTGGCATTGGCGGTGGTCTATCTGTTGCCCGGCCCGGACATGATCCTGCTGTTGCAAACCGGTGCCCGCCAGGGACGCGGCGCGGCACTGGCCACCGCTGTCGGTCTGGGCATCGCCCGTGGTTGTCACGTGGCCTTGGCGGCGCTGGGGCTGGCGGCGCTGTTCAAAGCGGCGCCGTGGACATTCGAAGTGGTGCGATTGGCGGGGGCGGCGTATCTGTTGTGGATCGGCATTCAATGCCTGCGCAGCAGCCTGCTGCCGAACCTGAATGCTGGCGAGCCTGGCGATTCCCACGGGCAATGGCGCGAAGCCGTCCGACGCGGTTTGCTGACTAATCTGCTCAATCCCAAAGCGTTGTTGTTCTGTTCGGTGCTGCTGCCGCAATTCATCGTCAATGATGGTGCGCCGGTGTTAAGCCAGTTTGCCGTGCTCGGCATGCTGCTGGTCGGCGTCGGCCTGCTGTTCGACAGTGCTTACGCCTTGACCGGCGCCGCGCTGGGTCGTTGGCTGCAACACAGTCCAACGGCCCAACGCGTACAACAATGGCTGTTCGGCAGCCTGTTGATCGGTTTCGCCGTGCGCCTGACGTTCGTCCAGCAGGCTTAGCCTTTGCGGACCTTGCGCTGGCGACGGCTGATCAACAGCAACGCAGCACCCGCGACCAGCACAATCGCGCCGATCTGCACCGGCCATTTGTACGGCCGCAGCGACGAGCGCACAGCATCCGTTACCTGAGTGACATAACGCTTATCGGCGTTTTCGAAATCCGGGTACGGGCACTGATTGCCGAAGTCCACCGCCCACGGTACGAACGGGCCTTCCTTGATGTAGCGCTGATACAGCGCGCTCTGATCTTCCAGGCTGCTGTTCCAGCCAGCAGCGTTGCACAGCACGGCGGCAAACGCCTGACTGGTATGCGGCAGATTGTCAGCGGCGCGCCCGGCCAGCTCGGTGGCGACGAAACGGTAGTGATAGCGCTGATCCGGTTTCGCTTCACTGGCGACCTGACGCTGCACTTCGGCTTCGCTGACCAGCGGGCCGACTTTCAGCTCAGCGCTTTCCAGGCTGTAGTTGCCACCGAACGTGGCGTAGTCCGGCGCCATCTCGTAACCGAGAATATCCATGCCCCATTCACGCGCCGTCCACGCGGCGTTGTACAACGCACTGGCGCGTTTGGTCGGCCACCACGCGGCCTCGGCCTTCAGCCGTTGTTCGCCGTAGAGGCGAGCCTTGTTTTGCAGGTCGGGATTGTCGAAGTAAGCGACCGCGTCGGCGTAATGCCCTTCGCGCAGCAAGCGCCGACCGAGCAGATTGCGCAGGCTGGCGGCAACCGGCAGCGGCGCGTAGTTGTCGCGCTCCTGCTGGGTCAACGCCGGCGGCGCCGGGACGTTGTCATCGACGTATTTTTTCAGCTCATCGACCGTCAGCACGCGCTCGGCCACGCTCGCGGCATCGAACCAATAGACACTGTTGCTGCGATACAACTGCACGAACGCTTGTAGATACTCGCCGCGCTGCAAGGCGAGAATCGCACTTTCGCCCTCGACCCGGCACTTCGGCTGAACGGCTTCATACGCCCAGTCCGGTGTGCGCCGGTAACCCCAGTCTTCGCTCTGCGGGAAGGCCTGCGCGGCTTTCGAATAGGCGGCGGCCGCGGCATTTTTATCGCCGTCACGCACCGCCAGCTTCGCCCGTAGCCACCACGCCAGGCCGCCGTCACCGGCATTTTCGAGGAAGGCTTTGGCCCCGGCGTAATCGCCCTGTTGATAACTCATCGCCGCCAGACGATCAGCATTGTCGAGGCTGCCACGGGTGCTGTTTTGCAGCAGCTTGACCAGTTTCTTCTCGTTCGGCGGCTCATCGCCAAACGACCAGCCCTGGCGGCTGACCAGCGATGCCGTGACCAGTTGCTGCACGGCTTTGTGCTGCAGCAACTCGGCCAGTTCGGCTTCGGGCAACTCCGCCAGTTCATTCATCAATTGCTTGAGCGAGGTGTAACCCACGGCCGAGCCGTGCAGATTCTGCGCTTCATACAATTCGATGGCGCCGTTCCAGTCGCCCGCCGAGCGTAACACCCGCGCCTCTTCACCGAGGCTGGCAACACCCAACTCCAGCGGATCGCTGAAACCGTCGATGCTCAGTTGCCGGGCCTGACGAAACGCATCACGCGATTGCTCCAGCGCCTCGACCGCATCCCCGCCTTCGCTGCTCATGGCAAACCAGGTACGGCCCAGCGAATACGCCGCCCACGTGCTGCGCAACGGACGCTGATCTGCCGGCAGCGCCAGCAGCTTGTTGAAATACTCGACGGCAAGTTGATGATCGCCTGTGGCAAACGCCACCGCACCGGCCACGTACAAGCGGATCTCCGCCGGCAGACTGGCGCCCTGCGCCTCGACCTGATGGGCATCGGTCAGGCCGCGCAGTTGTTTGACCAACGCTTGCTGCTCGGCGCTCAGTCCGGCCTGTTCAGCCTTTTCCCGAGCCTCGGCCGCCGCGTTTTCTTCGCCGTACATATCGTTGGGATTGTGCGTCGCCGCAGTGACATTCTTCAGCCCGGCGATGGTTTTGCCGAGGCGGCTGAGTTCGAAATTGAAGTTGCCCTCAGGCAGATCCGCGAGAGTCTGCCCGCGATTGTCGAGCAGGCGCATCGGGAAATCCGGTCCGCAGGCCAGCGCCGAACCCAGCGGCAGGCAGAGGCTCAGGCAGAGCAGATGGCGGGGCCAGTTACGGGTCAACATGCGAACCTCCTTGATCAATATTTGCGCAACGCGCCCAACCGATGGCGCGTTGTCCGCCCGCCGGCAATCGGCCGTCGCGCAGGCGGGTGAAGGTAAGCAGATCCGGGCTTTGTTGCAACGAGTAACCGGCGAGCGCATCGGCGCCTTCACAATTTTGCGCCTTGAGGGTGATCCGCGCGGGCCAGGCACTGTCGAGGTTGCCGGGGTTGTCGAGTCTGATGTCGTAGAGACCGTCGTGTTCGCTCAACGTCACGCCAAGCCGACTGCTGAGTTGATCCCCCCGGGCCACCGCACGCAGGGTGGTCAGACTCCAGGCGCGGCGGTCATTGGCCAGCGGCAGGCGAAACCAGATCAGACCGGTCAGATGCGCGGGCGGGTCTGCGCGCAGGGTCTTGCCGAGTTGGCTCAACTGCAGCGGATCGGCGAGCAACTCCTGACGCACACCGCCGCGCTCAAGTTGCACTTCGCTTTCCACCACCGGCGCCCCGCCGTCATCGGGCAACAGCGCAACGCCGTAAGCCGGCAGCGCCAGATAGAACGGTTTGTCAGTGATACCTGCCCAAGCCTTGGCCCACTTCAACGCCTGATCAGGATCGAACAGACCGCGACGCGGATCACTGACCGCATGCACTTGCAGCACGCTGCTGTCGACGGTTTGCAGGAGTTCGGGCAATTGCGCACTGTCGAGCCAGGCTGGCAGCGCAGTGATACTCAAGGGCAGATTCGTCGGTAAGGCCGAGCGCAGATGTTTGAGAAATTCAGCGTATGCCGGCAACCGCGCATTGCCCGCGTCGTGATCGATTTCGACGCCGTTCAATGTCAGGCCTTGTGTTTGCCAATCGGCGAGCACCTGCAGAATCTGCGCAGTGACCTGATCCTGATCCAGCGACTTGAGCTGGCCGTCGAGACGAATCACGGCTATCAATGGACGGCCATCGGCTTTCAATAATTGCGCATCGATACGCGCGCGGCTCCAACCGGCATTGGGAAAGGCTTGCAGTGCGAGGACGCGTAACGTCGAGAAATCCTGGCGACTGTCATGCAGCGCCGCCTCGTGGGCCGGCGTCCATTGGCGTTGCCAGATGTAGAGTTGTTGGTCGAGGGGTGGCGCGTCTTGCTGCTTGCAACCCACAAGCAAGATGCCCAAGAACAGACCCACAATAAATCGCATACCTTCCAGCCCCCTGACACCACAAGGCTGCAAGGGTACACAAAACCCCTGTAGGAGCTGTCGAGTAAAACGAGGCTGCGATCTTTTGACCTTGTTTTTCAGGATCAAGATCAAAAGATCGCAGCGTGCCGCAGCTCCTACAGGGGTGCGGCAGGTTTGCGGGCGATGATGACTTGGCTCTTCGCAACCACCGCGTCCAGCGCCTGTTTGATCTGTGCACCGCGCGGCGAGTCCAGCACGGCTTGCCAGGTGTCGGCCCAGTGATTGAGCAGCGGATGATCCGGGTTGCTGAAATCGACCTTGGCTTCCCAGAACAGCAGCATCCACATCGACCAGTAAAAACCGTACTGGCTGTGGCTGATTATCTCCAGCCCGGCCTCGCTGACCAGCGCCTTGAACTGCTCTTCGCTGATGATGCGAATGTGATTGGGCTTCTGGAAATACTCGGCCGCAGCGATGTCTTTCTGCAGGTCTTCGGAGCTTGGGTGCGGCACGCTCAGCAAGTACAAGGCACCCGGTTTGCCGACACGCACCAGTTCGGCGAGGAACTGCGCCGGATCATCGACGTGCTCGATGACTTCGGTGGAGACCACGCGCGTTGCGGTGCCGTCGGCGATCGGCAACGGATTGCAATCGGTGACGTGGCATTCGATGTCCCGTGCCGGCGTATCGCTCAGGCGCTGACGAGTCGCTTCGACCTTGGCGCCGTCGATGTCGGCGATGATGATCTTCGCCCCGCGCATGCCGCAAAAATGCACGTTGCCGCCATCACCGCAGCCGACATCAAGCAGGGTGTCATCGGCAGACACCACAAAGCCTTTGAACAGCTCGTTGGTTTCCTGGTTGAACCAGCCGCTGAGCTTGGCATCGTACAGGCCGAGCATGTACGGATCGACGTTGCTGGCGACCGGTTCCACTGCCTGCGTGGGCGCCGGTGCTGGCGTCGCCGCCGTGAGTTTCTTCAGTAGGCTCAGCATGAGGTGGCTCCGGAGGATGGGACGGTGGATCGGGACGTACCGAGGCGTCGCACGAGCGCGGCACCACGGTCGCGCATGGGCATTTCGACCAAGCGGTAATTGAGTTCGCTGAGCAACACGATCAGGCCGAAAGCGATCAGCAGCGTCAGCACCGGGTGGCCGGCAGGACTGGACAGACCGGCGCTCTGCAGGCGAAAGATCAGCTCACGCACCAATTGATAAGCGGGTATGTGAATCAGGTAGATGCCGTAGGACCGGCTGCCGACCCACCCCAGCAGCCGCTGCATCGCGCCAGCGGGCATCAGGTAATTGCAGTTATACGATGCGATCCACACCAGTATTGCGCTCAGTACAGCGATTGAACCGATGCGGTACCAGGCAAACGTGAAGCGATCGGTGGCCATGAAACTCAACAGCGCGCCGATCAGCATCAACGCCGAAATCCCGACCCATGGCCGATCGAGAAAATTCGGCCGCCAACGCTGATAACTCGGCTGCGCACTCCACATCGCCAGCAACACACCGAGGGCCAGCGCATCCGTACGCACCACCATCAGCAACGGCGTGCGCAGGGTGAAAATCTGCACCGCGACCAGCGCCAGCAATGCCCAGACCAGATGTTTGCGAAAGAGCAGAATCAGCAGCGGGAACAGCAGATAGAACTGCTCCTCCAGTGCCAGGCTCCAGTAGACGAAACTGCTGCCGTACTCGTAGCGAAAGAAGCTGTCGGCAAAACGGAAGTTGGCGTACTGCAACACCCCGGCCAGCGTCGCTTGCAGGTTGGCCGACAACGTACCGAACGCCCCCGAACGATTGAGAAACACGCACGCCAGCAACATCAGCGCCAGCCATAGCCAGGCCGACGGCAATAACCGGAAAACCCGGCGAAGCCAGAAATTGCGCGTCTGCTGCCAGTATTCCTGGCGGGTTGTACAGCCTTGCAGCGCCGGGATCAGGCTTCGGGCAATGACAAACCCGGAGATGGCGAAAAACAGATCGACGCCCCACCACGGCTGCGCCCAGGCATGGATCTTTTCCAGCGACGGCACGACATCGGTGAACAGGCTCCCCTGCAAGTGATGGAACAGCACGCCCAGTACGGCAACTGCGCGCAGCACTTCAATGTCCATGATCCGTTTGCCGCTCATGGTACCTCCCCCACAACCGCTGGCTTGCGGGCGATGATCACCTGGCTCTTGGGCATGAAGCGGTCAAGCGTCTGCTTGATCGCCAGCCCGCCCGGCTGAGCGAGCAGGTCCTGCCAGGTCTTGGCCCAGCTCTCCATCAATGGCATGAAGGGCTCCTGAATCCGGTCACGTACCGCACCGCCCGGGTCACGCCCGGCAGCCCGTTCGCCGGCCCAGAAAAAGATCATGCCCATCACCCAGAAGAATCCGCTGGCCTGACGATGTTCGATCACCAGACCGGCATCTTCTACCAGCGCAGCGAAGCGCTCCGGGGTGAAAATCTGCACATGATTGGGAGACTGATAGTAACTGTCCGGGGCGATGCCTTTTTGCAGGTGTTCGCCCGTCGGTGCCGGCACGCTGAACAGATACTGCGCACCCGGGCGCCCCATGCGCACCAGTTCGGCCATGAACGGTTGGGGCTGATCGATGTGCTCCAGCACTTCCATGCACACCACTTTACTGGCGCAGCCGTCAGCCAGTGGCAGCGGCAGGCTATTGCTGACCAGCCCCAGACTGGCTTTGCCGCTTTGCGCTTCGACTTGCCGTGCGAGCTCGCGCACCTTGGCGTGTTCGCTGTCGGTAAAAATCACCGAAGCGCCCTGACGCACAGCAAACAGTGTCGCCACGCCTTCGCCGCAACCGACATCCAGCAACGTATCGTCAGCGGTGATCGCAAAACCCTTGAGCAACTCGCCGCTGTCATTCAAGAACCAACCGTCGAGCACGGCGTCATGTAAACCGACGTCGCGAGGCGACACCTTGGCCAACGGTGCCGGCAGCGGTTGCGCGGCACGCGCCGGACGCCATCGTGCGAGCAGACGACGGATCATGCGAGCGTGACTTGCGCAGGCAACGTTCCGCGGGCTTGCAGTGGCTGCGCAAAAAAATCGCGCAATCTCTGCTCGGTGCTGGCCTGGCTGCAGAATCGCTGCAGACTGCGAATCGCCTCGGCGGACATCGCGGCGTAACGCTGCTCATCGGTTTTTGCCACGTCATAGCTGGCGCGATACGCCAGACACAGCGAATCCCAGTCGGTGATGTAACGCATCGTGCGATAGGCCGCACGCGGGTCATGAGGCCAGGCGGTGAGCTCTTCGGTGAAGTCGACGATAAATGCATTATCGCTGCTCACATAATCGGCCATTGCGGTGTTCAACGGCGCAATCGCCGGTTTGCCGCAAGACATGAACTCCATCAGCGGCAGGCACTGTCCTTCACCGTAAGAACTGTTGACCACGTAGCTGGTGGCCTGCACCAGGGCTTCGTAATCGGCATCCGCCAGATAGCCATGGATCAGCACGATCCGGCACTGGAACGACTGGTTCTTGTACAAGTGATGCAGCATGTCGCTCAGCGCATCGGCGATGTCATGGTGGGTCAGCTTGAGCACCAGGGTCACATCGCTGATGTCGCGAAACGTGGTGCAGAACGCGCTGACCATATCCTGCCAATTCTTGCGGCCGTCGTAAGGATTGAACACCGAGGTGTAGACCACGCCCTCCAGTTGCAATTGGCAATCCTGCGGCGGTCCTGCGAAGGACATCGGCGTGCCTTCGCGCAATCGTGGTGGGCCATACGGCCGCAAGTCCGTGCGACGACTGTCGATCAGCAATCCACGCAGGTTCAGCGTCACAAGGTCAACTACCGGACGCTTGGCCAATTGCTCGCCGCGAGCGGCAAAGCGATCCCACACCGGAGCCGGGATCGCGCAGATCGGATAGTCCGCCCCCATCACGTCGCGCACCGCGTTCACCGTGAATGTCGAATGCGTAATCGCCCGGCCACACGCCTGCAACACCACACGCCAATCGTGACGGGATTCGCCCTGCCAGCTTTCAGTCGGGATGGTGCTGAATTCCCAGGCGAACACCGGGATGGTCGGGCATGCGTAATGGATGGGCGTGCGATGCGGCGGCGAGAACGACAGGAAGACGCAATCCTCGCCCCGGCTCAAGCAGTCGAAATACAAGCGATCAACCAGCTCGTCAGGGTGGCTGACTTCGATGACCTGACCGAGTCGCTCCAGCACCGGGCGGAATTCCTTGAGCACGAAGTAATAGCTGTACTCGGGGCGTCCGAGGTTCTGCTGGATGTTGCTCTTGTTGGTTTCCGAATGAATGATGATCAGCATGAGGCCGCTCCGGTCTCGACCGCCAGCGAGGTGATCGCGCGATTGGCCTCCAGGCCGAAAAACGCCGCCACTCGCTGCTGCAGCGGCGCGAATCCACAGTACTCACGCATGCGTTCATTGGCGGCAATGGCCATCGCCTGGTAAGCCTGCGGGTGGTTTTTGGCCATGGCGTAGCTGTCCTCATAGGCGGCTTTCAACGAGCCCCAGTCAGGGCGATGGCGCAGGGTGCGGTAGAGGATCCGCACATCTTCCGGCCAGATGGTCGGCTCGCGACTGGACTTGACGATGAAGCCGACACGTTCGTCGATGTAATCGCGCATTGCCGTGTGATCCGGCGCGATCACCGGCCGAGCGCACGACATGAACTCCATCAGCGGCAGGCACAAACCTTCGCAGCGTGACGCGTTGACGTAGAAACTGGCGGCGCCATACAGCCGGGCAAACTCCTCGTCCTCCAGGTAGCCATGCAGGACCACGACACGACAGGCAAAGGGCGATAGCTGCGAGAGCAACGTAATGAGATGAACGTAGTAGCTCGACAGGTCGTTCTGGGTGATTTTCAGCACCAGTGTCGCGTCTTCGACATCACGCATGGCCCAACAGAACGCAGTGATCAGGTGGTGCCAGTTCTTGCGCCCGTCCTCGGGGTTGAACACGCTGACGTATACCACGCCACTGACGTCGATCCGGGGGTTTTCACGGGTGTCCGGTAACAACGCTTGCGGATGCTCAATCAACTCCGGCACCTCACTCTCGGCTGCAGCCGATGGCACTGGCTCGGACAACTCGGGGCGGTTCTCGCGGCTGGCAGCCGGCAGCAAATCACTGACGGCTTCGCGATACCACAGCCGCAGGTTGTGCTTGAGCAAAAACAGCGTTCGATGCTGCGAAGGCGTCGCGACGGCTTTGTAGCCTTCGTACAAATAATGCTTGGTGATGAACGCACGCCGACGCAAGGTCAGTGGCGGTGGCGATTCTGGCGTCGGCTCCGGTACTTCCTCGACAGGGCTCGGCGTCAGCGCTTCCTGTTCATTGAGTATCGGTGCGATCAAGCCATCAGCCGACAGTCCCAGCGCGCGGCTGTCTATGATGCAGCCCTTGATCTGCAACGTGGTGCCGGGGTTTACCGGGACACTCGGGTAGTCTCGACGTACCTGAGCGAAGCGTTCCCACAGCGGTGTGGGCAATACCAGTACGGGGAAATCTTCACCCAGGCTGCGACGTATCGCCTGCGCCGTGTGGGTCGACAACGTAATCACCCGGCCATGGCGCGCCAGTGTCTGGCGCCAGTCCTGGCGCACATCGTTGTCAGCGCATTCGGAGGGGATCGAGTCATATTCCCAGGCAATCACACACACCATCGGGCATTGCAGGCCGATCGGGGTTTTATGTGGCGGCGCAAACGAAAGGAACAGACATTCCTGACCGTCCTGAAGCAACTGCAGATACAGCGGGTCAACTTCAGCGACCGACGCCACAACATGCACTCGGCCGAGGCTTTCCAGCACCGGGCGATACGCCTTGAGCACAAAGTAATAGCTGTATTCGGCACGCCCGAGGCTCTGGCTGATGGAGCGCTCGTTGACGTCCGAGTAAAGAATGAAATTCATGGCATCCCACGATGAAGCAGCCGTCCCGGCAACCTCATGCTATGACGACCGGGCGTTGGATCAAGTCGGCATCGCCGCTGCTTGTCCATCATCCTCAGGCACGTCTTCGTTCTTGTTTTAGTGGTTGGTTTCACCCTGTTGCGCTACACCCACGGCGGACCTGGGGGAATGGCGACGAGGGCCATTCTAAACACATCCTTCAAGGATCCGGGAACCGCCCGACGAGAATAAATCGGACTACGCTGACGAGAACTGACCGGTCACGGTTTGGCCTGTTGAAATTGCTGCGCAATTGGCACAGATTGGTAACAAACAACTACAACAACTGACTTCGCCCGTCTTTCAACCGGTTTTTCCTTCGGTCTGACAGACCTCTCCTTAAAGCCTGTGAGAAAGTGGCGCAAGTTCAAGACCAAGGGGTCGCTGTTTGAAAAAGCGTCTGTTCGTCACGGGTCTCAGTGGATTCGTGGGACAACATATTCAGTCGCGTCTGGCATTGCCTGATTCGTCGTGGGAGCTGCTATCTGCCGGCTCGCCCTACGACCTGACGAAGGCTGACAGCCTCACCGGTCTGTGGCCGCAAATGCCCGACGCGGTGATTCACCTGGCCGGGCAGACCTTCGTCCCGGAAGCCTTCCGTGATCCGGCGCGCACCTTCGACATCAATCTTTTCGGCACCCTCAATCTGCTGCAAGCACTCAACACACGTGGCTTCGCCGGCACCTTCCTCTACGTCAGCTCCGGCGATGTCTACGGTCAAGTCGGCGAAAGCGATCTGCCGATCAGCGAACAACAGCCGCCCTGCCCGCGCAATCCTTACGCGGTGAGCAAACTCTCGGCAGAATTTCTCAGCCTGCAATGGGGCCTGAGTGAGGGCTGGCGAGTGTTGGTGGCGCGTCCGTTCAACCACATCGGCAGCGGCCAGAAAGAAAGCTTTGTCATCGCCAGTGCCGCCCGCCAGATAAGTCGCATCAAACAGGGCCGTCAAGCGCCGCAACTGGAGGTTGGCGACATCGACGTGACGCGAGATTTCCTCGATGTCGGCGATGTGATCTCGGCCTACTTCGCGCTGCTTGAAAAAGGCACACCCGGACAGGTCTACAACATCTGCTCGGGCCGCGAGCAAAGCATCCGCAGCCTGATCGAGCAGCTCGGCGATCTGGCTGAAGTCGAGATGCAACTGGTGCAAGACCCCGCGCGCATGCGCCGCGCCGATCAGCGTCGCGTTTGTGGCAGCCACAACAGGCTGACCCAGACCACAGGATGGACGCCTGAAATCACCACACAACAATCCCTGCGGGCGATCCTGTCCGACTGGGAGACGCGAGTACGACAAGAATGACAAAAAGTGCACTGATCACAGGGATCACCGGCCAGGACGGCGCGTATCTGGCCAAGCTGTTGCTCGACAAGGGCTACAAGGTTCACGGCCTCGTCGCACGGCGCAGCAGCGATTCGCGCTGGCGCCTGCGTGAGATGGGCGTCGAAGCCGACATCGTCTATCTGGACGGTGACATGGCCGACGCCTGCTCGGTACAGCGTGCAGTCATCAAGTCGGCGCCGGACGAGGTCTATAACCTCGCCGCGCAAAGCTTCGTCGCCGCCTCGTGGGATCAACCGGTGACCACCGGTATCGTCGATGGCCTGGGCGTTACTCACTTGCTCGAAGCGATCCGTCAGTTCAGTCCGCACACACGCTTTTATCAGGCCTCGACCAGCGAAATGTTCGGCTTGATCCAGGCTGAGCAGCAGGATGAAAACACCCCGTTCTACCCGCGCAGCCCTTACGGCGTGGCCAAGCTCTACGGTCACTGGATCACTGTCAACTACCGCGAAAGCTTCAACCTGCACGCCAGCAGCGGCATTCTCTTCAACCACGAATCGCCGCTGCGTGGCATCGAGTTCGTGACGCGCAAGGTCACCGATGCCGCCGCACGCATCAAGCAAGGCAAACAGCAGGAGCTGGCCTTGGGCAACATCGATGCGAAACGCGACTGGGGTTTTGCCGGCGACTACGTCGAAGCCATGTGGCTGATGCTGCAACAGGACAAGCCTGACGATTTTGTGGTCGCCACCGGCGTCACCACCACGGTGCGGGAAATGTGCCGCATCGCCTTCGATCACGTCGGCCTCAACTACCGTGACTACGTGAAAATCGACCCGGCATTCTTCCGCCCGGCCGAAGTCGAAGTGCTGCTCGGCAATCCGGCCAAGGCTCAGCGTGTGCTGGGCTGGAAGCCGAAAACTGACCTGGATACCTTGATCCGCATGATGATGGATGCGGACATGAAACGCGTCGCCAAGGAGTAGGCCATGCTGATCCCCGTGATTCTGTCCGGCGGTGCCGGCACCCGTTTATGGCCGGTGTCCCGCGAGGGCCATCCCAAGCCGTTCATGACCCTGCCCGACGGCCAGTCGCTGCTGGGCAAGACCTATCAGCGTGCTGCCGCGTTGCTGGACGGCTGGGGCGATATCGTCACGGTGACCAACCGCGAGTACTACTTCCAGAGCAAGGATCACTATTGCGCCGCCCATGTCTCGCGTCATCGCGGGCACTTCCTGCTCGAGCCGACCGGCCGCAACACTGCTCCGGCCATCGCTGCTGCCGCGTTGTCGTTGCAAGCATTGCATGGTGATGACGCGATCATGGTGGTGATGCCCGCCGACCATTTGATCGTCAACCAGGACGCGCTGAAAACCGCCGTCGAGCACGCGGTCAATCTGGCCAAAGACGGTTATCTGGTGACCTTCGGTGTGACGCCGACCGCCCCGGAAACCGGCTTCGGCTACATCGAGACCGGCGCCCCGCTGGATGCCAGAGGCGCTGCGAAAGTGCAGCGTTTCGTCGAGAAACCCGACCTGCAAACCGCCACGCATTATCTGGAAAGCGGCAACTTCCTGTGGAACTCAGGGATGTTCTGCTTCACCACCGCAAGTGTGCTGGCCGAGTTGCAACTGCATGCGCCGCAGTTGCTGGAACAGACCCGCGCCTGCATGGCGGCAAGCGCCCCGCTGGAAACTGTCGGCTGCCTGCAACAGGAACTGTCGCCAGCGCTGTTCGCCGAGATCACCGACATCTCCATCGACTACGCGTTGATGGAGCGCTCGGAAAAAGTCGTCGTGGTACCCGCAGGTTTCGACTGGAGCGATATCGGTTCCTGGGGCGCCGTCGCGGCTCTGGTACCGGCCGATGCCGATAACAATCGTGCCAGCGGCGAAGCGATTTTCATCGACAGCCACAATAACTTCGTCCAAAGCGAAGGTCGGCTGGTAGCTGCCGTCGGCGTCGACAACCTGATCATCATCGACACCGCCGACGCCGTACTGGTCGCTCACGCTGATCGCGCGCAGGACGTACGACGGGTGGCCAAGCAACTCAAGGACAAATCCCACGAAGCCTACCGCCTGCACCGTACCGTGAGTCGGCCATGGGGCACCTACACCGTGCTTGAGGAAGGCCCGCGCTTCAAGATCAAGCGCATCGTGGTCAAACCCGGCGGCAAGCTCTCTCTGCAAATGCACCATCACCGCAACGAACACTGGGTGGTGGTCGAAGGCATGGCCAAGGTCACCAACAACGGTACCGGCACCCATCTGGTGGCGAAAAACGAATCGACGTTCATCGCTGCCGGTCACCGCCATCGCCTGGAAAACCCCGGCGTGATCGATCTGGTGATCATCGAAGTACAAAGCGGCGAATACCTGGGAGAGGACGACATCGTTCGCTTCGAAGACCAATATGGCAGGACGGTTTGAATGCTGCTTTCCCTGTACCGCTCAATGCGCAGTTATCGCGGATTCATCCTCGGTAGCGTCAAGCGGGAGTTTCAATCACGTTATCGCAACTCGTTGTTCGGTGCGCTGTGGACGGTACTCAACCCGTTGTCGATGATCGTTGTGTACACGGTGATCTTTTCCCAGATCATGCGCGCCCGTCTGCCGGGTGTTGATGACGGCCTGGCCTATAGCGTCTACCTGTGTGCAGGCTTGCTGACCTGGGGACTGTTCGCCGAAATCACCTCGCGCAGCCAGAGCATGTTTCTGGAAAACGCCAACCTGCTGAAGAAAATCAGCTTCCCGCGCATTTGCCTGCCGGTGATAACCCTGCTCAACGCCGGGATCAACTTTGCGATCATTCTGGCGCTGTTTTTCGGCTTTCTGCTGATCAGCGGGCGCCTGCCCGGCATGGCGTTGCTGGCGTTGATCCCGCTGCTGATCCTGCAGATGATCTTTGCCGCCGGGCTGGGCATGTTGCTCGGCATTCTCAATGTGTTCTTTCGCGATGTCGGGCAGATGTTCGGCATCTGCTTGCAGTTCTGGTTCTGGCTGACGCCCATCGTTTACCCGCTGTCGATCCTGCCGTCAGGCATCCAGCACGTCATCAGCCTGAACCCGATGACGGCGCTGATGACCAGCTATCAGAACGTGTTCCTCTACAACCAATGGCCGCAGTGGTCGTCACTGACACCGCTGCTGATCATGGGCGTGCTGCTCTGCGCCATGGCGCTGCGTCTGTTCCGTCAGCGTGTCGGTGAAATGGTGGACGAACTCTGATGGGACACATACGCGTCACTGGCCTGGCCAAAGCCTATAAACAGTACCCGAATCGCTGGAGTCGCCTGCTGGAATGGCTGGTGCCGTTCTCCCCGAACCGCCACCACCTGCACTGGGTCTTGCAAGACGTCGATTTCGAGATCAGCCCCGGTGAAGCCGTTGGCATCGTCGGCGTCAACGGCGCGGGCAAAAGCACCCTGCTGAAGATGATCACCGGCACCACCCAACCGACCTGTGGACAGATCCATCTGCAAGGCCGCGTGGCCGCGTTGCTGGAATTGGGCATGGGTTTTCACCCGGACTTTACCGGTCGGCAGAACGCTGTCATGGCCGGTCAGCTGCTGGGCATGCAGGTCGAAGAGATCGAAGCGTTGATGCCGCAAATCGAAAGTTTTGCCGAAATCGGCGAAGCCATCGATCAACCGGTGCGCACCTATTCCAGCGGCATGCAGATGCGCCTGGCATTCAGCGTCGCGACTGCGCGGCGTCCGGATATCCTGATCGTCGACGAAGCGCTGTCAGTGGGCGATGCGTATTTCCAGCATAAAAGTTTCGAGCGTATCCGCAGCTTCCGCAAAGCCGGCACTACCCTGCTGATCGTGTCCCATGACCGCTCGGCCATTCAATCGATCTGCGACACCGCGATTCTCCTGGAGAACGGCCGTCTGGCCATGCGTGGCAAGCCCGAAGAGGTCATGGACTACTACAACGCCATGCTCGCTCAGCGCGAAGGCCAGACCGTGCGCCAGGAGATGCTCGCCAATGGCCAGGTACAGACCATTTCCGGCACCGGTGAAGCCGCGATTCTCAGCGTGCGCCTGCTCGACGCGCAGGGCCGCAGCCTTGAAGTTGCGGAGGTCGGTCAGCCTGTGGTGCTGGAAGTGCAGACCGAAATTCGTGAAGACATCGAGCGGCTGATTCTCGGCTTCATGATCAAGGATCGTCTGGGCCAGGCCATTTATGGCATCAACACCCATCGCCTCGACAAAGCGATTACCGAGCTGAGTGCCGGCGAACGCGTGACCTTTCGTTTCGCTTTCGACATGCGTCTGGGCAAGGGTAACTACTCGGTGGCGTTGAGCCTGTCACGTCTGGACTCGCACCTGGATCGCAACTTCGAGTGGCGCGACTATGGTTTGATCTTCCACGTGATCAACAATCGCCAGGAAGACTTTGTCGGCTGCTCATGGCTGCAGGCCCGGACCGAAATCAGCCGCTCCAGTGAAATCCTTGTAGAAGCGCCTGATACGGAGATCTTGCGATGACACGATTGTTGGTGGAGTGCACCTACGTATTCGAACATCCCTCCGCCAACTCGGGCATTCAACGTGTTGTACGCAACGTCATTCAGCAGTTGCCGGCGGCCGATGAAACCGTCGAATGCATCCCGGTGGTGATGATCAATGGCGGTTTGTACGAAGTTAAAAGTCTGGCGCCGCTGAAGTCCACGAAGCTCGACCTGATGGGCCTGCGGGTGAAACTGGAACAGTGGGCCAACGCCTTCTGGCTACGTCACCGGGCCGTGGAACGGCGCTGGCCGTTCAACCGGTCGCATTTCACCCGTCGGGTGCTATACGTCGGCTGCCGGCTCACGGCATTCGCTTGTTTGAGCTTGCCCATGCGCCTGCTTGAACGAGTCCTCAAGGGCCAACATATTCCCGAGCGCTGCGTACCGCTGGCCCACCGGGCAGGCGATCAATTGGTGCTGCTCGATTCATCCTGGCACGCCAACTTTTTCCCCCTCGCCGAGCAACTCAAGCGTGAGGGTGTGGGCATCATTTCAGTGATTTACGACCTGATCCCCCTGACCCACCCGCAGTTTTGCGATGCCGGGCTGGTTAAAGTGTTCAACGACTGGTTCGACTGGATCGCGCGCACAGCCGACGGCTATGTCGCGATCTCGACCACTATCCGCGATCAGGTGCGCGAGGAAATGCTGCGCCGGATCGGCGCGCAACAGGTCGGGCAGCGCTGGTTCGATTACTTCCACCTCGGCTCCGAGCTGGACTTGAGCGAGGCCGATGCCAAGGTCGACCGTGGCCTGCTGGACATGTTCCAGACCGCTGACCCGGTGTTTCTCATGGTCAGCACCATCGAGCCGCGCAAAAACCATGCGTACCTGCTCGAGGCGTTTGAGCTCGCCTGGGCAACAGGATCGAAAGCGCGGTTATGTATCGTCGGCAAGATTGGCTGGAAGTGCGACGCACTGATCGAACGAATCCGCCAGCATCCCGAGCTGAACCGACGTTTGTTCATGTACAACTCGCTCTCTGACAAAAGTCTCGAACACGCCTACTCCCACGCCACGGCGCTGGTGTTTCCGTCCCATGTCGAAGGTTTCGGCTTGCCACTGGTGGAAGCCATGCAACGCAAGTTACCGGCAATGGCCAGCGATATTCCGGTGTTCCGCGAGATCGGCGGCGACTACATGGCGTATTTCGACCTGGCGAATCCACAGAGTCTGAGCGATCTGGTGACCGGCATGGAGCGCTCCGGCGAGTTTCCGGCAGCGCTGGGCCTCGAACAATGGCGCTGGCTGAGCTGGCGCGAAGCGAGCGCCCAATTGGTCGAGCGTATTGAGCGCAACTTGCATGCATCGTTGCCTGCCCCTGAGAGCCAGCATGCGCATTGCTCTTAACGCGCGCATTCTCCAGGCACCGCGTACCGGCATCGGCCATTACGTTGCCGAACTGGTCAACGCCTTGCGCAGCGAGCCGGAGGTTGACGTGACGTTGTTCCATGGCTGGGGCTGGAGCTCGGCACTGCCGGAAGCGGCCATGCCCGGTTACTCGCGTCTGACACCGCTGCTGCGGCAGATTCCCGGGGCCTATCAGGCGCGTCGCTGGCTGGAGCAGAAACGCTTCGATCAGGGCCGCGCGCAAGGCATCGACCTCTATCACGAACCGAGCCTGTGGCCACTGGCCTTCGACGGCCCGACCGTGATCACCCTGCATGACCTGACGCACCTGCATTTCCCTGAGACCCAGCCCCCGGCGCGGCTCAAGGAAATCGAGCGTCGATTGGCTGTCGGGGTGCAACAGGCGCAGGTGATTCTCACCGACTCGCAAGCGATTGCCGACGAAGCTCAAGCGTATTTCGGCCTGCCTGCCGAGCGTTTTGTGGTGGCACCACTGGGGGTCGCCGCGCGCTTTCATCCGCGTGAGGCGAGCGCCATTGACGCGGTGCTCAAGGCGCACGCGGTCGAGGCGCGGGAGTATTTTCTCTGCGTGGGCACGCTGGAGCCGCGCAAGAATCTTGGCCTGGCCCTGCGCGCCCATGCCCTGCTGCCGGAGGCGGTACGTCAGCGCTTTCCATTGCTGATCGTCGGCATGGCCGGATGGGAGCGCGAGCAATTCAGTGAACCTTTGCGTCAGGCGCTGGCCAGCGGGCATGTGTGCCTGCTCGGTTATCTGCCCGACGAACAAGTGGCGCAGCTGTTGGCTGGCGCTCGGGCGCTGATTTTTCCATCGTTGTATGAGGGTTTTGGTCTGCCGGTACTGGAGGCCATGGCCAGCGGCACACCGGTGCTGCTCACGCGATCTTCAGCGATGCCGGAAGTCGCCGGTGCAGCGGGCAACTATATTGAAGCTGACGATGCAGAAGGCCTGCGTGATGCGCTGAGCCGACTGATCGACGATCAAGCGCATTGGCAGGCATGCCAAGAAGCCGGGTTGCAGCAGTCACGGCTTTTTTCCTGGGAGCGTTGTGCACAGGCCACCGCCGGTGCCTACCGTCAGGCCATGGGAGGTTGAATGCGAGTTCTTCATTTTTTCAAGACGTACCTGCCTGACTCGGTCGGCGGCATTGAGCAAGTGATCTTCCAGCTGTGCGAGAGCGGCGCCCAGCACGGTATCGACGGCCAGGTGCTGACGCTCAGTGCTGACCCGACACCGGCCGTGGTGAAATTGGGCCAGCACGAAGTGCACCGCGCCAAACTCGACATCCAGTTCGCCTCCACCGGTTTTTCCTGGAGCGTGTTCAAACAGTTTCGCGAACTGGCGGCCGAGGCGGACGTGGTCAACTACCACTTCCCGTGGCCGTTCATGGACCTGGTGCATTTCGCCAGTGCGATGAATAAACCGAGCGTGGTGACCTACCACTCGGACATCATTCGCCAGAAGCACCTGCTCAAACTTTACCGGCCACTGATGAACCGCTTCCTCGCCAGCGCCGACCGCATTGTTGCCGCTTCGCCGAACTACCTGCACACCAGCGATGTGCTGCAGCAGTTTCAGGACAAGACCCGAGTGATTCCCTACGGTTTGAACAAGGCCGGTTATCCACAGCCCGATCCCGAACGAATGAATCGCTGGCGCCAGCAGGTTGGGGATAAGTTTTTTCTGTTTGTCGGCGTGATGCGTTACTACAAAGGCCTGCACATTTTGCTGGAGGCCCTGAAAGATGTGGATTATCCCGTGGTCATTGTCGGCGCCGGGCCGCTGGAACTGGAGCTGCACGCTCAAGCGCAAGCGCTGGGCCTGCGCAATATTCATTTCCTCGGACGCCTAGGTGATGAGGACAAAGTCGCGCTGCTGCAACTGAGCTACGCGATTGTGTTCCCGTCGCACCTGCGCTCGGAAGCGTTCGGCATTTCTTTGCTGGAAGGCGCTATGTACGGCAAACCGATGATCTCCAGCGAAATCGGCACTGGCACCAGTTACATCAATATTCACAACGAAACCGGACTGGTGGTGCCCCCCAGTAATCCACTGGCATTTCGCGAGGCGATGCGCACACTTTGGGAAGATCCGGTGCGGGCTGCTGCGATGGGCGTAAAAGCTGAAGCACGTTATCGGCAGTTGTTCACCGCCGACGACATGGGCCGCAAGTGGACAGAGCTGTATCAGGAATTGCTGGAAGAGAAATCGCTGTCCTACGCCTGAACCCTATTTTGGAACGCATACCCACTGTGGGAGCGAGCCTGCTCGCGAAAGCGGTCTGTCAGCAACAATGATGTTGACTGATCCGACACATTCGCGAGCAGGCTCGCTCCCACAGGATATTTGTGGTGGATTCGGAATTACAGATCCAGCACTAAAGGCTGCGTGCTTTGCGCCGGGACCGCACAGCAAATCAGCACATGTCCCGCTTCCGGAATATCCGCCGGTACCTGTGGATAATTCACCGCACCACTGACCAGCCGGGTCTTGCACGTACCGCACGAGCCACCGCGGCAACTGAACTCCGGGCGTAACCCCCGACTTTCTGCCAGCTCCAGCAAACTGCCGCCATCGGGCTGCCAGCGCGCCTCTTTTGCCGAGCGCTCGAACACCACCGGCACCGAAGTGGTCGCTGCGGGCGGTTGCTCGATCACGATCGCATCCGGATCGGCCTGACGTTTCAGGGTCGACGGGCCAAAGGTTTCCGCATGAATCTGCGCGTCACGTACATCCAGCTCGCGCAGGGTGTCGTACAACCCTTGGGTAAAACCACCGGGGCCGCAAAGCACAAAGTCGAGCTGGTCGAAATCTTCGGCATCCAGCAGGTTTCTCAGCACAGTGCCGTCGATGCGCCCACGCACATCAAAATCTTCGCCCTCTTGCAGATCGGCTTCCGGCTGACTGAGCAAGCGCAGGACTCGCACAGAGTCGCCTGCGGTTTCCAGCAAACGATCCAGCTCCTGGCGAAACGGCTGGTCCGCCAGACTGCGCGAACTCTGCAACAACAGCGTCGGACGAATCCCCCGCGTGCGTAAGCCTTGGTAGACCACCTCGCGCAGCATCGACAGCAACGGCGTGATGCCCACACCGGCGGCCAGCAGCACCAACGGTCGCTGCTCCAGCGGTGTCACGGTGAAATGCCCCTGCGGCGCCCGCGCCTCAAGCACATCGCCAACGCGGATCTGCTCATGCAGGTGCGACGAAATCAGCCCTTCGCGCTTGACGCTGATCCGGTAGAAACCATCCGATGGCGCACTCGAAAGGCTGTAGGTGCGGATATGCACCTCGCCATCAATGGTGAAACGCAGCGGCAAATGCTGGCCCGCGAGAAACACCGGCAAACCGGCGCCATCGGTTGGCTCCAGATAGATTGAACGGATGCTGCGGCTTTCCGCCTCGATCTTCGCCACGCGCAACGGCCGCCATTGATTGCCCAGCGCCTGCGCCTGCAAACGCGCATCGGCTTCGGCCCAGTTACCGGTCAACAGGCTGGTCGGCGACATGCCGTCGAAGCGCCAGCGCAACGCCAGTGCGGCCGGGCGCCGAACCATTGTCTCTACTTCAAATGTCCACAACCGCTCCGCGCCTTGAAAGGCCTCGATCTGCGGGTCATCGAGAAGGATCTCGGTACGCCCGCTGAGTTGCAGCAGATCGCCTGTGGAAAAGTCGATGAACAGCAGGCCAGCCTTGGGGTTCAGCAACAAATTACCGAGGGTGTTGAAGTGCAGATTGCCGGCGAAATCGGGGATAGTCAGACGATTGCCCTCCACCCGTACGAAACCGGCCTGGCCACCCCGGTGGGAAACATCCACCGCGCGATCGCCCTCGACATCCACATAACTGGCGACGAAGAACGTATCGGCGCCGGTGATCAGCGCAATGGCCGCAACATCAAGGCCGTTCAGATGCTCAGCCGGGCGGGTCTGCGGATCCGTCAGGGGTACCCGCTGAAACTGGCGCAACTGAATGTACTGCGGGCAATTACCGAAGGCCTGATCCACGTTCACGTCAAAACCATCAGCGCTCAGATTACCGACATGGCCGTTGAGGCGATTGCGCCGGCGGGTGTGCAATTCGATACCGAGCAAACCGATCGGTTCGCCGTTACGCAGTTGCGCCGGGTCATCGGCAGCAGGCTGGCTGGCGAAATGCAGATGCTCAGGATCGGGCGAATGGGCAAACCCCGGCGCGCCTTCGAGCACACTGGCCCACGGGCGCCCATCTGCATCGACTGCGCCGTACAGCATGAAGGGCAGTTGCTGATAGAACTCACGGTGCTGATCCGGCATCCAGGTGCGAATCACCTTGCGCCCGAAGGCTTCCATGCGTTCGGCAACGCCGACATAGGCCTGTAACTGTTGCTCGCCAGCGTGCCACGGTGAACGTTCCATCACGACCTCTCCCCTGCACCGTCGGCACAGTGTGGATTGCGAAAATCAGGCGGTGGTTTGCAGACCGGCGACGGTGCGCGGCATGCCGACGAAACCAGGCAAGGCTTCAACCCGGGCCAACCAGGCGCGAACGTTGCCGTAGTCATCCAGCGACACATTGCCTTCCGGTGCGTGGGCGATGTAACTGTAGGCCGAAACGTCGGCAATAGTCGGTTCGGCGCCGGCCAGATACGGCGTTTTGCCCAACTCGATGTCCATCACCTTGAGCAGGTTGTGCGCACGGGTAATCGCTTCTTCTGCATTCAGTTGGGCACCAAACACCGTGACCAATCGCGCAGCGGCGGGGCCGAAAGCAATCGGTCCGGCGGCAGCCGACAACCAGCGCTGCACACGTGCCGCACCGACCGGATCGGTTGGCAGCCAACGACCGTGGCCGTATTTCTGCGCGAGATAAACCAGAATTGCGTTGGAGTCGGCCAGCACCACGCCGTCGTCATCGATGGCCGGTACCTGGCCGAAACTGTTGATCGCCAGATACGCCGGCTGCTTGTGCTCACCGTTGGCCAGATCGACGAAGATCAACTCGGTCGGCAGTTGCAGCAGGGACAACATCAGCTCGACACGGTGGGCGTGGCCGGAACGTGGAAAGTTGTAGAGTTTGATCGCTTGCATGGTCGACTCCGCTGAACAGTGGCGCCGCTGCGGGGATGAGAGCGCCGATGCAGGCCATCTTCCACTTATCGCGAAAAGAACAGAATCACCAGCAACTGCAATCGATTATTTCACTGAGTGAAATAACGCAGCATTTTTCAAGGCCGGATGTTCGCGCAAAGCCTCTGCCGTGAAATCGACAAAACTGCGGATCCGCGCTGGCGCCTTGCGCCCGCCCTGATACACGACGTGGATCGGCAGCGGTGGCAGTTCAAATTCGGCGAGGACGATTTCCAGTGTGCCGGCGGCAACCTGACTCGCCACTTGATAGGACAACACCCGGGTCAAACCCAAGCCCGTGCAAGCTGCTGTAATCGCAGCCTGATTGGCGGTCACGATCAGACGCGGCTCAGGACGCACGCTGAGCGGCTCGCCCGCGTCGAGAAACGGCCAACTGCGTTGCTGGCCAATCGCTGAAGTCGCCACCACTGGCGCGCCCGCCAATGCGTGGGGATGAGCCGGCCGGCCATATTTGGCAAAGTAGTCCGGCGAGCCGCAAATAACCCGACGCACCTCACCCACGCGAACAGCATGCTGACTGCTGTCCGGTAGATCACCAATGCGCACCGCGACATCGATGCCCTCCTCAACCATGTTGACGATACGATCAACCAGTACCGCATTGATCGTGACATCCGGGTACTGCGCCAGATAACGCGCCATCACCGGCGTCACAAACAAATCACCGAACAACACCGGCGCCGTCACCGTCAGTTGCCCACGCGGCTCGGCATGACTGCCCGCCGCCGAATCCTCTGCCTCCTGCACCTCGGCGAGAATCCGCCGACAGTCTTCCAGATAACGCTGCCCCGCTTCGCTCAAATGCACACTGCGCGTAGTACGAATCAGCAACTGCGTGCCGATGCGCAACTCCAGCGCCGCCACCGCCCGCGTCACGCTCGCCGCAGAGACACCCAGACGCCGCGCGGCGGCGGAGAAACCTTGCTCTTGGGCGACAGTGGTGAAGATGTGCATTTCCTGGAAGCGATCCATGGAAGAGACCTCGATCAAAAAGGAAATGCCGTTCTTCCATTTATGGAATTAGTTCTGGCCTTACCAATTATTCAACGCGCAGGGATATCAGGAGATCGACGAATGATATGACTGATTACAGTGCCCAGAATCTCGATGTCCAGCGGATCCAGAGCAATTGGGCCTTGGGGCATCGCAGGGTCAAGAGGCATCAAGACAGCCTCACTCTGACCGGGCTCCTTGGCTAAACGCCGCAGCCCAGGCGCATTTTCCTCGCCACGATACCGGTAGATCACATCACTTCCACTATCAATATCTTCGACCGCCGTGAGTGCTGCGTCGAAAATCAACACAGATCCGCCAGGGTACTGGGTGAGGTATGGCAACGCGCCGGGAAAAACGGTTGCCCTGTGCTGATCAAAAAAAGTCTTGATCACAGGAACGAAGGCATGAATGTCTGCACTTTTCGGTCCGTACTTACCCTCTGCATTGAAGATTGGCATTCCAACCGATCCCGACGAAAGTGTTTTCCAGTCCTCAATGAACACTAGCGATACGTCAACCTTCAAACCTTGATCGCGAACATGACGCCGTCGCTCAGCAAAAAACTTGTGGTCATCTACCGTGTTTCCCGTTGCGAGCCAAGTTGCATCTACTTCCAGGCTCGCTGCAAGGCGCCGGATGGTCTCTGCCCGTGGGAAGCTATGGCCGTTTTCATATTGTGAAATGGTTCGCTTATCTATACCAACCAATGCGCCCAAATCCTGTTGAGTAAGGCCTTTTTCTCCACGCTTACCGATCAGACGACTGGCAAAGTCCGCATTCGGTCCATCAATCAATATCGCCACATCATCTCCAAATCATCACGAAAATCACCATTCATCAGCAATCTATGATTTATAGGACGATAAATCAAGCAGATAAAACCGTTAAAAGATCACATACATCCTAAAGCTCACAAAAACCGACTGCATTAAATTGTTCTTCGCAAAAAAAATCGCAGCCGAAGCTGCGATTTTTTTGTGCGTAGGTCAGCTGTGGATAACTTATTCCACCGTCACCGACTTCGCCAGGTTACGCGGCTGATCGACGTCCGTGCCCTTGAGCACCGCAACGTAGTACGACAGCAACTGCAGCGGAACCGTGTAGAGGATTGGCGAGAGAATGTCGTGGATATGCGGCATCTGCACCACGTGGGTGCCTTCGCCGTTGGTCATCCCGGCTTTTTCGTCGGCGAACACGATCAGTTCGCCGCCACGGGCGCGGACTTCCTGCAGGTTGGATTTGAGCTTTTCCAGCAGTTCGTTGTTCGGCGCCACGGTGACCACGGGCATGTCGTTATCCACAAGTGCCAACGGGCCGTGTTTCAGTTCGCCAGCCGGGTAGGCTTCGGCGTGGATATAGGAGATTTCCTTGAGTTTCAGGGCACCTTCCATCGCCACCGGGAATTGCGCGCCACGACCGAGGAACAGGGTGTGGTTCTTCTCGGCGAACAGCTCGGCGATTTTTTCCACGGTGCTGTCCATGGCCAGTGCTTCGCCGAGACGGGTTGGCAGGCGACGCAGTTCTTCGACCAGACGGGCTTCAACGCCGTCGGCCAAGGTACCGCGCACCTGGCCGAGCGACAGCGTCAGCAGCAATAGGCCGACCAATTGCGTGGTGAAGGCTTTGGTGGAGGCCACACCAATTTCGCGGCCGGCCTGAGTCAGCAGGGTCAGATCGGACTCGCGCACCAGCGAGCTGATGCCGACGTTGCAGATCGCCAGGCTGGCCAAGAAGCCCAGCTCTTTGGCGTTGCGCAGGGCCGCCAGGGTGTCGGCGGTTTCGCCGGACTGCGAGATAGTCACGAACAGGGTGTCCGGCTGCACCACTACTTTGCGGTAGCGGAATTCGCTGGCGACTTCGACTTGGCAAGGAATGCCGGCTAATTCTTCAAGCCAGTAACGCGCAACCATCCCGGCGTGATAACTGGTGCCGCATGCGACGATTTGTACATTGCGGACTTTGGCGAACAACTCGGCCGCTTGTGGGCCGAATGCTTGCACCAGCACCTGATCATTGCTCAAGCGACCTTCAAGGGTGCGCTGTACAACGGTTGGTTGCTCGTGGATTTCCTTGAGCATGTAGTGGCGGAACTCACCTTTGTCGGCGGCTTCGGCGCCATCGCTGTACTGCACGGTCTGGCGCTCGACGGCATTGCCGTTGACGTCCCAGATCTGCACGTTATCGCGGCGAATTTCGGCGATATCGCCTTCTTCCAGATACATGAAGCGGTCGGTGACCTGACGCAGCGCCAACTGGTCGGAAGCAAGGAAGTTCTCACCCAGGCCCAGACCGATCACCAACGGGCTACCACTGCGCGCGGCGACCAGACGATCCGGTTGTTTGGCATTGATCACGGCCAGGCCGTAAGCACCGTGCAGTTCCTTCACCGTTGCTTTAAGCGCAACGCTCAGGTCTGGCTGATCCTTGAGCTTGTGATTGAGCAGGTGGGCGATGACTTCGGTGTCGGTGTCCGACGTAAACACGTAGCCCAGCGCTTTCAGTTGTTCACGCAGGGCTTCGTGGTTTTCGATGATGCCGTTGTGCACCACGGCGATGTCGCCGGAGAAATGTGGGTGGGCGTTGCGTTCGCACGGCGCGCCGTGAGTCGCCCAACGGGTGTGGGCAATGCCGAGACGGCCGACCAACGGGTGTTCGGCCAGCGCCGCTTCAAGTTCGCTGACCTTGCCCGGGCGACGCATGCGCTCGAGGGTTTCGTCGTTGGTGAAGACCGCGACACCGGCGCTGTCGTAGCCGCGGTATTCAAGGCGCTTGAGGCCTTCGAGCAGGATGGCGGTGATATTACGTTCAGCAACTGCGCCGACAATTCCACACATGCTTATTTCTCCTGACTGACAGCCGCGCAAATCAAGTTGATACCGCGGGCCTGTATCTGATCACGCGCCTCGCTAGGCAGGCGATCATCGGTAATGAGGGTATGGACGCTGCTCCACGGCAGTTCCAGATTGGGAATCTTGCGACCGATCTTGTCGGCCTCGACCATGACGATGACTTCCCGCGCCACTTCAGCCATGACCCGGCTCAGTCCCAGCAATTCATTGAAAGTCGTCGTGCCGCGCACCAGATCAATACCGTCGGCGCCAATGAACAACTGATCGAAGTCGTAAGAGCGTAGTACTTGCTCGGCGACCTGGCCCTGAAAGGATTCCGAATGCGGATCCCAGGTGCCGCCGGTCATCAACAGCACCGGTTCGTGCTCGAGTTCGCTCAGGGCGTTGGCGACGTGCAGGGAGTTGGTCATCACCACCAAACCCGGCTGCTGGCCAAGTTCGGGGATCATCGCGGCGGTGGTGCTGCCGCTGTCGATGATGATGCGCGCGTGTTCGCGGATGCGTTTCACCGCTGCACGGGCGATGGCCTGTTTGTACTTGGAAACGCTCTGCGCCGTTTCCGCGACCAGTTCCTGCGGCATGGTGATCGCCCCGCCGTAGCGGCGCAGCAACAGACCGTGGCTTTCCAGTGCGGCGAGATCCTTGCGAATCGTAACTTCGGAGGTTTCGAAGCGCTTGGCCAGTTCATCCACACTGACTTCGCCCTGCTCGTTGAGCAAGGCGAGGATGTTGTGGCGACGTTGCGGCGTGTTGCGTTTCGACATGGCGGCTTAAGTTTCGTTTCGAAAGATAACGTAAGCAATCAAAACCTATCGGCTCTAAATCGTCAAGCGGTCACCCAAAAAAAATCGCAACCCCAACAGTCTCCGTAGGAGCTGCCGAAGGCTGCGATCTTTTGATCTTCAAAAAGCCGCTGTGGATAACTCAGCTCTTTTTGATCTTCTCCGGCCGTTTCCAACCGTCGATATTTCTCTGCCGCGCTCGGCCCACGGCCAACTGCGCGTTGTCCACATTCTGCGTGATGGTCGACCCGGCCGCCGTGGTCGCACCGGCAGAAATATCCACAGGCGCGACCAACGAATTATTGGAGCCGATGAAAACGTCTGCACCCAACACGGTTTTCCACTTGTTGGCGCCGTCGTAGTTGCAGGTAATGGTGCCCGCGCCGATGTTGGTGCGCGCTCCGATCTCGGCATCGCCCAGATATGTCAGGTGTCCGGCCTTGGCGCCTTCGCCCATGTGGGCGTTTTTCAATTCAACAAAGTTACCCACATGTGCGCGCGCTTCGAGCACGGTGCCTGGACGCAGACGCGCGAACGGGCCGGCATCACTGCCCTCGCCCAGAACGGCACCTTCAATGTGCGAGTTGGCTTTGATCACCACGCCTTTGCGCAGGGTGCTGTCCTTGATCACACAATTCGGGCCGATGACTACGTCGTCTTCGATGACCACATTGCCTTCGAGGATCACGTTGATGTCGATCAGCACGTCACGACCCACGGTCACTTCGCCACGCACATCGAAACGTGCCGGATCCCGCAAGGTAACGCCTTGCGCCATCAACCGCCGACCGGCGCGCAACTGGTAATGGCGCTCCAGCTCTGACAATTGCTTGCGATCGTTGGCGCCCTGCACTTCCATTGGATCATGCGGTTGTTCTGTGGCGACAACCAGGCCATCGCTGACCGCCATTTCGATCACATCGGTCAGGTAGTACTCGCCTTGGGCATTGTTGTTCGACAGACGACTCATCCAGTCCGCCAGACGATTGGCCGGTACCGCGAGAATGCCTGTGTTGCCTTCAGTTATGGCGCGCTGGGCTTCGCTGGCATCTTTGTGCTCAACGATGGCAGCGACCTTGCCGTCGGCATCGCGCACGATGCGGCCGTAACCGGTCGGGTCATCCAGCTCGACGGTGAGCAAGCCCATTTGCCCGGTCACAACATGCTTGAGCAGCCGTTGCAGGGTTTCGACTTCAATCAGCGGCACGTCACCGTAGAGGATCAGCACGGTGTCGGCAGTAATGAACGGCACCGCTTGAGCAGTGGCGTGGCCGGTGCCGAGTTGTTTGTCCTGCAGGACGAAATTCAGATCATCAGCAGCCAGACGTTCGCGCACCACATCCGCGCCATGGCCGATGACCACATGGATGCGCTGTGGATCAAGTTGCCGGGCGCTGTGGATAACATGACCCAGCATGGAGTTGCCGGCAATCGGATGCAGCACTTTCGGCAGCGCCGAACGCATACGGGTGCCTTGACCGGCCGCGAGGATAACGATTTCAAGAGACATGACTGGCTACCAATCCTGGGTGGTCAGCAACTGCGACCGGGTTTCGGAAATTCGGAAAAGAAAAAAGGGTAGCCGAGGCTACCCTTTTTTATCAATCGCACAACAAGCGGCTGACGGATTAACCGCCAAACTTCTTGCGGATCTGCTGGACGGTGCGCAGCTGAGCTGCAGCCTCGGCCAGACGTGCGGACGCAGCTCCGTAGTCGAAATCTGCGCTCTTCTCGTGCAGAGCAGCTTCGGCAGCCTTGAGAGCTGCCTGGGCTTGAGCTTCATCCAGGTCGGCGGCGCGTTGCACGGTATCGGCAAGCACCTTGACCATGTTCGGCTGAACCTCGAGGAAACCACCGGAGATGTAGAACACCTCGGCTTCCCCGCCTTGCTTGATCAGGCGGATCGGACCTGGCTTCAGATTAGTGATCAGCGGCGCGTGACCCAGAGCGATACCAAGATCACCCAGTGCACCGTGCGCAATCACCATCTCGACCAGGCCGGAAAAGATTTCCCCTTCCGCGCTGACGATATCGCAATGGACTGTCATAGCCATCTGATTGCCTCAACCTAAATGAGCGCCCGTTGCCGGGCGCCGGGATTACAGTTTCTTGGCTTTCTCGATCGCTTCTTCGATGCCGCCAACCATGTAGAACGCTTGTTCTGGCAGGTGGTCGTAGTCACCGTTGAGGATGCCTTTGAAGCCAGCAATGGTGTCTTTCAGGGAAACGTATTTACCCGAAGCACCAGTGAAGACTTCAGCCACGAAGAACGGCTGCGACAAGAAGCGCTGGATCTTACGAGCACGGTTTACCAACTGCTTGTCGGCTTCCGACAGCTCGTCCATACCCAGGATCGCGATGATGTCCTTCAGCTCTTTGTAACGTTGCAGAACGTACTGAACGCCGCGAGCGGTGTCGTAGTGGTCCTGGCCGATTACGTTCGGGTCCAGCTGGCGCGAAGTCGAATCCAGTGGATCTACCGCTGGGTAGATACCCAGGGAAGCGATGTCACGGGACAGAACGACGGTGGCGTCCAAGTGGGCGAAGGTGGTCGCTGGCGACGGGTCGGTCAAGTCATCCGCAGGTACGTATACCGCTTGGATCGAAGTGATCGAACCTTCCTTGGTCGAAGTGATACGTTCTTGCAGAACGCCCATCTCTTCAGCCAGGGTCGGCTGGTAACCTACTGCCGAGGGCATACGGCCCAGCAGTGCGGATACTTCAGTACCGGCCAGGGTGTAACGATAGATGTTGTCGACGAACAGCAGAACGTCGTTACCTTCGTCACGGAACTTCTCGGCCATGGTCAGACCGGTCAGTGCTACGCGCAGACGGTTACCCGGCGGCTCGTTCATCTGACCGTAAACCAGTGCCACTTTGTCCAGAACGTTGGAGTCCTTCATCTCGTGGTAGAAGTCGTTACCCTCACGAGTACGCTCACCCACACCGGCGAACACGGAATAACCGCTGTGCTCGATGGCGATGTTACGGATCAGTTCCATCATGTTTACGGTTTTGCCTACACCGGCACCACCGAACAGACCGACTTTACCGCCTTTGGCAAACGGGCAAACCAGGTCGATAACCTTGATGCCGGTTTCCAGCAGGTCGTTGCCGCCTGCCTGTTCAGCGAACGAAGGCGCTGGACGGTGAATGCCCCAACGCTCTTCGGTGTCGATCGGGCCAGCTTCGTCGATCGGGTTACCGAGGACGTCCATGATCCGGCCCAGGGTCGCTTTACCGACCGGTACGGAGATGGCTGCGCCAGAGTCGGTAACTTCCAGACCGCGCTTCAAGCCTTCGGTGGAACCCATCGCAATGGTGCGAACCACGCCGTCGCCCAGCTGCTGCTGAACTTCCAGGGTGGTTTCAGCCGCGCTCACTACTTTCAGCGCGTTGTAGATACTCGGTACGCTGTCGCGTGGAAATTCCACGTCGATAACGGCGCCGATGATTTGAACGATACGTCCGCTACTCATAGCTGGATCCTCTGAATATTTGAACCGTTAAACCGCGGCAGCGCCGCCGACGATTTCCGAGATCTCTTGGGTGATCGCAGCCTGACGCGCCTTGTTGTAGATCAGCTGCAAATCGCTGATCAAATCACCGGCGTTGTCGGTAGCGTTCTTCATCGCGATCATCCGCGCAGCTTGTTCAGCCGCGTTGTTCTCGACCACCGCCTGGTAGACCTGCGACTCAACGTAGCGGACCATCAAGCCGTCAAGCAGCTCTTTGGCATCCGGTTCGTAGAGGTAGTCCCAGTGGTGCTTGAGATCCTGATCCGGGGTGGCCACCAGTGGAATCAACTGCTCCACGGTAGGCTGCTGCGTCATGGTGTTGATGAACTTGTTGGACACCACGGACAGGCGGTCAATACGGCCATCCAGGTAGGCATCCAGCATCACCTTGACGCTGCCGATCAGATCATTGATCGACGGCTCTTCACCCAGGTGGCTGATAGCTGCAACGACGTTACCGCCGAAGTTGCGGAAAAAGGCCGCACCCTTGCTACCAACGACACACAGATCAATCTCGACGCCGTTTTCGCGGTTTACCGCCATGTCCTTGACCAGGGCCTTGAACAGGTTGGTATTCAAGCCGCCGCACAAACCACGGTCACTGCTCACCACAACATAACCGACACGCTTGATGGCGCGCTCGATCATGAACGGGTGGCGGTATTCCGGGTTGGCGTTGGCCAGATGCCCAATAACCTGGCGGATACGCTCCGCATAAGGACGGCTAGCAGCCATGCGCATTTGTGCCTTGCGCATTTTGCTGACCGCCACTTTTTCCATGGCGCTGGTAATCTTTTGCGTGCTTTTGATGCTCGCAATCTTACTGCGAATCTCTTTTGCGCCTGCCATGTAACACCTATCAGGTTAGCAAGCGGGAGCCTCGCGGCTCCCGCTGCGGCTTACCAGGTTTGGGTGGCCTTGAACTTCTCGATACCGGCTTTCATGCCAGCGTCGATTTCGTCATTGAAGTCACCTTTAACGTTGATCTTGGCCATCAAATCGGCGTGATCGCGGTTGAAGAAAGCAATCAGCGCTTGTTCGAAGCTGCCGATCTTGGCGATTTCAATGTCAGTCAGGAACCCACGCTCAGCGGCATACAGCGACAGCGCCATGTCAGCGATCGACATTGGTGCGTATTGCTTCTGCTTCATCAGCTCGGTAACGCGCTGACCATGCTCAAGTTGCTTACGGGTCGCTTCGTCCAGGTCAGAAGCGAACTGGGCGAATGCCGCCAGTTCACGGTACTGAGCCAGAGCGGTACGGATACCACCGGAGAGCTTCTTGATGATCTTGGTCTGAGCGGCACCACCCACACGGGATACCGAAACACCGGCGTTCACTGCAGGACGGATGCCCGAGTTGAACATGGCCGATTCCAGGAAGATCTGACCGTCGGTGATGGAAATCACGTTGGTCGGAACGAACGCGGAAACGTCGCCAGCCTGGGTTTCGATGATCGGCAGTGCGGTCAGGGAACCGGTTTTGCCGGTCACTGCGCCGTTGGTGAACTTCTCTACGTATTCTTCCGAAACGCGGGATGCGCGCTCCAGCAGACGGGAGTGGAGATAGAACACGTCGCCTGGGTAAGCTTCACGGCCTGGTGGACGGCGCAGCAGCAGGGAAATCTGGCGGTAAGCCACTGCTTGCTTGGACAGATCGTCATAAACGATCAGCGCGTCTTCACCGCGGTCGCGGAAGAATTCACCCATGGTGCAACCGGAGTACGGTGCCAAGAATTGCAGCGCAGGAGATTCCGAAGCACTGGCAGCCACGATGATCGTGTTGGCCAGGGCGCCGTTTTCTTCCAGCTTGCGAACCACGTTGGCGATGGTCGATTGCTTCTGACCAATAGCTACGTAGACGCAGAAAATGCCGCTGTCTTTCTGGTTGATGATCGCGTCGATCGCCAGAGCGGTTTTACCGATCTGACGGTCACCGATGATCAGCTCACGCTGGCCACGGCCGACAGGGATCATGGCATCGACAGCCTTGTAGCCAGTCTGTACAGGCTGGTCTACCGACTTACGCCAGATCACGCCCGGAGCAACTTTCTCGACCGCGTCGGTCTCGGTGTTGCCCAGTGGACCTTTGCCGTCAACAGGGTTACCCAGTGCGTCGACTACGCGACCCAGCAGTTCCTTACCAACAGGAACTTCGAGGATGCGGCCGGTGCACTTGGCGCTCATGCCTTCAGCCAGAGACTGGTAAGCGCCCAGTACAACGGCACCTACGGAGTCTTGCTCCAGGTTGAGGGCCATACCGTAGACGCCGCCCGGAAACTCGATCATCTCGCCGTACATAACGTCGGCCAGACCGTGAATCCGCACGATGCCGTCAGATACGCTGACGACAGTGCCTTCGTTACGGGCTTGGGAGGTCACATCGAGCTTGTCGATGCGGCCCTTGATAATTTCACTTATTTCGGAAGGATTGAGTTGCTGCATTGCTCTGCTGCCCCTTCAAACTCAAGATTTCAATGCTTCGGCAAGTTTCGCGATTTTGCCGCGAATCGAGCCATCGATAACCAGGTCGCCGGCGCGGATAACAACACCACCTATAAGGGCAGCATCCTCCGCAACTTGCAGGCGCACTTCCCGGTTGAGTCGTGCACTGAGAACCTTGGCGAGTTTGTCTTGCTGTTCTTGGTTCAATGCAAAAGCACTGGTCACTTCAACGTCTACCGACTTCTCTTGTTCGGCCTTGTACAGGTCGAAAAGAGCGGCAATCTCCGGCAGAAGCGGGAGACGGTCGTTTTCGGCAACGACATTGATGAAGTTCTGTGCCTTGGCATCAAACTTGTCGCCGCACACGTCAATAAACGTGGCGGCCTTTTCTGCGCTCGTCAGTCGCGGGGCCTTGAGCACGCGCTGCATGGTGTCGTCTTGCGACACCGCTGCAGCCAGGCCGAGCATGGCTGACCAATTGGCCAGTTGCTGGTGGGCCTGAGCGTGCTCGAAGGCCGCCTTAGCGTAAGGTCGGGCCAACGTGGTCAGTTCTGCCATGATCGCCCTCGCTTAGATTTCAGCAGCCAGTTGGTTAACCAGCTCTGCGTGCGCGTTTTGATCGATTGTGGCACCCAGGATCTTCTCGGCGCCGCCGACAGCCAGCAAACCCACTTGGGCGCGCAGCTTGTCTTTGACACTGTTCAGTTCCTGTTCGATCTCGGCTTGAGCCTGAACCTTCACACGGTCAGCATCGACACGGGCCTTTTCAACGGCCTCTTCGACAATCTGGTTACCGCGTTTCTTGGCTTGCTCGATGATTTCAGCTGCCTGAGCTTTCGCTTCGCGCAGTTGCTGACCCGCTTTTTCTTGGGCCAACTCCAGGTCGCGAGCTGCACGGCTGGCAGCGTCCAGACCATCAGCGATCTTCTTTTGACGTTCGTGCAGAGCAGCGATGACCGGAGGCCATACATACTTCATGCAGAACAGTACAAAAATCAGGAACGCAACGGACTGGCCAATCAGGGTCGCATTAATGTTCACGCCAACACCTCGCAGTTACGTTGTCCATCACATCAAATTACTCGGAAGAATCCGGGTAATTAGCCAGCGATCTGACCAACGAACGGGTTCGCAAAGGTGAAGAACAGAGCGATACCAACACCGATCATGGTTACGGCGTCGAGCAGACCGGCAACGATGAACATTTTAACTTGCAGCATTGGAACCATTTCTGGCTGACGCGCTGCGCCTTCCAGGAACTTGCCGCCCAGCAGGCCGAAACCAATTGCGGTACCCAGTGCGCCCAGGCCGATCAACAGTGCAACAGCGATAGCGGTTAGACCAACTACAGTTTCCATCTTTCCTCCCGACTTTTACGTCGTATGGTTTAGGTTTTTTAGATTAAAGCGGTAAAACAAATCGTTTCAGGTGCCCTGTGAAGAGCCCCTTCCCGTTTGACCGGGAAGGACATCAGACTAGTCGAGACTGGCCTTAATGGTTTTCTTCGTGCGCCATCGACAGGTAGACGATGGTCAGCATCATGAAGATGAACGCCTGCAGCGTGATGATCAGGATGTGGAACACAGCCCACGCCCACTGCAGAACAACGCCCAGGCCGCTCAGCCAGAGCAGACCGCTGCCGAACATCACAGCGATCAGAATGAACACCAGCTCGCCGGCATACATGTTGCCGAACAGTCGCAGAGCCAGAGAGATCGGTTTAGCGATCAGGGTCACGAATTCCAGCAGGAAGTTCACCGGGATCAGCAGGGCTTGAACGAAGATGTTCTTGCTGCCGAACGGGTGCAGGGTCAGTTCGCCGATGAAGCCGCCGAAGCCCTTGACCTTGATGCTGTAGAAAATGATCAGTGCGAAAACCGAGAACGCCATGCCCAGGGTCGCGTTCGGGTCGGTAGTCGACACGGCGCGGAACGGGATGTGGTGGTCACCGGAGATCAGGATGGCCAGTTGAGGAATCCAGTCGACCGGTACCAGGTCGACGGCGTTCATCAGGAACACCCAGACGAAGATGGTCAGTGCCAGCGGTGCAATCACCGGGCTACGGCCATGGAAGCTGTCTTTCACGCTGCCATCGACGAATTCGACCAATACTTCAACGAAGTTCTGCAAAGCACCCGGCTGACCCGAAGTCGCTTTCTTTGCCGCCATGCGGAAAAGAAGCACGAAGATCAGACCCAACGCGACCGACCAGCCGAGAGTATCGACGTGGAAAGCCCAGAAACCCATTTCTTTGGCTTCTGCTGCGGTATGGGCAAAGCCCCAGCCGCCGTTAGGTAGCTGACCGAAGGTCAGGTTCTGCAAGTGGTGCTGGATATAGCCCGAAGCGGTTGTTTCTGCCATGGTTGCCTCAAACGCCCTAAGGTCTCGAAAGTCTTGTTCTCATCAGCAGGGGAGCGAACCAGCTGACCGACTGAGTCAGCACGAACACGCCGAATACTGCTATCGGCGCCAGTGGCTTCACACCTGCAAACACCAGTGCAAAGAGCACTGCCGTCAAAATCAGTTTGCCTGCCTCGCCGGCATAAAATGACCGGACGATGGACTGGGCTGCTCGGGCGCCGGAAAACCGAAATGCCTTGTGAGCAAAATAAACATTGGGCAGCAAGGCTATCAGGCCTCCGCAAAGTCCCGAGTATCCGGCAACGACTCCGTGCCATTGCCAAAGCGCCAAAGCGGCAATGAGCAAAATGACAAATTGAGCCATCAACACCGGAAAAACCGCCAGGCGATGGAACGGCAGGCGGTTTGGCTTGCGGGTTTCCATCACGTTTGCTCTCCAATGGTCGGCTGCCAGAATTCAATAACTTGGCATAATTTGTGCCGACAAAATGCGCGCAGAGTATAGGGGCGGTTCTGCCCCTATTCAACTGTCAGGTAGTGATTTCCGACTGCGCGCTACATGAGGAAATGTTTCAGCGGATGTGTGCGAGCACACCTTGAAGCTCATCGAGCGAGTTATAACCGATCACCAACTGCCCCTTTCCCTTCTTGCCGTGGCGAATCTGCACCGCAGAGCCTAGGCGCTCGGCCAGACGCTGTTCGAGACGGGCGATATCCGGGTCGGGTTTGGTCGCTTCCACAGGCTCCGGTTTGCCACTCAACCACTGGCGAACCAGTGCCTCAGTTTGGCGCACGGTGAGACCGCGTGCGACAACATGTCGCGCCCCTTCAACCTGTTGATTGTCCGGCAGACCGAGCAAAGCACGGGCATGACCCATTTCCAGGTCGCCGTGAGACAACATGGTCTTGATGACTTCCGGCAGTGCAATAAGCCGCAACAGGTTAGCCACAGTGACGCGGGACTTACCCACAGCCTCGGCAACTTGCTGCTGAGTCAGTTGGAATTCCTGCTGCAAACGCTGCAGGGCCACCGCTTCTTCGATCGGATTGAGGTCTTCGCGCTGGATGTTCTCGATCAGCGCAATGGCGATTGCGGTTTCATCCGGCACATCGCGGACCATCGCCGGGATGGTTTCCTGCCCGGCTTGCTGGCTCGCGCGCCAGCGACGTTCACCGGCGATGATCTCGAAGCGGCCACCGCCAATTGGGCGCACCACGATCGGCTGCATCACGCCTTGCGCCTTGATCGACGCTGCCAGTTCTTCCAGCGCCTGCGGATCCATGTCGCGGCGCGGCTGGTATTTGCCGCGCTGCAGCAGATCCAACGGCAAGTGCTGCAGCTCGCGGGTGTCAGCTTGCGCCGCTTGTTCTTCCAGCGCGCTGACGGTCGGACCACTCAGCAGTGCATCCAGTCCACGTCCGAGACCTCGTTTCTTGACGGCCATGGGGATTCCTTAAGTTGCCTGAGCGGCGGCAATGCGTGAGTTTTTGCGCTGACGACGAACCATCTCGCCGGCCAGGGCCAGATAAGCCAAGGCGCCGCGCGATTGCTTGTCGTAGGCCAGCGCCGGCATGCCGTAGCTCGGCGCTTCGGCCAGACGGATATTGCGCGGGATCACCGTGTCGTAGAGTTGCTCGCCGAAGTGTTCCTTGAGCTGCGCCGAAACGTCATTCATCAAGCTCAGGCGCGGGTCGTACATGGTCCGCAGCAAACCTTCGACTTTCAGGTTCGGATTGAGCAGTTCGGCGATGCGCTTGATGTTATCCACAAGGTCGCTGAGACCTTCGAGCGCAAAGTACTCGCACTGCATGGGGATAATTACCCCGTCAGCAGCGACCAGTGCGTTCAGCGTGAGCATCGACAGCGACGGCGGGCAGTCGATCAAAATGTAATCGTAGTTTTCACGGATCGGCGCCAGCGCGCTGCGCAGACGACTTTCCTTCATCTGCATTTCCAGCAGTACCACTTCAGCCGCCGTCAGATCGCGGTTGGCCGGCAGCAGTTGATAACCGCCATGCTCGGAATAGTGCATGGCCTGGGCCAGATCGCATTCGCCGATCAGCAGGTCGTAGACCGAGTTTTCCAGGCCGTGTTTATCCACACCGCTACCCATGGTGGCGTTGCCCTGTGGATCGAGATCGATCAACAGCACCCGCCGCTTGGTCGCGACCAGGGATGCTGCGAGGTTGATGCAGGTGGTGGTCTTGCCCACACCACCCTTTTGGTTCGCTATCGCGAATACCTTAGCCATTCTTGCTTGTGTTCCCAATCATGCCGTGCGGCGCAGTATCAGCAGATGGCGTTGGCCTTGGCAACCGGGTACGGCCAGGGCGTGTTCGCTATCGAGTTTGAAGTCTGCCGGCAATGCTACCAGCTCATCGGCCGGATGAACGCCCTTCATTGCCAGCCAGCGTGTATCGGCATCGCCGAGATGGCGAGTCCAGTTGGTGAAGTTCTCCATGCTGCTGAACGCCCGGGAAATGATCCCGTTGAACGGCTCTGCAGGCTGGAAAGCTTCGACACGACTGTGGATAACTTGCAGGTTATCCAGTTTGAGTTCGAGTTTGACTTGAGTCAGGAAGCGGGTTTTCTTGCCATTGCTGTCCAGACAGGTCACTTGCGAGTCCGGATACAGGATCGCCAACGGGATCCCCGGCATGCCGCCGCCGCTGCCGACGTCGAGCCAACGACCGTTTTCGATGAACGACATCACGCTGAGACTATCGAGCAAGTGCCGCGAAACCATTTCGTCCGGATCACGCACCGCGGTCAGGTTGTAGGCCTGGTTCCATTTGATCAACAGGGCCAGATAACCCAACAGCAACTCGTGCTGGGTTTCAGTGAGATTGACACCGAGCTCGCGGGCTCCTGTGGATAACTCTTCGGCGTGTTGCGAAGTGACCTTAGAACTCAAGCGCTTTGCTCCAACTGACGGCCCGCGCCGCGTTTTTTCAAATGAATCATCAACAGCGAAATCGCTGCCGGGGTCACACCCGGGATCCGCGAAGCCTGGCCCAACGTCTCTGGTCGAGTCGCGCCGAGCTTGCTCTGGATCTCCTTGGAGAGACCGGAAATGTTGGTGTAATCGATATCCACAGGCAATTTGGTGTCTTCACTGGCGCGCAGACGGGCGATTTCGTCCTGTTGACGGTCGATGTAACCGGCGTATTTGGTCTTGATTTCAACCTGCTCGGCGACCTGTGGATCTTCGGCGCCGTTGCCGGTCACTTCGACCAGACCAGCGTAGTCGATTTCCGGACGACTCAAGAGGTTGAGCAAGTTGTATTCGTGGGTCAGCGGCGTGCCGAATTTCTCGGCAATCGCATCGCCCTGCTGCGTGTTCGGGCGAACCCAGGTGCTTTTCAGGCGCTGCTCTTCGAGTTCAATGCTTTCGCGTTTCTTGCAGAAGGCCGCCCAACGCGCGTCATCGACCAGACCGAGCTCGCGACCTTTTTCGGTCAGACGCAGGTCGGCGTTGTCCTCGCGCAGGATCAGGCGGTACTCGGCACGGGAAGTGAACATGCGGTACGGCTCTTGGGTACCGAGGGTGATCAGGTCGTCGACCAATACACCGATGTACGCTTCATCGCGACGCGGGCACCAGGCTTCTTTGCCCTTGGCGCGCAGTGCGGCGTTGGCGCCAGCGAGCAAACCTTGAGCGCCGGCTTCTTCGTAACCGGTGGTGCCGTTGATTTGCCCGGCGAAGAACAGACCGCCGATGACTTTGGTTTCGAGGCTGTACTTCAGATCGCGCGGATCGAAGTAGTCGTACTCGATCGCATAACCCGGACGCACGATGTGTGCGTTTTCCATGCCGCGAATCGATTGCACGATCTGCAATTGCACGTCGAACGGCAAGCTTGTGGATATCCCGTTCGGATACAGCTCATGGGTGGTCAAACCTTCCGGTTCGATAAACACCTGATGGCTTTCCTTGTCGGCAAAGCGGTGAATCTTGTCTTCGATCGACGGGCAATAGCGCGGGCCGATGCCTTCGATTTCACCGGCAGCGGAATACATCGGCGAACGATCGAGGTTCGCGGCAATGATTTCGTGGGTGCGGGCGTTGGTGTGAGTAATCCAGCAACTGACCTGGCGTGGATGCTGTTCCTTGTTGCCCATGAACGACATCACCGGGATCGGCGTATCGCCTGGTTGCTCGGTCATCACCGAGAAATCCACAGACTTGCCGTCGATACGCGGTGGTGTGCCGGTTTTCAGGCGACCGACACGCAGTGGCAGTTCACGCAAACGGTGAGCCAGGGCGATCGACGGCGGATCACCGGCGCGGCCACCGGAAAAATTCTGCAAACCGATGTGGATAAGTCCACCAAGGAAGGTACCGGTGGTCAACACCACGGAATCGGCGAAGAAGCGCAGACCCATTTGCGTGACAACACCACGGACCTGTTCCTGCTCGACGATCAGGTCATCAGCCGCTTGTTGAAATATCCACAGGTTCGGTTGGTTTTCGAGGATTTCGCGGACAGCGGCTTTGTACAGAATCCGGTCGGCTTGCGCACGAGTCGCCCGTACGGCTGGGCCTTTGCGGCTGTTCAACACACGAAACTGGATGCCACCCAAATCGGTAGCCGTGGCCATCGCGCCGCCGAGGGCATCGATTTCCTTGACCAGATGGCTTTTGCCAATGCCACCGATGGCCGGGTTGCAACTCATGGCACCGAGGGTTTCCACGTTATGCGTCAGCAACAGGGTTTTTGCCCCCATACGTGCTGAGGCCAGTGCTGCCTCGGTACCGGCATGACCGCCGCCGATGACGATCACTTCAAAACGGGAAGGGAAATCCACCACGCACCTCGTGCCTGCTTAAGTAGGTAATTCAGGAATAGTTTGAGATCAGGTTTCTGGACCTGGTCGACAAGTATAGGGACTTCGCCCTTCCTAAAGAACCCTTTGCACAAAATTTAACCAGCTGTGGAGAACTCGAGGTTAAAAGAATAAAAAAGAGAGAAATTTATAAAACCTTTGTTTTTATGTTTATTCTTACTGAGCACGCTTTCTGTGGATAGATTGCTACAGGCCTTTATATTCAATATGTACAGAGTTTCAAAACCCTGTGCTCATGTGCCAGTGAGGCCCTTGGATAACCGGTGTAAGCCTGTGGATGAAAGGGGTGGTTATCCACAGAGTGGGTTATATCCAGTTTTCAGGCCCTGTTATCAACTGCCCTTAGTGGCAGTTATTCACAGGGCTTAATCCACAGAAAATCGACCAAATGGCTTTTTCCGGGCGCAAAAAAAACCGCCATCGAAAGATCGGTGACGACCAGGAAGCCGATGGAGGGATGTGAAAGGGCTATTGTGAGAGAACGTAACAGAGGCTAATAATAGCCATTATCATTAACTCGTCAGTTTCTCCCCATGTCCCCACCCGCCCACCACGCTGCGATCGAGCAAATCTACGAGCAACACCATTCGTGGCTATATGGATGGCTCAAGGGCAAATTGCATAACGCCTGCGATGCTGCGGATGTCGCGCATGACACCTTCGTGCGGATCCTCGCGGCACGGAATGCCGCGCAGATTCGCGAACCGCGGGATTATCTGGCGACCATTGCACGCGGCCTCGTCATTGATCGCTATAGAAGACAGGCCATCGAAGTCGCCTACTTGCAGACCTTGGCTGCTCGACCGGAAGCCACCGCCATCAGCGAAGAAGACAAGGCACTGATCATCGAAACCCTGATCGCTGTGGATAAAGCCTTGGCCGGTCTGGGCGCGCGAACCCGGCAGATCTTTATGCTCTCGCAGATCGACGGCCTGACTTATCAACAGATCGCTGTGCAGTTGAAGGTTTCCCTGACCACAGTAAAGAAGCACATGATCCGCGCTTTGACGGAATGTGCCCTGATCATGGCGCAGCGCTGATGGCCATCGCCCCCAACCGCAAAGTGTTCGAAGCCGCTGCCGCTTGGTACGTGCAGTTTCAGGCAGATCCGCCGACGCTCGCCGAACAAAAAGCCTGGCAGCTGTGGATAGATAGCGATCCAGCGCACTTGGCGGCGTGGAACCAGATGGAACAATTGCAGCGTCATTTCGGCACTCTGCCGCAGGATTTGAAACGTCGCGCGCTGAATACCGGCCAGCAACGGCGTCAGGTACTGAAGCTGTTGCTGCTCGCGACCGGGACAGGGTTCCTCGGTTGGAACGCTCAGCAACATACATCCCTGGGGAATGTCTGGGCCGACTACAAAACCGGCGTTGGCCAGCGTCGTAGCCTTTCATTGGCGGATGGCAGCCAGATCCAGCTCAACACCGATACCGCCATCGATGTGTCTTTCGACGCCGCACAGCGCCTGATTCGCCTGCGCTCGGGTGAGATTCTCATTGAAACCGGCAAGCTTGGCGATCAGCGGCCGTTTTTTGTCGAGACCCACGACGGCCGGATTCAAGCGTTGGGTACGCGTTTTTCGGTGCATCAGCTGTCGGGCTCGACGCGGGTCGGCGTGCTGGAAGATCGGGTCAGCGTGCAACCCGCTGATCCATCAACGGCCGCGATGATCTTGAAGGCAGGCGAAGGTGCTGACTTCGATAGTCGGCATATCGGACGCCTTCTTCCATTTGAATCCTCAGCAGTGGCGTGGACCAACGGCCAGTTGATTGTGCTCGATGCACGGTTGGGTGAGGTGATCGACGAGTTGGGGCGTTATCGCAGCGGTGTTCTGCACTGCGACAGCCGCGCCCGGGATCTGCGGGTATCCGGCACCTTTCGGCTCGATTCCACTGATGCCGTGCTGGCCAACCTTCAGGCCTCGTTACCGATCAACGTCCGCTACTTCACCCGTTACTGGGTCTCGATCAGCCACAACGTCTGATCGAAAATCACCTGGGGAAAAATAAATCGAAAACAGGGTTATCTTTTTTTGCCCTGACCCGGCCCTACAGGTAATCGCGATAAACGCGGCTCTTCGCCACCTTCAGGGCTTATCCACACATGCGTCTTCCCACGTTCCGTCAGCGTTTTTCTCACCACTGCATTGCCTACAGCCTACTGATGACCAGCGCCGCGCCTTGCCTGGTAATGACCAACAACGCCTTCGCGGCGACGGCCGCCCAGCGTTACACCATTGCTGCCGGCCCGCTTGATAATGCTTTGAGCCAATTCGCCTCCGCAGCAAACGTGATTCTGTCGTTTTCGCCGCAACAGACCAGCCGTTTACGCAGTGCGGGACTGAACGGCAATTTCACCGTCGACCAGGGATTCGCTCAACTGCTGCAAGGCTCGGGGTTGCAAGCCGTACCGCAGGCGCCGGGCAGTTACATTCTGCAGGCGTTGCCCAATGGTGACGCGCTGGAACTGGCCCCGACCAACATCAACGGGCAATTGGCCAATCCGATGAATCTGGATTACGCCGCCGACGTTGGCTACAAGGCGCAGAACAGCCGGATCGGTACGAAAACCAGCACGGCGTTGTCGGAAACGCCGCGCTCGGTGTCAGTCGTAACCGCGCAACGCATGAAAGATCAGAAATCTCAGACGCTCACCGAGGTGCTTGGCTACGTGCCGGGGATCTTTGCTCCTCCGTTTGCCGCCGGCGACAGTCTGGCCGGCGATCTGTTTTTCATTCGCGGTTTCAACGCCACCGATTACGGCTACGGCCTGCTGCGCGATGGACTCCGTGTGCAAGGCAACCGTTATGACACCAGTACCGAACCTTATGGACTTGAGCGGGTGGAAATTTTCCGTGGCCCGTCCTCATTGCTGTATGGGGAAAACGCCCCCGGCGGCCTGGTCAATCTGGTCAGCAAACGGCCAACCGCTGCACCGCAAGGCGAAGTGCAACTCGGCTATGGCTCGAACAACCGACGGCAAATCGGTGTTGATGTGTCGGGGCCACTCAACGACAGCGGCAACATTCTCGGGCGTGTAGTGATGCTCGGCCGCAAGTCCGACACCCAGACCGATCACGTCCCGGATGACCGCCTCTACATCGCCCCTTCGCTGACCCTGAATTTTGACGATTTCAACACCTTGACCCTGCTGGCCAACTACCAGAAGGATCACACCAATATGGAACTTGGCCTACCGGCCGCCGGCACCTTGCTGACAAACCCCAATGGCAAGTTATCCAAAGGCACCATGCTCGGCGACCCGGACTGGAACACCTTCGAACGGGAAACCTGGAGCAGCGGTTACGAGTTCAGCCACTCCTTCAACGACGACTGGCAGTTCCGGCAGAACTCGCGCTACATGCAGTCGCGCATCACCCGCCACGAAACCTGGCCAGGCAACCTCAACAATGCGGGCTTCGGCACGCGCCTGAACATGACCGCCTACGATCGCTTCAACAAATCGATGGTGTACTCGCTGGATAACCAACTGGAAGGCAAATTCCAGCTCGGTAGGCTGGAAAACACCGTGCTGTTCGGCGCCAGCTACGATCGCACTTCGTTCAATCAGGACTGGAATGCCGGCATCGTCGGGCCGATCGATATCTACAACCCGGTTTACCTGCGCGATCCCACCACCCCGATCGCGGTGCAAAACACGCTGCTCGAGCAACAGATGAAAGGTGTTTATGCACAGATCCAAAGCAAATATGACAACTGGTTGTTCTTGCTCGGTGGGCGCCAGGACTGGGTCGACAGTGATTTTCGCGACAAGGTGGCCAAGGGCAGCAACATCAGTTCCGAGGACAAGAAATTCACCTATCAGGGCGGGGTGATGTACCAGTTCGACAACGGCATGACGCCGTATGTCAGCTATTCCACCTCATTCGTGCCGGTGCAGCAGATTTCCAATGCCGGCACGCCACTCGACCCGATCACCAGCAGCCAATATGAAGTGGGCCTGAAGTACGAACCGATTGGCTGGGACACCGCGTTCACCGCTTCGGTGTATGACCTGCGCAAAAAGGACGACACCTACTTCGACTCGACCACGTCGACCTATCGCCAGGTCGGCGAAAGCCGTTCCAAAGGCGTGGAACTGGAACTCAACAGCAATCTGACCCAGAACCTCAACGTGACTGCGGCTTATACCTACACCGATGCGCGGATTACCAAGGATGCCGCGACGTCATTGGTCAAAGGCCATCAAATGACCGGGGTACCACGTAATCAGGCTTCGGTCTGGACGAAATACCGATTCCTCGATGGCGACTTGAAAGGTCTGTACGTCGGCGGTGGTGTGCGTTACTTCGATAGTGCCTTCGCTTACACCTCGTCTACTCTGTACGGGAAGCTGGATGCCGGCGATGTCACGTTGGTGGATGCGGCCATCGGTTATCAGATCGACACGCACTGGAGCGTCGACCTGAACGCGAAAAACTTGTTCGACGAGGAGTATGTGTCGGGATGCAACGATGCCGGCCGCTGCTACTGGGGTGAAGACCGCACCTTGCTCGGTACGGTTTCTTACAACTGGTAAAACGAAAAAGGGGCTGTGGATAAATTCTCACAGCCCCCTTTTTGTTATTTGCCGATGCAGAAGCTGGAAAAGATTCTTCCCAGCAGATCATCAGAGCTGAAAGCCCCGGTGATTTCACCAAGAGAATGCTGGGCCTGACGCAAATCTTCGGCGAGCAATTCACCGGCACCCGCCAATGTCAGCTGCGCACGGCCGTGTTCCAGCGCGGCACTGGCATGGCGCAGAGCCTCGAGATGGCGGCGACGTGCGCTGAAGCTGCTTTCCGACGTTTGCTCGTAACCCATGCAAGCCTTGAGATGGTCACGCAGCAAGTCCAGCCCTTCACCGGCCGACTTGGCGCTAAGGCTGATCGTCACATGTCCGTCTTCACTGGTTTCCAGGGCAATTGCTTCGCCGGTCAGATCCGCTTTGTTGCGAATCAGGGTGACTTTCGCCGGATCCGGACGGGTTTCGAGGAATTCCGGCCACAACGCAAACGGGTCCAGCGCCTCCGGGGCGGTCGCATCGACCACCAACAACACCCGATCGGCTTCACCAATTGCCTTCAATGCCCGTTCGACACCGATCTTTTCCACATGATCGTCGGTATCACGCAAACCTGCGGTATCGACAACGTGCAACGGCATGCCGTCGATGTGGATATGTTCACGCAGAATATCGCGAGTGGTGCCGGCAATCTCCGTCACGATCGCCGCTTCGCGACCGGCCAGCGCATTCAACAGACTGGACTTGCCGGCATTCGGACGGCCGGCAATCACCACGGTCATGCCATCGCGCAACAACGCACCCTGCCCGGCTTCACGCAGTACTGTGGATAACTCATCGCGCACTTTGTCGAGCATGCTCAACACATGGCCATCGGCGAGGAAGTCGATTTCTTCTTCCGGAAAGTCGATGGCGGCTTCGACGTAGATGCGCAGACCGATCAGTTGTTCGGTCAAGTTATGCACACGCTGGGAAAAAGCGCCTTGCAAAGAACGCAGAGCATTGCGTGCAGCCTGTGCCGAACTGGCTTCGATCAAATCGGCAATCGCCTCGGCCTGGGCCAGGTCGAGTTTGTCATTGAGGAAGGCTCGTTCACTGAATTCACCGGGACGGGCCAAACGACAACCCAACTCCAGGCAACGCTTGAGCAGCATGTCCAGCACGATCGGGCCGCCATGTCCCTGCAATTCCAGCACGTCTTCGCCGGTAAACGAGTTCGGTCCCGGGAAATACAGCGCCAGACCTTCATCGAGCACTTGCTGGTCGTCACTGAAAAACGGCCCGTAATGGGCGTAACGCGGTTTCAGTTCGCGGCCGCTGATAGCTTTGGCTGCAACGCTGGCCAGCGGTCCGGAAATACGGACGATGCCCACACCGCCGCGACCTTGAGCGGTGGCGACGGCGGCGATGGTTTCACGAGGTGTGCTCATAAACCGGAATCCAGACAAAAGTGGCAGATAGCAAAACGCCCCACGAGGGGGCGTTCTGAGTGGTGTTATCCACAGTGCAAGTTACGCCTCGGCTTTTTTCGTCGCCGCTTCGATCTTACGCGTGATGTACCACTGTTGTGCAATCGACAGGCAGTTGTTCACAACCCAGTACAGCACCAGACCTGCCGGGAACCACAGGAAGAAGAAGGTGAAGATGATTGGCATCATTTTCATGACCTTCGCCTGCATCGGATCCGGAGGAGTCGGGTTCAGCTGCTGCTGGATGAACATGGTTGCGCCCATGATGATCGGCAGAATGAAGAACGGATCCTTGATCGACAGGTCAGTGATCCACAGCATGAACGGCGCCTGGCGCATTTCCACGCTTTCCAGCAGAACCCAGTACAGCGACAGGAAAACCGGCATCTGCACGAGGATTGGCAAGCAGCCGCCCAGCGGATTGATCTTCTCTTTCTTGTACAGCTCCATCATGGCTTGCGACATTTTTTGCCGGTCATCGCCATGTTGCTCTTTCAGAGCAGCCAGTTTCGGCGCAACGGCACGCATGCGCGCCATCGATTTGTAGCTGGCAGCCGACAGAGGGAAGAAAATACCCTTGATCAGCATGGTCAGGAAAATGATCGACCAGCCCCAGTTACCGACAATGGCGTGGATGTGTTGCAGCAGCCAGAAGATTGGCTGGGCAATGAACCACAGAATGCCGTAGTCGACGGTCAGTTCCAGACCTGGGGACAACTCTTTCAGCACAGCCTGGCTTTTCGGGCCGGCGTACAGCACAGCGCTGGTTTCAACTTTGGCACCCGGAGCAGCGGTCAGTGTTGGACCGGTGTAACCGATGATGTAGTTGCCTTTGCTGTCTTTACGGGTCTGGACGATGTTGTTTTCGCCCTTCGCAGGAATCCACGCAGTCACGAAGTAGTGTTGCAGCCAGGCTACCCAACCACCGGTGACGGTTTCTTTCAGTTGCGCCTTGTCCATGTCCTTCATGGACACTTTTTTGTACGGCTCCGAACTTGTCCACAGGGCGGCGCCCAGGTAAGTCGCGGTGCCAGTAGCGGTTGTGGACGAAGGATCAGCGCTAGCATCGCGCTTCAACTGCGCGAACATCGCGCCATTCCAGGGCTGAGCGCTCTGGTTATCCACAATGTAGGAAACGGCTACGTCATACAGGCCGCGTTTCAGAGTGAAACGCTTGATGTAATTGACGCCGTCCTTGCTGAACTTCAGGTCGACGACCAGTTGGTCCTGACCGTCAGCCAGTTGATAAGTCTTCTTCTCCGAGGAGTAGACCGGACGACCGGCCGGATTTGCATCCGGACCATTGGTGCCGATCAGACCGCTTTGTGCCAGATAAACACGTTCGCCGCCGTTATCGAACAGCTGGAACGGAACATCAGGACGATCCTGACGACGTGGATACAAAGGCAAGGTCAGTTGAGCAACATCGCCACCTTGTGGATCGATCGCGAGATCGAGCACGTCGGTTTTGATCTGGATCAGATCCTTGCTGGCGGCTACCGGTGTTTCGGCAGGTGCGCTGGTATCGCTAGCGGCGCGCGGAATATCGTCACTGGCGGCAGCATTATTGCCAGTGGCGGTGTCCGGCAAACCGGATGTAGTCGTACTGGAAGCAACATTCTGAGTCGGCAGGGCAGCCTGGCCATAGTCCTGGTTCCATTTAAGAACCATAACGTAGGACACGATTGCCAGGGCGACGATCAGGATCGTGCGTTTGATATCCATGATTACTCGGCCATCGAAGAAGAACGGGAGGTAGGGATAGGTGGAACCGGGTCATAACCACCGGGATTCCACGGATGACAGCGACCTAAACGACGAAAGGTCAGCCAGCCACCGCGCAGAAGGCCATGATTTTCAATGGCTTCATACGCGTAGCAGGAACAACTGGGGTAGAAACGACAGTGGCTGGCCATCAAAGGACTAATGGCATAGCGATAAAACTGGATCGGAACGAGGGCCAGTTTACGCATCGGTACTGTCTACCCCTACAGTTTCGGTTTTGACTTCCGGAACCGGCTTGCTGCGTGCCAGGCGTTTCCAGAGCTTGCCGAAATGCTGAATCAATTCGGGGTTTTCTACATCGCCCAGACCTTTGCGCGCGACTATAACGATATCCCAGCCGACCAGTGAATCCTGGTGCAGACGGAATGATTCGCGCATCAAACGCTTGAGGCGATTGCGCTCAACGGAGAGCTTTACGCTCTTTTTCCCGATAACCAGCCCGAGACGGGGGTGATCGAGATCGTTGTTGCGTGCAAGGAGCAGGAGATTTTTCCCCGGAACCTTGCCGGTAGGGGAGTCAAAGACTGCCTTGAAATGCCGGGGGGTAAGCAGACGCTTTTCCCGACTGAAGTCCTGACTCACCTCCAGTACCGGATTATCAAACTGCCAGACGCGCACGACCTTTGGCGCGACGACGCGACAGGACTGCGCGGCCGTTCTTGGTAGCCATGCGAGCACGGAAACCGTGGGTACGAGCGCGTTTGATAGTGCTTGGTTGGAAAGTACGTTTCATTGTCGTGTTACCTGGTTCGTCCACAACGGGCCGGAATGGCCCCCGTTTTAAGAGACCGGGGATTCTAGAGAAAGCAAGCCTTCAGGTCAATTTCCAACCAACGTTTCCTTATAAATAGATCTCGAGGTGTTCTTTGCCTGATCACCTGCTCGCCATACATAAAAATAAAGAAGGGAATTATTTAAAGCTTTTCTGTAAAGCTTATAAAAGCTAGGCAAGCCTTCTTCTGTGGATAAGTGACACCGGCCCATGTTTTACCTGATGTACAGAGAATGACAACTACAGTGGAAAACCGTGTTCAGCCTGTGCTGCGCCATCGGATAACCTGTGCGTGGAATGGGCTGTTATCCACAGGTAGGTTATCCACCGAGTTCAACCCCTACTTGTCCAGTGCCCTTAGAGGCGGTTATCCACAGAGCTTATTCACACACCGTTGGTCGCCTTTTTCTGATTTAACGCATTGATAAATCATGCTCACCCGGCAACCTGCATGTGGATAAGTGGACGGCTCGCCGCTACAATGGCCGCTTGTTTTTGCCTCACCGGCTTTCAACTTAGGGGATATCCGTGTCAGTGGAACTTTGGCAGCAGTGCGTGGAGCTTTTGCGCGAGGAGCTGCCTGCCCAACAATTCAACACCTGGATCCGTCCACTACAGGTCGAAGCCGAAGGCGACGAGTTGCGCGTCTACGCACCGAACCGTTTTGTGCTGGACTGGGTCAACGAAAAGTATCTGGGCCGCGTCCTTGAACTGCTGGATGAGCACGGCAACGGCATGGCGCCTGCGCTTTCCTTATTGATAGGCAGCAAACGCAGTTCCGCTCCGCGTGCCGCACCGAACGCGCCGCTTGCAGCCGCGCAGGTTTCCCAGCAGGCCCAGGCAAATGCCACGCCTGTGAGTACGCCGGCACCCACCCAGACGTCAGCCCCGGCAGCCAAGCGTTCAACGCAGAAAAGCCCTGAAGTCAGCGATGAACCGTCTCGTGACAGTTTCGACCCGATGTCCGGCGCTGCTTCGCAACAGGCCCCGGTCCGTGCCGAACAGCGGACTGTGCAGGTCGAAGGTGCGCTCAAGCACACCAGTTACCTGAATCGCACCTTTACCTTTGAAAACTTCGTCGAAGGTAAATCCAACCAGCTCGCCCGCGCGGCGGCCTGGCAAGTGGCGGACAACCCCAAGCACGGCTACAACCCACTGTTCCTTTATGGTGGTGTCGGCCTGGGTAAAACCCACTTGATGCACGCGGTGGGTAACCACCTATTAAAGAAGAACCCGAATGCCAAGGTCGTGTACCTGCATTCCGAGCGTTTCGTCGCCGACATGGTCAAGGCGCTGCAACTGAACGCGATCAACGAGTTCAAGCGTTTCTACCGTTCGGTGGATGCCTTGCTGATCGACGACATTCAGTTCTTTGCTCGCAAGGAGCGCTCGCAGGAAGAGTTTTTCCACACCTTCAACGCCCTGCTTGAAGGTGGCCAGCAGGTCATTCTCACCAGTGACCGCTACCCGAAAGAAATCGAAGGCCTGGAAGAGCGCCTCAAATCCCGCTTCGGCTGGGGCCTGACGGTTGCCGTCGAGCCGCCGGAACTGGAAACCCGCGTCGCGATCTTGATGAAGAAGGCCGACCAGGCCAAAGTCGAGTTGCCGCACGACGCTGCGTTCTTCATTGCCCAGCGTATTCGCTCCAACGTCCGAGAGCTGGAAGGCGCGCTGAAACGCGTGATTGCCCACTCGCACTTCATGGGCCGCGACATCACTATCGAGCTGATTCGCGAATCCCTGAAAGACCTGTTGGCGCTGCAAGACAAACTGGTCTCTGTGGATAACATTCAGCGCACCGTCGCCGAGTACTACAAGATCAAGATCTCGGACTTGTTGTCCAAGCGCCGTTCGCGCTCGGTAGCGCGTCCGCGTCAGGTGGCCATGGCGTTGTCCAAGGAACTGACCAACCATAGCCTGCCGGAAATCGGCGACGTGTTTGGCGGCCGTGACCACACCACCGTGTTGCACGCCTGCCGCAAGATCAACGAACTTAAGGAATCCGACGCGGACATCCGCGAGGACTACAAGAACCTGCTGCGTACACTGACCACTTGATGAACACCAGCGCAGCTTATTAAGGCAAGGGACTAGACCATGCATTTCACCATTCAACGCGAAGCCCTGTTGAAACCCCTGCAACTGGTCGCAGGCGTCGTCGAGCGTCGACAGACCTTGCCGGTACTGTCCAACGTGCTGTTGGTAGTCGAAGGCCAGCAACTGTCGCTGACCGGTACCGACCTGGAGGTCGAGCTGGTCGGTCGTGTGCAACTTGAGGAGCCGGCGGAAACAGGTTCCATCACCGTGCCTGCGCGCAAGCTGATGGATATCTGCAAAAGCCTGCCTAACGATGCGCTGATCGACATCAAGGTCGACGAGCAGAAGCTGGTGGTAAAAGCCGGCCGTAGCCGTTTCACCCTGTCGACCTTGCCGGCCAACGATTTCCCTACCGTTGAAGAAGGCCCGGGTTCGCTGACCTGCAGCCTGGAGCAAAGCAAACTGCGTCGTCTGATCGAACGCACGAGCTTCGCCATGGCTCAGCAGGACGTGCGTTACTACCTCAACGGCATGCTGCTGGAAGTGTCCGAAGGCATCATCCGCGCCGTGGCCACCGACGGTCACCGTCTGGCCATGTGCTCGATGAAAGCCGATATCGGCCAGCCTGATCGCCATCAGGTGATCGTGCCGCGCAAAGGTATCCTTGAACTGGCACGTCTGCTCACCGAGCCGGACGGCAATGTCAGCATTGTGCTGGGTCAACATCACATCCGCGCTACCACCGGCGAATTCACCTTCACCTCGAAACTGGTCGACGGTAAATTCCCGGACTACGAGCGTGTGCTGCCGAAGGGCGGCGACAAGTTGGTACTGGGCGATCGCCAGGCGCTGCGTGAAGCGTTCAGCCGTACCGCGATTCTGTCCAACGAGAAGTACCGTGGTATCCGTCTGCAACTGGCCAGCGGTCAGTTGAAGATCCAGGCCAACAACCCGGAGCAGGAAGAAGCGGAAGAAGAAGTGGGCGTTGAATACAACGGCGGCTCCCTGGAAATCGGCTTCAATGTGAGCTATTTGCTCGACGTGCTGGGCGTGATGACCACCGAGCAGGTTCGCCTGATCCTGTCCGACTCCAACAGCAGTGCGCTGGTGCAAGAGTCCGACAACGACGATTCGGCTTACGTTGTCATGCCGATGCGTCTGTAATCAGCTGACCCTGGATGTCCTTAAGTCGTGTTTCGGTCACCGCGGTGCGCAATCTGCACCCGGTGACCTTCTCCCCCTCCCCCCGCATCAACATTCTTTACGGCGCCAACGGCAGCGGCAAAACCAGTGTTCTGGAAGCCATTCATCTGCTGGGGCTTGCCCGTTCGTTTCGTAGCACGCGGCTTTTGCCGGTCATCCAGTACGAACAGCTCGCCTGTACCGTGTTCGGTCAGGTCGAACTGGCCGAGGGTGGGCATAGCGCTTTGGGCATCTCGCGCGATCGTCAGGGCGAGTTCCAGATCCGCATCGACGGCCAGAACGCCCGCAGCGCTGCGCAACTGGCGGAGATCCTGCCGCTGCAGTTGATCAACCCCGACAGCTTCCGCTTGCTCGAAGGCGCGCCGAAGATTCGTCGGCAGTTTCTCGACTGGGGCGTGTTCCACGTCGAGCCGCGCTTCATGGCCACTTGGCAGCGTTTGCAGAAGGCCTTGCGCCAGAGAAACTCATGGCTGCGGCATGGTACACTTGACGCCGTTTCGCAAGCGGTTTGGGACAGGGAACTGTGCCAGGCCAGCGCTGAAATCGATGAATACCGCCGCGCTTACATCAAAGCCTTGAAACCAGTCTTTGAACAAACCTTGAGCGAACTGGTTGAGCTCGAAGGTTTGACGCTCAGCTATTACCGAGGCTGGGACAAAGACCGGGAGTTGAGCGCCGTACTCGCCGGTTCCGTGCAACGGGATCAGCAAATGGGTCATACCCAGGCCGGACCGCAACGTGCTGATTTGCGTCTTAGATTGGGCGCACACAACGCCGCGGACATTTTGTCCCGGGGTCAGCAGAAGTTGGTGGTCTGTGCACTGCGGATTGCCCAAGGGCATCTGGTCAGCCAGGCCCGCCGCGGTCAGTGTATTTATCTGGTGGATGACTTGCCGTCCGAGCTAGACGAGAGCCATCGTCGCGCGCTTTGCCGCTTGCTGGAAGACTTACGCTGCCAGGTGTTTATCACCTGTGTAGATCACGAATTATTGAGGGAAGGCTGGCAGACGGAAACGCCAGTCGCTTTGTTCCACGTGGAACAGGGCCGTATCACCCAGACCCACGACCATCGGGAGTGAAGGCATTGAGCGAAGAAAATACGTACGACTCAACGAGCATTAAAGTGCTGAAAGGCCTGGATGCCGTACGCAAACGTCCCGGTATGTACATTGGTGACACCGACGATGGCAGCGGTCTGCACCACATGGTGTTCGAGGTGGTCGACAACTCGATCGACGAAGCCCTCGCCGGCCACTGCGACGACATCAGCATCATCATCCACCCGGATGAGTCCATTACCGTTAAAGACAACGGCCGTGGCATCCCGGTAGATGTGCACAAAGAGGAAGGCGTTTCCGCCGCCGAGGTCATCATGACCGTCCTCCACGCTGGCGGTAAGTTCGACGACAACTCCTACAAAGTTTCCGGCGGTCTGCACGGTGTAGGTGTGTCGGTAGTGAACGCACTGTCCGAAGAGCTGGTTCTGACTGTTCGCCGCAGCGGCAAGATCTGGGAACAGACCTACGTCCACGGCGTACCTCAGGCGCCGATGGCCATCGTTGGTGACAGCGAAACCACCGGTACCCAGATCCACTTCAAGGCTTCCAGCGAAACCTTCAAGAACATTCACTTCAGCTGGGACATCCTGGCCAAGCGTATTCGTGAACTGTCCTTCCTCAACTCCGGTGTCGGCATCGTCCTCAAGGACGAGCGCAGTGGCAAGGAAGAGCTGTTCAAGTACGAAGGCGGCCTGCGTGCGTTCGTTGAATACCTGAACACCAACAAGACTGCGGTCAACCAGGTGTTCCACTTCAACATCCAGCGTGAAGACGGCATCGGCGTGGAAATCGCCCTGCAGTGGAACGACAGCTTCAACGAGAACCTGTTGTGCTTCACCAACAACATTCCGCAGCGCGACGGCGGTACTCACCTGGTGGGTTTCCGTTCGGCACTGACGCGTAACCTGAACAACTACATCGAGCAGGAAGGTCTGGCGAAGAAGCACAAAGTCGCCACCACCGGTGACGATGCCCGTGAAGGCCTGACCGCGATCATCTCGGTGAAAGTGCCGGATCCGAAGTTCAGCTCGCAGACCAAAGACAAGCTGGTGTCTTCCGAAGTGAAGACCGCGGTCGAACAGGAAATGGGCAAGTACTTCTCCGACTTCCTTCTGGAAAACCCGAACGAAGCCAAGCTGGTCGTCGGCAAGATGATCGACGCTGCGCGTGCCCGTGAAGCTGCGCGCAAGGCCCGTGAGATGACCCGCCGTAAAGGCGCGCTGGACATCGCCGGCCTGCCGGGCAAGCTCGCTGACTGCCAGGAAAAAGACCCGGCGCTGTCCGAACTGTACCTCGTGGAAGGTGACTCCGCGGGCGGCTCTGCCAAGCAGGGACGTAACCGCAAGACCCAGGCCATCCTGCCGTTGAAGGGCAAGATCCTCAACGTCGAGAAAGCCCGTTTCGACAAGATGATCTCTTCCCAGGAAGTGGGCACCTTGATCACCGCACTGGGCTGCGGTATCGGTCGCGACGAGTACAACATCGACAAGCTGCGTTATCACAACATCATCATCATGACCGATGCTGACGTTGACGGTTCGCACATCCGTACCCTGCTGCTGACCTTCTTCTTCCGTCAGTTGCCGGAGCTGATCGAGCGCGGCTACATCTACATCGCTCAGCCACCGCTGTACAAGGTCAAGAAAGGCAAGCAAGAGCAATACATCAAAGACGACGACGCCATGGAAGAGTACATGACGCAGTCGGCCCTGGAAGATGCGAGCCTGCACCTGAACGAAGAAGCCCCGGGCATTTCCGGTGAAGCGCTCGAGCGTCTGGTGAACGACTTCCGCATGGTGATGAAGACCCTCAAGCGTCTGTCGCGCCTGTACCCGCAGGAACTGACCGAGCACTTCATCTACCTGCCGGCCGTGAGTCTGGAAAAGCTTGGCGACCACGCAGCAATGCAAGAGTGGCTGGCCCAGTACGAAGCGCGTCTGCGCACCGTCGAGAAGTCCGGTCTGGTCTACAAGGCCAGTCTGCGTGAAGACCGTGAACGTGGCGTGTGGCTGCCAGAGGTCGAACTGATCTCCCACGGCCTGTCGAACTATGTCACCTTCAACCGCGACTTCTTCGGCAGCAACGACTACAAAACCGTCGTCACCCTCGGCGCTCAGTTGAGCACCCTGCTCGACGAAGGCGCGTACATCCAGCGTGGCGAGCGCAAGAAAGCAGTCACCGAGTTCAAGGAAGCACTGGACTGGCTGATGGCGGAAAGCACCAAGCGCCACACCATCCAGCGATACAAAGGTCTGGGCGAAATGAACCCGGATCAGCTGTGGGAAACCACCATGGACCCAAGCGTGCGCCGCATGCTGAAGGTCACCATCGAAGACGCCATTGGCGCAGACCAGATCTTCAACACCCTGATGGGTGATGCGGTCGAACCTCGTCGTGACTTCATCGAGAGCAATGCTCTCGCGGTATCCAATCTGGACTTCTAGGTTGCCGACTCCGCACAGGAAAGGCCCGCGCAAGCGGGCTTTTTTTTGCGTTCAATTTCGTCTTGAAGCGCGATACGATGCGGCTCTTTCGTCGCAGACAGGCGGCGGCCAGATTGTAGAAAAACGACTAAAAAAAGAGCAATCAATTGACTCATCAATGCGTAAGGAAGGATTCCGTCACACGTCTATCGGTCAATGTGCTGCCCTTGCTGTTGGGGATTCTGGCCTTTTTTATCGTCATCGGTCCAAGGGCGCTAAACCCGCAAAACATTGCGTGGTTGGGCAGCGGTGATCCGGCAACGCACTACCTTGGCTGGGTGTTTTTCAGGCATTCGCCCTGGTCGTTGCCGCTGGGGCTCAATCCTTCGTATGGATTGGAGCTGAGCAGCGCGATCATCTACTCGGATTCGAACCCGCTGCTGGCGTTGATCTTCAAACCCTTTGCCGCATGGCTTCCCGAGCCTTTCCAGTACTTTGGCCTGTGGCTGTTGTTGTGTTTTGTGTTGCAGGGCTGGTTTGCCTGGAAGCTGATGGGCCTGGCCACCGCCAACATTGCGCTGCGTTTGCTGGGGGCGGCACTGTTTCTGTTCAACCCGGCGCTGATCTCGCGGATGGCAGAGCATTTATCCCTCGCCGGGCACTTCCTGATCCTGGCTGCCCTGTATCTGGCCCTGCGCCCTCATGTCGAGCGGCGTTGTACGGCCTGGGGCACGTTGCTGGCGGTCGCGGCCTTGGTACACGCATATCTGTTGGCAATGGTTGGCTTGATCTGGCTCGCCGACTTGCTGGCCCGATCATTGAGGCGGCAGTTGCTGCTGAAGAAGTCGTTTGTCGAGCTGGTTGGCCTGCTGTTGCTGACCGGGGTGTGTTGCTGGCAAGCAGGCTATTTCACCGTTGAAGGTGAGGGACTGGCTTCATTCGGATTCGGATTGTTTCGCGCCAATGTGCTGACGTTTTTCGACCCCGCTGGATGGTCTCGCGTCCTCGGCGATATACCTGGCGTACCTGGGGATTCGGCGGGCATGGCTTTCCCGGGGCTGGGGGTGATGTTTCTGCTCGTTTGCGCGCTGTGGTTCATTTGCTCCGGCGAAGGCCAGATCGTTGCAACGATGCGCAAACGCTGGTTATTGCTGCTGGCACTGTTTGGACTGATGCTTTTTGCGTTCTCCAACAGGATCGGCGTCGGACCGCTCGAGTTCGTCTACTGGTTGCCTGACCCCGTCATTTCCATGGCCGGTATTTTCCGCGCTTCGGGGCGGATGATCTGGCCGGTCATGTACGCGGCGATCTTTGCGGTGGTGTTCCTGATCGCGCGTAACGCGGCGCCACGGACTGCGCTGTTGCTGCTGGTGACAGCCCTTTTGGTACAGGTCTTCGACACCCGTGCCGGTTGGGCAGGCATACGCCGGCAGCAGATGGTCACACCTGCTGCGACCTGGAAAACCCCGATGGTCAATCCGTTCTGGCAAAGCGCGGCAGCGCATTATCAGAAAGTCCGCTACGTGATTCCGCAGAACCTGACGACTCATTGGATGACCCTCTCCGATTACGCGGGCCGGAATCATCTCGCCACCGATGCGGTGTACCTGGGCCGAGTGAGTGCGCAAGCGCAGGAGGATCTGCAGCGTACTGCCGCCAGAACCATCGACTCCGGCAAGTATGAGCGCGATACCCTCTACGTGCTTGAGCAGCGGTCAGCGCTGCAAGCGGCGCTCAACGTGGATGACGACAGCGATATGCTGGCCAGGATTGACGGCTTCCATGTGCTGGCACCGGGCTGGAAGCGCTGCACTGACTGTCTGCCACTCATGGGCGGTGCCCCCCGGGATTTGATCCCTTCATTCGACGCCGGCGAAAAGCTGCAGTTTGTGGAGGGCAGTCGGGGCACGGCTGCACTTGGAAAAGGCTGGTGGTTTGCCGAGGCGTGGGGCACCGGATCGGTCGGGCCGGATGCCGAGATCATCCTGCGCCCCAAGGCTGGCGTGAGTTCACTGACGCTTGAAACCAACGCGTTCCTGTCTGAGAAAACGCCGCGCCAAACGGTGGATATCAGCATCAATAACGTGCCGGTAATCTCTGCCAGCCTGACCAACGCCACCAGCAACACAATCAATATCAACCTGCCTGCCGAGGTGCAGGCCCTCGTTGCGCAACAAGGCGTGCTGCGTATCCAGCTGCATTTTCCGCTGGCAGTCAGTCCGCATGATCTCGGCTGGGGAGAAGACATCCGCAAACTGGCGATTGGATTGCTGGGATTGACCTTTCATTGATCACTGGTGCCCGCCAGGGCCAACGCAATGCCGTTGGCCTGCCCTCTTCACTCGCTCGTTGCCGTGACACTCTCCAGCCGATATCCATACCCGTAAATGGTCAGCAGTTGCCAGCCCCGCTCTGCCGTCAGCCCAAGTTTGTTGCGCAGGCGGTAGATGTGCGTATCCAGCGGTCGCGAAGAGACCGCCTCTTCATGGGGCCAGAACCGCTCATATAGATATTCACGCGACAACGGCCGCCCCAGATTGCTGAACAGGCAGCGAGCGAGGCGGTATTCGCGTTCGGTCATGACGATGGGTTTAAGGTCGCGGGTGACGGTCAGTTCGGCGTCATCGAAGATCAGGTCATTGAAACTCAACACTTCGGCGGCGGCACTACGTGGCTGGCTGTGCCGGCGCAGCACGGCGGCGACTCGGGCTTTCAGCTCATTGGGGCGGAACGGTTTGCTGACGTAATCGTCGGCACCGGCATTGAGGGCCTGGACGATATCGCTTTCGCCGTCGCGGCTGGTCAGCATGATCGCGGCGGGCGGCGACTCCATGTGTTCGCGGGTCCAGCGCAGTAGCGCCAAGCCGGTCAGGTCGGGCAGTTGCCAGTCGAGGATCAGCAGGTCGAAAGTGTCCCGGCGCAGCTGGCGCAACAGGTCCTCTCCCCGTTCAAAGCTGTGCAGTGACCATGGCTGGTCCCCTGCAGCAGCCATTTGCTGCAGGGTTTGCTCGACCCGGCGCAGTTCGGCGGGTTCATCGTCCAGTATCGCAACGCGCATACGCGTGGGTTCCTTGTTGCTTGGGCAGTGGCCGGCAACCTCAACGGGCTGGCCTGTGCATTGAAAAAGTAAGCCGTCCGCCGTCGATCAACGTCCGCTATGATTCTTCGGATCTACGTCTTCAGACCTGTGACCCATGAAACCATTCACTGCCCCCTGCCCTGTTTGCCATGAATAACCCGCGTCGGCGTGAAAGTCGCGAGCCGAGTCAGGTCCAGCGCCTGTTTCGACGGCTGGTGCGTGAGTGGTTGTGGATAAGTCTAGTTCTGTTGCCGCTGACTGCGCTGTCGTCGTATCGCGCCCAGACCAATCTGCACGACGTCGTGCCGGGCTGGAGCGCGTTGCTCTCGGTGGGGCTGGTGGCGTGCGTCCTCGGTTTGCTGCTATGGCGGCCGCGCTGGGCGATCTGGGTGACTCTGGGCGGGGTGGCGTGCGTGTTGCTGAGCAGCGCGGGTCTGGCGGAGATCCGGCACTGGTGGTCACCGACCCCGGCGGCGCTCGGCATATTGTTCGGCTATTTGATCTGGAACTGGCGACGCCTGAGCGTGGTGCTGACTTATTTTGGCTGGGAACTGGCGCGTCTCGATAGCGAGCCGAAAGTTTTCCCCGAACGCCGCCGCACGCAATTCACCGGCGCCGATCGCCTGCAGGGGCAAATCATGGCGCTTGAACAGGCCATGAGCCGTACTCGTGATACTCGGCGTTTCATTGCTGATGGACTGGAATACTTGCCCGTCGCCACGCTGATCAGCGATCCAAAAGGGCAGATCCTGCTCGGTAATCGCAAAGCTCGTCAGCTCTTCGACAACAATCTGGTAGGTGACGACGTTCTCGATCAACTGGCTCGACTCGGTTACCCGGAGTTGTCCACAGAGCAACGCCCGCCACTGTCGCTCATGCCGCTGCTGGAGTTTCGCGATTACAAGGAACGCAGCTTGCGGCTAGAGCGTGCGGCTTTACTACCGGTGGATGGAGATACGCCAATCGGATGGCTGCTCAGCCTTACGGACCTTAGTGCCGAACGTGCCGCCGAGGAACAACGCAGTGTGTTGCTGCGTTTTCTGTCCCACGACCTGCGCGCACCGCATTCGGCGATTCTTGCGCTGCTGGACGTTCATCGCCATCAGGCCGGGGCGGATTCACCGTTGTTCGAGCAGATCGAACGGCAGGTACGCCGCGCACTCGATCTGACCGATGGATTTGTTTTGCTGGCGCGGGCCGAATCCGAGACTTACCAATTTCAGCCGACGCTGTTCGCGATGCTGGTGCTCGACGTCATGGACCAAGCATTGCCGATTGCCCAGCAAAAACGCATCGAACTGTTGCATGACATGGATGAGCGATGCCAAGAGCGCCTGATCAACGCTGACCAAGGCTTGCTGACCCGTGCCCTGTTCAACTTGCTGGAAAACGCGATCAAGTACAGCCCGGCCTACACTACGATAAAGCTGAACGTGCGCTGCGACGAAGAATGGTTGCAGTGTGAGCTGATCGACCAAGGCAAAGGCATCGCTGCCGAAGAATTACCCGATCTGTTCAGCCAGTATCGACGTTTTTCTTCTGCAGAAGGCATTGATGGCGTAGGCCTGGGTCTGTCGATGGTCAAAGCGGTGGTCGATCATCATGGCGGCGTAATCGAGTGCCACAGCGTGGTCGATCAAGGCACTACATTCCTCCTCGAAATTCCACTGATCCCGGAGTGAGCAGGCACAAAAAAACCGGCTATAACAGCCGGTCCTTTTACTTCCGAAAAAAACTTATGCACCTTTTACGGTGTTTTATGAGCTTGAGAAATATGTAAGTAAATCAATAACTTAATTTCAATATTCAAGCGTTTTCAACAAAACCGTACACAGGTTATCCACAAAATCTCAGACAGCGATCTGATCACTTGCGGCCGGTGCCTGCGGGGCCGGTGGCAGTGAGCCCATTTCGCGCTGGGTCTTCTCGTTCCAGGCTTGTACCCGGTCGTTCAACTCAGCGACGGCGCGAGGGCCAGTGCCTTCGGCATACATCGGCTCACCGATGACCACGGTGATCACTCCGGACTTTTTGCCCCAGCCGATTTTCGGCCAGAACTTGCCGGCATTGTGTGCAATCGGCAGCACCGGAAGCGCCGCATTCACCGCCAACGCGCTACCACTGCGGGAGAACTTGCCGACAGTGCCGTAAGGAACGCGTGTACCTTCGGGGAAGATCAGCACCCAAACGTTGTCCTTCAGCAGCTCATCACCCTTCGCCGCGACTTGTTTCAAAGCAGCTTTCGGGTTGTCCCGGTCAATCGCGATCGGCCGCAACATGGCCATGGCCCAGCCGAAGAACGGCACGTAAAGCAATTCGCGCTTGAGCACTTGGCTCAGCGGCGAGAAATAAGCGGAGAGAAAAAACGTCTCCCAGGTGCTCTGGTGGTTCGACTGAATCACGCAAGGCCGGTCAGGCACGTTTTGCGCGCCTTTGATTTCGTAACGGATACCAAGAAACACCTTGGTCAACCACAAGGCGCAGCGACACCAGTACACGTTGATAAAACGATAACGCGCCTTGAATGGCAAAAACGGCGCGATAAAAAAACTCAAGCTGCACCACAGCAGGGAAGTGGTGCCCAGCAGCAGGTAAAAGAGAAAAATCCTGATGGCCCGCAGTATCGACATAGTGACGTTTACCGTTACGGGGCAATGCCCGAGTGTTCAAGCGCACTCCCGATCAATCCCTGGTCAGGAACTTCAGAAGTACTCTAGTTGTGGATAAGTTCTGCGGCAATCGCCGCCAGATCGTCAAAAATCAGAGTGCCAACCGGCAGGGTTTTGCCCTGAGTCTTTGCGCCTTTTCCGGTCTTTACCAAAACTGGCTGTGAATCGACGGCTTTGGCGGCCTCCAGGTCACCAAGGCTGTCGCCGACGAACCAGACATTGTTCAGTTCGACGTCGTAATGCGCGGCGATGGTTTTCAACATCCCCGGTTTCGGCTTGCGGCAATCGCAGCCTTCGTCCGGGCCATGCGGGCAATACACGATCAGCCCGACTTCACCGCCCTGCTCCGCTACCAGTTCGCGCAAGCGCGCGTGCATGGCATCGAGGGTAGCGAGGTCGTAATAGCCGCGAGCAATGCCCGACTGGTTGGTGGCCACCGCCACCGTCCAGCCGGCCTTGCTCAACTGCGCAATCGCTTCGATCGAGCCGGGCAATGGAATCCACTCCGCCACTGACTTGATGTAAGCGTCGGAGTCGTAATTGATCACTCCGTCCCGATCGAGAATCAGCAGTTTCAACAGCAATCCCTCAACCCAGCAGCGAAATGTCGGCAACACCGAGGAACAGGCCACGCAGACGCGCCAGCAGCGCGTAGCGGTTGGCCCGCACATTGGCGTCGTCGGCATTGACCATTACCGCGTCGAAGAACGCATCCACCGGCTCACGCAATGCCGCCAGGCGTGCCAGCGATTCGTTGTACTGACGCGCCGCAGCCATTGGCTGTACCGCCTGATCCGCTTGCTGGATCGCCGAGTACAACGAGAACTCGTTGGCGTTGTCGAAATACTTGGCTTGGACTTCGGTCGGCACCGCGCCTTCGAGTTTGCTCAACAGGTTCGATACACGCTTGTTCACCGCCGCCAGCGCTGCCGCTTCCGGCAGTTTGCGGAAGGCCTGCACCGCTTGCACACGCTGGTCGAAATCCAGCGCCGAACCCGGCTTCAGGGCACGGACCGACAGGTAAGTCGCCACTTCAACGCCTTCGTCTTCGTAACGCGCACGCAGACGGTCGAAGATGAATTCCAGAACGGCTTCGTTGAGACCGGCTGCCTTGACCTTGGCACCGAACGCATTCACCGCGAATGCGACGGCGTCGTTCAGGTCCAGATCGAGTTTTTTCTCGATCAGGATACGCAGCACACCCAGCGCCGCACGGCGCAGGGCATACGGGTCTTTGCTGCCGGTTGGCAGCATGCCGATACCGAAGATGCCGACCAGGGTGTCGAGCTTGTCAGCGATCGCGACGGCTGCACCGGTCAGCGTGGCCGGCAGTTCTGCACCGGCACCGCGTGGCATGTACTGCTCGTTGAGCGCCAGCGCGACGTCTTCCGGCTCGCCGTCATTGAGTGCGTAGTAGTAACCGGCGACACCTTGCATCTCCGGGAACTCGCCGACCATTTCGGTGGCCAGGTCGCACTTCGACAGCAGACCGGCGCGGGCAGCCCACGAGGCGTTGCCGCCAATGCGTGCGGCGATGTACGCAGCCAGTTTCGATACGCGCTCGGCCTTGTCGTAGACGCTGCCGAGTTTTTCCTGGAATACCACGTTCTTCAGGCGATCATTGAAAGCTTCGAGTTTCTGCTTCTTGTCCTGCTTGAAGAAGAACTCGGCGTCGGTCAGACGTGGGCGAACCACTTTCTCGTTACCGGCGATGATCTGCTGCGGATCTTTGCTTTCGATGTTGGCCACAGTGATGAAACGTGGCAGCAACTTGCCGTCGGCATCCAGCAGGCAGAAGTACTTTTGGTTGTCCTGCATGGTGGTGATCAGCGCTTCTTGCGGTACGTCGAGGAAGCGTTCCTCGAACGAGCACACCAGCGGCACCGGCCATTCAACCAGCGCGGTGACTTCGTCGAGCAGTGCCGGCGGAACGATGGCCGTGCCTTCCTGACGGGTGGCCAGTTCTTCGGTGCGCTTGCTGATGATTTCGCGACGCTCGTTGGCGTCGGCCAATACATAAGCGGCACGCAGGTCGGCGAGGTAGCTCGACGGCGAACCGATGCGCACGCTTTCCGGGTGATGGAAGCGGTGACCACGGGAGTCACGGCCAGCCTTCTGCGCGAGGATGGTGCAGTCGATGACCTGGTCACCGAGCAGCATCACCAGCCATTGGGTCGGACGCACGAACTCTTCCTTGCGCGCACCCCAACGCATGCGTTTCGGGATTGGCAGGTCGTTCAGTGAATCTTCGACGATGGTCGGCAGCAGGCTCGCTGTCGGCTTGCCGGCGATGCTTTGGCTGTAACGCAGTTTCGGGCCGCTCTGATCGATTTCGCTCAGATCAACGCCGCACTTCTTGGCGAAACCCAGTGCTGCCTGAGTCGGATTGCCGTCAGCGTCGAACGCCGCCTGACGTGGCGGGCCATCGAGGTTGATGCTGCGATCCGGTTGCTGGGTAGCCAGCGCAGTGATCAGCACAGCCAGACGACGCGGTGCGGCGTAGACGGTTTTGGTTTCGTAGCTCAGGCCAGCGGCTTGCAGGCCCTTGTCGATACCGGCGAGGAACGCTTCAGCCAAGGTGTTCAGGGCTTTCGGTGGCAGTTCTTCGGTGCCCAGTTCAACCAGAAAATCTTGCGCACTCATTGTGCTGCCTCCAGCTTGGCCAGTACTTCGTCACGCAGGTCCGGGGTCGCCATCGGGAAGCCCAGCTTGGCGCGAGCCAGCAGGTAGGCTTGCGCAACGGAACGCGCCAGGGTGCGTACGCGCAGAATGTATTGCTGACGCGCGGTCACCGAGATCGCCCGGCGCGCATCCAGCAGGTTGAAGGTGTGCGAAGCCTTCAACACCATTTCGTAGCTCGGCAACGGCAGCGGCTGGTCGAGTTCGATCAGGCGCTTGGCTTCGCTTTCATAGAAGTCGAACAGTTCGAACAGTTTGTCGACGTTGGCGTGTTCGAAGTTGTAAGTGGACTGCTCCACTTCGTTCTGGTGGAACACGTCGCCGTAGGTGACTTTGCCCATCGGGCCGTCAGCCCAGACCAGGTCGTAGACCGAATCCACGCCTTGCAGGTACATGGCCAGACGCTCGAGACCGTAAGTGATCTCGCCGGTCACCGGGTAGCACTCGATGCCGCCAGCCTGCTGGAAGTAAGTGAACTGGGTCACTTCCATGCCGTTCAGCCAGACTTCCCAGCCCAGACCCCAGGCGCCGAGGGTCGGCGATTCCCAGTTGTCTTCGACGAAGCGAATGTCGTGAACCAGCGGGTCGAGGCCGACATGCTTGAGCGAGCCCAGGTACAGTTCCTGGAAGTTGTCCGGGTTCGGCTTCAGGACGACCTGAAACTGATAGTAGTGCTGCAGACGGTTAGGGTTTTCGCCGTAACGGCCGTCAGTCGGACGGCGGCTTGGCTGCACGTAGGCGGCGTTCCAGGTTTCCGGGCCGATGGCGCGGAGGAAGGTCGCGGTGTGGAAAGTGCCGGCGCCTACTTCCATATCGTAGGGCTGAAGTACCACGCAACCTTGCTCGGCCCAGTATTGCTGGAGCGCGAGGATCAAGTCTTGGAAGGTACGCACGGCTGGCGTAGGCTGGCTCACGAAATTCACCTGTTTCTTGGGCTGCGATTTAAAGAGCGGGAGTATACCCGATTCATTGCTGCGCACGCCCCCTGGAGCCTTATGCCACGCTGCTTTTGGTGTACCGAAGATCCGCTGTACATGGCTTATCACGACCAGGAGTGGGGCACGCCGCTACGCGATGCGCAGGGTTTGTTCGAGTTGCTTTTGCTCGAAGGGTTCCAGGCCGGGCTGTCGTGGATCACCGTGCTGCGCAAACGCGAGCGTTATCGCGAGGTGTTGTTCGGCTTCGATGTGCAGCGGGTGGCGCAGATGAGCGACGCCGAAATCGACGAATTGATGCTCGATCCGGGGATCATCCGCAATCGCCTCAAACTCAACGCCGCCCGTCGTAATGCCCAGGCCTGGCTGGCGCTGGAGGACCCGGTGGCGTTCCTCTGGTCGTTCGTTGGCGATCAACCGATCATCAATCATTTCAAGGATCGCAGCGAAGTCCCGGCGATCACCCCCGAAGCGCTGGCGATGAGCAAAGGCCTGAAAAAGGCCGGGTTCACGTTCGTCGGCCCGACCATTTGCTACGCGCTGATGCAGGCCTCGGGCATGGTCATGGATCACACCCAGGATTGCGACCGCTACGCGCAGCTCGTCAACGGCGGTTAGAATGGCCGCCTCGCGCACCGCACAAGATCAGGAGTGACCTGTGGAAAAGTTTAAAGGCGCCTTGCTGGTAGGCGCTCTGCGGCTGTTTGCCCTGCTGCCATGGCGGGCCGTGCAGGCCGTGGGTTCGGCGATCGGCTGGATCATGTGGAAAACCCCCAACCGCTCCCGCGACGTGGTGCGGATCAACCTCGCCAAATGTTTTCCACAGATGGATCCGGCCGAACGTGAACGTCTGGTCGGGCAGAGTCTGAAGGATATTGGCAAGTCGCTGACCGAAAGCGCCTGCGCGTGGATCTGGCCGGCGCAGCGTTCGATCGATCTGGTGCGCGAAGTCGAGGGTCTCGATGTGCTGAAAGATGCCTTGGCCTCGGGCAAAGGCGTGGTCGGCATCACCAGCCACTTGGGCAACTGGGAAGTGCTCAACCACTTCTATTGCAGCCAGTGCAAACCGATCATTTTCTATCGTCCGCCAAAGCTCAAGGCTGTGGACGAATTGCTGCGCAAACAGCGCGTGCAACTGGGCAACAAAGTCGCGGCGTCCACCAAGGAAGGCATCCTCAGTGTCATCAAGGAAGTGCGCAAGGGTGGTGCAGTGGGCATTCCCGCTGACCCGGAACCGGCCGAATCCGCCGGGATCTTCGTGCCGTTCTTCGCCACTCAAGCGCTGACCAGCAAATTCGTACCGAACATGCTAGCCGGTGGCAAAGCCGTAGGCGTGTTCCTCCACGCGCTGCGCCTGCCCGACGGTTCTGGCTACAAAGTCATCCTCGAAGCCGCGCCGGAAGCCATGTACAGCACCGATACCGCCGAATCCTGCGCAGCGATGAGCAAAGTCGTCGAGCGTTATGTCGCGGCGTATCCGAGCCAGTACATGTGGAGCATGAAGCGCTTCAAAAAGCGTCCGCCGGGCGAAGAGCGCTGGTATTGAGCTGATTGGCATGATCTGTGGATAACCTCACTGGCGAGGTTATCCACAACCGTTCATCAAAGGGCGCAACAAGATGTCCGAACAACGCAAATCCTTCCGCATCAAGATCACCCACGACAGCTTTGGCGAGTGCCTCGGACAGACGCGCAACCTGTCGCCTACCGGGGTGTTTGTGCAGCATCCGGTTTTGGCTTCTTTGCCCAAAGGCGCGGTGGTTTACGGCCAGGTGCAGGATTTACCCACAGGCGCGCCACGGGTGCGCATGGAAGTGGTGACAGTGGATGCCGAAGGCATCGGTCTTCGTTACCTTTGATTCACTGCGCCTGACGATCCAGTTTCTTCAGAAACACCGTCATTTCCTTCTCGGCCTGCTTGTCGCCATGGGCGCGGGCCGCTTCCAGACCTTGTTCCCATGCCTGACGCGCGGCGGCGTGATTGCCCAGCGCCAGATGCGCCTTGCCCAATAGTTTCCATGCCGCCGAATACTTCGGATCAAAACCGACACAGCGCTGGAAATGCTCGGCAGCCTTGGCGTTTTCGCCCAGATCCAGATAACCCTTGCCCAGGCCGAAGCGCAGCAGAGAGTTATCCACACCCTTGGCGAGCATTTTTTCCAGGGATTCGAGCATCGGTGGAGTCCTTTCTTGGGTGTCAGGTGTTGATGGGGTTTATTGCGACCGCCTTCGCGAGCAGGGGAAACGCATTCCAAATGTGGGAGCGAGCCTGCTCGCGAAGGCGCCAGTGCCGTCAGCGCAAACCTCAGAAGAAGCTCAACCCCACATGAAACAGCTTCTCCACATCGCGAATATGCTTTTTATCCACAAGGAACAGAATCACATGGTCACCCGCCTCGATCACCGTGTCATCGTGGGCAATGATCACTTGTTCATTGCGGATCACCGCACCAATCGTGGTGCCCGGCGGCAGGCCGATCTTCTCGATCGGTTTGCCGATGACCTTGCTCGACTTCGCATCACCGTGGGCAATCGCCTCGATGGCTTCCGCCGCACCGCGACGCAATGAATGCACGCTGACGATATCGCCACGGCGCACGTGGGCCAGCAGCGTGCCGATGGTCGCCAGTTGCGGGCTGATGGCGATGTCGATGTCGCCGCCCTGGATCAGATCAACGTAGGCCGGGTTGTTGATGATCGTCATGACCTTCTTCGCCCCCAACCGTTTGGCCAGCAACGACGACATGATGTTGGCTTCGTCATCGTTGGTCAGCGCGAGGAAGATGTCGGCGTCGGCGATGTTCTCTTCCAGCAGCAAATCACGGTCCGACGCGCTGCCCTGCAAGACCACGGTGCTGTCGAGGGTGTCGGAGAGATAACGGCAGCGCGCCGGACTCATCTCGATGATCTTCACCTGATAGCGGCTTTCGATGGCTTCCGCCAGACGCTCGCCGATCTGCCCGCCGCCAGCAATGACGATGCGTTTGTAGGTTTCATCGAGACGGCGCATTTCGCTCATCACCGCGCGAATATTCTCACGGGCAGCGATGAAGAAGACTTCGTCATCAGCCTCGATCACCGTATCGCCTTGCGGCAGGATCGGCCGGTCGCGGCGGAAAATTGCGGCGACGCGGGTTTCGACGTTCGGCATGTGCTCACGCAACTGACGCAATTGCTGACCGACCAGCGGCCCGCCGTAATAAGCGCGCACCGCCACCAGTTGCGCCGCGCCTTCGGCGAAGTCGATCACCTGCAACGCGCCGGGATGCTGGATCAGGCGCTTGATGTAGTTGGTCACCACTTGCTCGGGGCTGATCAGCACGTCGACCGGAATCGCTTCGTTCTGGAACAGTTGCTCCTCGCGATTGAGGTAGGACGCTTCGCGCACCCGGGCGATCTTGGTCGGGGTGTGGAACAACGTATGGGCGACCTGGCAGGCGACCATGTTGGTCTCGTCGCTGTTGGTCACCGCCACCAGCATGTCAGCGTCGTCGGCGCCGGCCTGACGCAGCACCGACGGCAGCGAGCCACGGCCCTGCACGGTGCGGATGTCGAGGCGGTCGCCGAGGTCGCGCAGGCGCTCGCCGTCGGTGTCGACCACCGTGATGTCGTTGGCCTCGCTGGCCAAATGCTCGGCCAGCGAACCGCCGACCTGTCCCGCACCGAGGATGATGATTTTCATCCAGTCACTCCATTGAATCCGTTTAGCCGCGCGCGGCAGCGATCTTGATCAGCTTGGCGTAGTAGAACCCGTCATGCCCGCCCTGCTGGGCCAGCAATTGGCGACCATGGGGCTGTTTGATCCCGGCGGCAGTGGCGAGGTCCAGTTCGCGGGCACCTGGCGTACGCTCAAGGAATGCGGCGATGACTTCGGTGTTCTCGGTCGGCAGCGTCGAGCAGGTGGCGTATAGCAGGATGCCGCCGACTTCGAGGGTTTTCCACATGGCGTCGAGCAGCTCGCCTTGCAGTTGCGCGAGGGCAACGATGTCGTCCGGCTGACGGGTCAGCTTGATGTCCGGATGGCGACGGATCACACCAGTGGCCGAGCATGGCGCGTCGAGCAGAATGCGCTGGAACGGTTTGCCGTCCCACCACTTCTCGATATCGCGACCGTCGGCGGCGATCAATTCGGCGTTTAGACCGAGACGCTCAAGGTTCTCCTTAACGCGCACCAGACGCTTGGCTTCCAGATCCACCGCCACCACACCGGCCAGTGCCGGCTCGGCTTCGAGGATATGGCAAGTTTTGCCACCGGGCGCGCAACAGGCGTCGAGCACACGTTGCCCCGGCGCCAGATCCAGCAGGTCGGCGGCCAGTTGCGCCGCTTCGTCCTGCACGCTGATCCAGCCTTCGGCGAAACCTGGCAGGCTGCGCACATCGGCAGCGGCTTCGAGAATGATGCCGTCGCGACTGTAAACGCACGGCGTTGCAGCAATGCCGGCTTCAGTCAGCAAGCCGAGGTAGGCATCGCGGCTGTGATGGCGGCGGTTGACCCGCAGGATCATCGGCGGATGCGCGTTGTTCGCTTCGCAGATGGCTTCCCACTGTTCAGGCCAGAACGCCTTGAGGGATTTTTGCAGCCAGCGCGGGTGAGCAGTGCGCACCACCGGATCACGTTCCAGCTCAGCGAAAATTGTCTCGCTTTCGCGCTGGGCGTTACGCAGCACGGCGTTGAGCAGGCCTTTGGCCCACGGCTTTTTCAGCTTCTCGGCGCAACCGACGGTTTCGCCGATGGCGGCGTGAGCCGGCACGCGGGTGTAGAGCAATTGGTAGAGGCCGACCAGCAGCAACGCTTCGACATCGGCGTCGGCAGCTTTGAACGGTTTCTGCAGCAGTTTCTCGGCCAATGCCGAAAGACGTGGCTGCCAGCGCGCGGTGCCGAAGGCCAGATCCTGAGTGAAACCGCGATCGCGATCCTCGACCTTGTCCAGTTGCGTCGGCAGTGAGCTGTTCAACGAGGCTTTGCCGCTGAGCACGGCGGCGAGTGCCTTGGCGGCGGCCAGACGCGGGTTCATTGCGCGTCCACCGCTGCGCCGAGCACGGTGCCGACAGCGAATTTCTCACGACGGCTGTTGAACAGGTCGCTGAAATTCAACGCCTTGCCTCCGGGCAATTGCAGACGGGTCAGGCACAGCGCCCGTTCACCGCAGGCGACGACCAGGCCGTCCTTGCTGGCGCCGAGGATTTCACCCGGCGCGCCTTTACCGTCGGCGAGTGTCGCCGCCAGCACTTTCAGTGCTTCACCATTGAGGGTGCTGTGGGTGATCGGCCATGGGTTGAAGGCGCGGACCAGTCGCTCCAGCTCAACCGCCGGACGGCTCCAATCGATGCGTGCTTCGTCTTTGTTGAGTTTGTGCGCGTAGGTGGCGAGTTCGTCGTTCTGCACTTCGCCTTCCAGCGTGCCTGCGGCCAGACCGGCAATCGCTTGCACCACGGCCGGCGGGCCCATTTCGGCGAGGCGGTCATGCAGGCTGCCGCCAGTGTCTTCAGCGCTGATCGGGGTGACGACCTTGAGCAGCATCGGTCCGGTGTCGAGGCCGGCTTCCATGCGCATCACGGTCACGCCGCTCTCGGCATCACCGTGTTCCACGGCGCGTTGAATCGGCGCCGCACCGCGCCAGCGTGGCAGCAACGAGGCGTGACTGTTGATGCAGCCCAGACGCGGAATATCCAGCACCACTTGCGGCAGGATCAGGCCGTAGGCGACCACCACCAGCAAGTCCGGTTTCAGCGCGGCCAGTTCAGCCTGTGCATCGGCGTTGCGCAAAGTCGGCGGTTGCAACACCTGGATATTATTTTCCAGGGCGAGCTGTTTGACCGGGCTCGGCATCAGTTTTTGCCCGCGACCGGCCGGACGATCCGGTTGGGTGTAGACCGCAACGATCTCGTAAGGGCTGTTCAGCAGGGCCTTGAGGTGTTCGGCGGCGAATTCCGGGGTGCCGGCAAAAACGATGCGCAGTGGCTCAGTCATGAAGGGCGTCTCATAAAAAGAAAAAGGCTTGCCGCAGCAAGCCTTTGAAGGAGGGGCATCAAGCGTTCTGGCGGTGCTGCTTTTCCAGTTTCTTCTTGATCCGGTCGCGTTTGAGCGTGGACAGGTAATCGACGAACAATTTGCCGTTGAGGTGGTCGCATTCGTGCTGGATGCACACCGCGAGCAGGCCTTCGGCGATCAGTTCATAGGGCTTGCCGTCGCGGTCCAGCGCCTTGATCCTGACCTTTTGCGGGCGATCGACGTTTTCGTAGAAACCCGGTACCGACAGGCAGCCTTCCTGGTATTGGTCCATTTCTTCGGTCAGCGATTCGAACTCGGGGTTGATGAACACCCGCGGTTCGGTGCGGTCTTCGGAAAGGTCCATCACGACGATACGTTTGTGCACGTTGACCTGGGTCGCGGCAAGGCCGATGCCCGGCGCTTCATACATTGTTTCAAACATGTCATCGACCAACTGACGCACTTCGTCGTCCACTACAGCCACAGGCTTGGCGATAGTGCGCAGACGCGGGTCCGGGAATTCGAGGATGTTTAAAATGGCCATAGGCTTTGATTGCTGCACACGTTGAGTAAAGTCGGGCGATGGCCTGGCAGGTCCGAAGATGCAGGCTACCGTTGTGAAGCGTAGCTTGTGCATTTTGCACAAGCGAGCCACGGGGGCTCTGACGGTTCACGCGAATGCACATGATAAAGGGATTCACTGCATGAGGAAAACACTACTCGCCCTGCTGCTGTTGGCCTCGGCCGGCGTGGCGCAAGGGCAAGTGCAACTCAGGGATGGTTTTCCACAGCAATACACGGTGGTTTCGGGGGATACGCTCTGGGACATTTCCGGCAAATACCTGCGCGAGCCCTGGCAGTGGCCACAACTGTGGCGGGCCAATCCGCAAATCGAAAACCCCAACCTGATCTATCCCGGCGACACGCTGACCCTCAGCTATGTCGACGGCCAACCGCGTCTGACGCTCAATCGTGGCGAGTCACGCGGCACCATCAAGCTTTCGCCGCGGATCCGCACCAGCCCGGTAGCCGATGCGATTCCGAGCATTCCGCTGAAATCCATCAACAGCTTTCTGCTGAGCAACCGCATCGTCGACAAGGCCGAAGATTTCGACAAGGCGCCGTACATCGTCGCCGGCGATGCCGAGCGCGTGCTCAGCGGCACCGGTGACCGCATCTTCGCACGCGGCCATTTCGATCCGGATCAGCCGGTCTATGGGATCTTCCGTCAGGGCAAGGTCTACACCGATCCGCAGACCAAGGAGTTTCTCGGGATCAACGCCGATGACATCGGCGGCGGTGAAATCGTCGCCACCGAAGGCGACGTCGCCACTCTCGCCCTGCAACGCACCACTCAGGAAGTGCGCCTCGGCGACCGTCTGTTCAGTGGCGAAGAGCGTTCGATCAATTCGACCTTCATGCCCAGCGCGCCCACGACCAGCATCAACGGCGTGATCATCGATGTGCCGCGCGGCGTCACCCAAATCGGCGTGATGGACGTGGTCACCCTGAATAAGGGCAAGCGCGACGGTCTGGCCGAAGGCAACGTGCTGGTGGTGATGAAAACCGGCGAAACCGTGCGTGACCGCATCACGGGTCAACCGCTGAAAATTCCCGACGAACGCGCCGGGTTGCTGATGGTGTTCCGCACTTACGACAAACTCAGCTATGGCCTCGTCCTTAACGCTTCACGCTCGCTGGCGGTGCTCGACAAGGTGCGAAATCCGTAAGCTTGCTTCACAAGTTACCAACAGAGTTATCCACAGCTTGTTCCGAATGGTTCGGGGCTTATAACGATCAAGGATGATCCATCATGTTGCCTGTCTGTACGCCAGTTTCCCCGGCGGAACTGGAAGCGCGTCTGCGCCTGCACCGCTTGCCCGATGTCGGCCCCAAGCGCTTTGCCAAATTGCTCGAGGCTTTCGGCTCGGCCTCCAAAGCCATCAGCGCGCCGGCCAGCGCCTGGCGTTCCCTGGGTTTGCCGGCGACGTGCGCCGAAGCGCGGCGCTGTCCCGAGGTTCGCGACGGCGCCAGCCATGCAATGCGCTGGCTAGAGCGCCCGGAGCATCATTTGCTGATGTGGGACCAAGCTAATTACCCGGCGTTGCTGGCGCAGATTCCCGATCCGCCACCACTATTGTTTGTTGCCGGTGATCCGTTGATTCTGGAAAAACCGCAACTGGCGATGGTCGGCAGTCGCCGCGCCTCGCGTCCGGGGATGGACACGGCGGCGGCGTTTTCCCGCAGCCTCGCCGGGGCCGGTTTTGTCATCGTCAGCGGTCTGGCATTGGGCATCGATGCCGCTGCGCATCAAGCGGCGCTGGATGTCGGCGGGCTGACTGTCGGTGTGCTTGGCACGGGGCTGGAAAACTTTTATCCACAGCGCAATCGACGCTTGGCTGATGCGATGATTGCCTCCGGCAGCGCGGTGCTTTCGGAGTTTCCGCTGGACGCCGGGCCAACGGCGAGCAACTTCCCGCGCCGCAACCGGATTATCAGCGGTTTGTCACTTGGCGTATTGGTGGTCGAGGCCAGCGTGGCCAGTGGTTCGCTGATCACCGCGCGGCTGGCGGCGGAACAGGGACGCGAGGTTTACGCGATCCCAGGTTCGATCCATCACCCCGGTGCGCGCGGTTGCCATCAGTTGATCCGGGATGGCGCGGTACTGGTGGAAACCATTGAACATATCCTCGAAGCCCTGCGCGGTTGGCAGCATCTGCCGCTGTCCAATGACACGGCGAACGTCGATCACCCGTTACTCAGCCTGCTCCACGCCGCCCCGCACACCAGCGAAGGCTTGGCCGACAGCAGCGGCTGGACATTGCCCAAAGTGTTGGCGGCGCTCACCGAACTGGAAATGGACGGCCGTGCGGTCTGCGAAAACGGCCGCTGGTTGGCCAGGACACGCTAGGTTTTACAAAGAAGATCGGTAAACTGCGCGAAACCTGATTGCGGAGAGTTTTTTCATGGTCAACAGTTGGCGTGTGCAACAAGCCGCACGAGAGATTCGCGCCGGGGCGGTGATTGCCTATCCAACCGAAGCCGTCTGGGGGCTGGGTTGCGACCCGTGGAACGAAGAAGCAGTGGATCGTCTGTTGGCGATCAAGAATCGTTCGGTGGACAAGGGCCTGATTCTGGTCGCCGACAACATTCGCCAGTTTGACTTCCTGTTCGAAGACTTCCCGCAAGAGTGGATCGACCGCATGGCCAGCACCTGGCCGGGACCGAACACCTGGCTGGTGCCGCATCAGAATCTGTTGCCGGAATGGGTTACCGGGGTGCACGACACCGTGGCGTTGCGGGTCAGCGATCATCCGCAGGTGCGCGATCTGTGCTCGATGGTCGGACCGCTGATTTCAACGTCGGCCAATCCGCAGGGGCGCCCGGCGGCTCGCACGCGTTTGCGGGTTGAGCAATATTTCCGTGGGCAGGTGGATCTTGTGCTGGGCGGCAGTCTTGGCGGACGGAAAAACCCCAGTGTCATCCGCGATCTTGCCTCCGGTAGGATCATCCGTCCCGACTGACCCGATATCTTCCTGATTGGCTTGCGAACTCCTCGACTGTATTGGCGAGGAGTTTTTCGCCTGCGTGAGATTTATCCTTTAACTTGTTGCGGAACTTAAACAGTCTGTTGTTTATATGGGTTCTTCGTGTGTCAGATAAATCTATAAGTTAAAATTTTCAGTAACTTTTCCCACGTCATTATCAGAAGTCGCGCAGTGGCGATATTTCTAAAAGCATCCATTATTTCAATGCGCTCAGAAAACTTCGATAAGTTAACGTCTGCGGAGAAGGAATGGATACTACGAACTTACAGCTCAAGGATTATCTGCAGGGGCTTCAAGAGAAATTAATCAGGCAGCACTCTGAATATCGTATCGCTACTCTTGATGCGGGATCAGATGCCCGCGAGTTTGAAAGATTCATCGGGCGGCAGTTTCGTCTCCGATTAAAGCATTACATGCTGACGTCCAGAGCCCGGGCACTTGAAGCAAAGCTGGCGATTTCATCGCGCAGTACGCATTTTCTGCTGTACCAGCGTGAGCAACTGACGGCGGTTTTGAGAGTGACCCCTTCGCCGTTCGAATGGGCTTCATTGACACACCAGTACGTCTCGCCGACCGTGGCGCTGGCGCGGCATGTCGAGTTCAGTCGTCTGATCACACATTCGCAACAACACCGGCCCGTGCCGATCAATGCACTGCTTGCCGCCGCCACTGAATGGGCGATCGATCGCGGATACCAAGGCGTTACCGCCTTGTGCAGATCGCCACAACGGCGGCTGTTCCAGCGTTTTGGCCTGACCCCGATCACCTCTGACTCGCTTCATATCGAACATCGCGCTCGCGGCGATTACTGGCTGCTGTCTGCGCAATGGCGGCAAATCCTCACAGCGCTTCAACAACCCTTTCCCATGAACGCCAACTACCCGGAGAGTCGCGATGAATGCATCCATCAGTTTTGAACAACAGTTGATTCTGCTCGATCAGCGAATCGAAAAAACATGGGCCGATATCCTGGACAACTCCCGGCTGGTGAAGGCGATACGCGAGGGCAGTGTTTCCAGGGCGCTATATGCCATCTATATGATCGAAACCTTTCATTACACCGCGCACAATGCGCGGAATCAGGGGCTGGTCGGTGTAAGGCATGCCGATAACCCTGTTTATGCAAAGTTCTGTTTTGAACATGCTGCGCAAGAAGTCGGTCATGAAAAAATGGCTTTGCATGATGTCATGAGCCTGGGATTGAAAAATGAAACCTTTGATATACCGCCGGCACTTGCAGAAACTGAAGTACTGATCGCTTACTTGTACTGGATTTCTTTCACCGGTAATCCTTTACAACGACTGGGATACAGCTACTGGGCGGAAAACGCCTATCACTTCATCACGCCACTGATAAACCAGTTGAGTGAAACACTGGCGCTGAAACCTGCACAACTGACGTTTTTCATCGCTCATTCAGATATCGATGTCGAGCACTTCAACGAAATCAAAATCATCCTGCAGCGTACCTGCAAGCGCCAGGCTGACTGGGATGCCATCGCCAGCGTGATGGAAACCAGTCTGCGCCTGACCGGCAATATGCTTGAGGCCGTTTATAAGCAATACGAAGCCTGGCAAAGCGGCGATGCGCCCCGCTACGAATTCCTCCATGCCCTGGATAACTCATGACGTCTTCACATGCATTTTCAAAATGGGCAGGGGGAGGTCGAGATGGCTGATTACTTCGAGCGGTTGAACTACTCGCTCGGGGATGAAGACACGGCGCTCGAGTACGCCCTTCTTCCTCAGCATGCCAGGCATGTGGTGGGCGTTGCCGGTTGTGGTGGTCGGCTTCTGCCATTGCTGGCCCGCAGTCCGGCCCGCATGACCTGCGTTGATATCAGTGCGCCGCAACTGGCTTTTACCCGCTTGCGTTTTGCCCTGCTGGAGCAGACCGATCACGAGTCATTCATGGACTTCATGGGTTTCCTGTCGGGGGCCTCTGCGAAACGGCGCCAGTCCATTTTTCGCCATCTGGACCTGCCTCCGCCGGATCGCCGCTGGCTGGCGGATTTGTTTCATTCTCGTCACTGGGGGGCACCGGTGTACATGGGGGCTTTCGAGCAGACTTTGCAGCGGCTGGCAAAGATCAACGGACTGTTCACCGGCAAAGCGGGCCGGGCGATTTTCCAGTGCCGCGACCTCGGTGAGCAATCGGCTTATTACCAACGACACTTCCCCCAAAAGCGCTGGAAGGCCGTGATTGCATTGTTGGGTAATGCAGCGGTGCTCAATTCCCTGCTGTACCGGGGGGCATTTCCTCGCAACAACCTGGGGATCCGATCCCGTGAGGTGTATCTGGGTATTTTCCATACCTTGTTTACCACTCAAGTGGTGCGCGACAGCTTTTTCCTGCAAATGCTGTTCTTCGGTGAACTGCGGTATCCGCAAGGCTTGCCGCTTGAGTGTGATCCGCAGATATTCCAGCGGGCTCGCAAGGCACTCCAGGGGTGCGAGTTGGCCGTGGTTCAGGGCGACATTTTCGACTGCGTTGCCGCGTGCAGGGATGTCGATTTTGCCTCGCTTTCCGACGTGCCTTCATTCCTGCCCCCGGCGATTGGCACCCGTGTCCTGCAGCGAATTCAGCCTGCCTTGGGCAAACATGCGCTGACGGTCATTCGTGGCCATTTGCATGTGGTCAGGCCCGATTGCAATGGCTTCTGCGACGTTACCGCGCAGTTTCAGGACGCAATCGCACGTGAAAAAACCCAACTCTGGCGAGTACAGGTCTACCGCCAGACCTCACCTGTGCAGGTATTTCGATGAATACACCTCATCCGACCGTCAATTGGGTCAAGAACCGCGTTCGCCAGGCCCGTGACGATCAGCAGCAATTATTCGATGCCGGCCTCAATGGCCTGAAGTTGGTAAAGCGCGAGGGCAAGGTCATCGAGTTGGGCAATGGCGAGCGGTTGACCGAGTTTCTCTCATGTTCCTACCTGGGCCTTGAGAGCGATCCCCGCCTGATTCAAGGCGCAGTGCAAGCCGTCGAGTCTTTCGGTGTGCAATTCGCGGCCGCCCGCACCCGAGCGCTACTGCCGCCGATGCGTGAACTTGATGAGCAGTTGAACCGCATATTCCAGGGGCATACGGTGACCTTCAATTCTGTGGGCAGTGCCCATCTCGGTTGTTTGCCGCTATTGGGCTCCGGCGAGTTGCCGTCGTATCCCTTGCGGCGTGGGCCAGGCTGGATCGTTGACCGCGCCGCTCATGCCTCGATGCAAGTGCTGCAAGGCATTCTGTGGCAGTTCGGCCCCGTGCAGCGCTGCGATTGCAGTGATCTTCAGCAAGTCGAAGACGCTTGTTCCACCGCTGTTGCTGCCGGCAATACGCCCATTATCCTGACTGACAGCATTGGCTCGATGCGGGGACTTTATCCCGTCAATCGACTGCTGCAACTGGCTGAGCGCTTTGAGGGTTATCTGTATGCGGATGACGCTCACGGCACTTCGATTCATGGCGCGGTCGGAGGCGGCTATGCCCTTGTTGATGCCACTGAGCCGTTGCGCGCTCGCTTGATCCTGCTTTCGTCATTGTCCAAGGCCTTCGGTGCAACGGGCGGTGCAATTACCGTGCTGACAGCGGCCGATGCCGAGATGATTCGGCGCCATGCGTCGACTTATACCTTCGGTGGGCCGCTGTCCATGGGCGGTGTCGGCGCGGCAGTCGCCTCGGCCAGGATCCATCTTTCTGCACAGCTGGGCCGGTTGCAGGCCTCGCTATGGCGAAATGTGGCGGTCATTGACGATCTGCTCGGGCCGGTACTGGGCAACCATCAGATTGCTTCACCGATACGTTTCGTCCGGGTCGGCGCCGAGCGTGACGCCATCAACCTGGCGTTGCACCTGCGTCGGCAAGCCATCGCGGTCACCACCGCGTTGTTTCCGGTGGTGGCAAAAGGCGAAGCGATCCTGCGGCTGGCTATCAGCGCGAATCATAGCCATGTCCAGTTGGAGCATCTGGCCAGCGCCGTCAACGACGGTTTTGCTGAGTTAGGTATTCGTCAGGGAGAGCCGCGTCATGCGCGTTGACCCGATGATGCATGCCGGTTCGACGGCTGTTCTCGCTGCCGCAACAGAGGCCTTCGCGCTTAAATTGGCCCATGCGCGGTCACTGTCATGGTTCTGCGCATTGTATCCGCAGATGCGGCACGTTCGGACCGCAGAGGATTTGCACCTGTTGCCGATCCTGGCCGTGGAGGACGCACAGGGCGGATTGCTGTTTACGCACCTCGGCGAGGCATCACACCGTGCGGCGGGCGGTGGGCTGACCCTGACTTCGGGTGGCAGCACCGGCAACTGCAAACACATCACCCATTCCTGGGCATTCAACGACAGCATCGTGCCCTTGGGCGCGCGGGTGTTTGGTGCGACCGATGACCCTCCTCGTGTCGTCATCAATTGCCTGACGCCCGGCGAAATGCAGGGCGCCTTCCAATACGCGGCGGGCATCGTCCGGCATATTGGCGCGCGCCTGCTGCCTGCAGGCGCGCTGATGGGTATTCAACGCATAGCCCGGTTGATTCACTCACAAGCGGTCGATGCATTGATCTGTACCCCTTCATTTGCGGCGGCATTATTCAATCATGCCGATGTCGATGAGGCGCAGTTGAGCAGTCTGAGATGGCTTTATTACATTGGAGAACCCTGCCACCAGCCTCTACGCGAGCAACTGGCCCGGGACTGGCCGGCTTTGAGCATACGGTCATTGGGCTATAGCTCGACGGAGACAGGGCCGATCGGCTTCCAGTGCGCGCACCTCGAACATGGTTTCTATCATCTGCATGCGGACGCCATGCTGCTGGAAGTGGTTGATCCCGTCAGTCTGCGAGCGGTGGCCGACGGTGAAACCGGCGAGTTTCTGCTGACGCCTTTGCTGCCCGATCAGGTGCCTTTGCTGCGGTACCGCATTGGCGACCGTGGACGAATCCTGGGCGGGCAATCAGATTGTGCCTGTGGCAGTGCTCTGCCAATACTGGAGCTGCAGGGGCGAGTCGAAACCTCGATCAAACTGGGCGGTGCGATCATCACTCAACGCCAGGTTCTTTGTATCCTCGCAAAGGCGTTGCCCGAACTGCACGCTTCGCATGTGCAGGTGCAAATTGATCGCCAGGCCAACGGTGCGCATCTGCAGTTGCTCATCGCTCAGGAGCGATTACCGGCCGGTGCAGAACGCGTTATCGAAGAGGCTTTACACAATGAGGCGCAGGCGAACGCATTGCTCGGGTTGCCCGGTGTGCTGGGCTTACAGGTGCGGCGTCTGGCTCGTGGTGACTTTGAAACCACCGTGGCTGGCAAAACGCCGTTCTTTGTTGAGGTGCGAGGCGCCCCGGCCAAGTCATGACGCCTGGCCGGGGGCTTCGTCTGCAGGCTACCTGTCAGGGTTGCAGGACGGTAGAGCCGGTGGTGCGCCGCGCCGACAGTTCGGTTTGCGCCTTCGCCGCATCAGCCAGTGAATAACGCTGGCTGATGTCCACCTTCAGCTTGCCGCTGATGATCATCTCGAACAATTCATCGGCCATGCGCTGCAGGTTCTCTGCGTTGTTGGCGTAGGTCGCCAGCGTCGGTCGAGTCACGTACAGCGAGCCTTTGGCGGAGAGAATCCCCAGATTCACGCCGTCCACTGCACCGGAGGCATTACCGAAGCTCACGACCAGGCCGCGCGGTGAAACGCTGTCGAGTGATGTCAGCCACGTGTCCTTGCCGACACCGTCATAGACCACCGGGACTTTTTTGCCATCGGTCAATTCCAGCACGCGCTGCGCAACGTTTTCGTGGCTGTAATCGATCGTCGCCCAGGCGCCATTGGCCTTGGCCAGTTCAGCTTTCTCTTTGGAACTGACGGTGCCGATCAGCTTTACGCCCAACGCCTTGGCCCATTGGCAGGCCAGCGAACCGACACCGCCGGCCGCCGCGTGGAACAGAATGGTTTCGCCACCCTTGAGCTCATAGGTCTGGCGCAGCAGATATTGCACGGTCAGGCCCTTGAGCATCACCCCGGCAGCGGTTTCGAAACTGATTTCGTCGGGCAGGTGCACCAGATTGTCCTGGGGCAAAACGTGAAACTCGCTGTAAGCGCCCAATGGGCCGCTGCCATAGGCCACTCGATCGCCGACCTTGAACCGGGTGACGTCGCTGCCCACGGCATCGACGGTGCCTGCACCCTCAGCTCCCAGGCCGGATGGCAAGGCGGGCGGCGCATACAGACCGCTGCGGTAATAGGTGTCGATGAAGTTCAGGCCGATGGCCTTGTTGGCCACGCGCACTTGATTCGGGCCGGGCGCGGCGGGTTCGTAGTCAACATATTCGAGTACTTCGGGACCGCCGTGGGCGCGGAACTGGATACGCTTTGCCATCTGCCTGCTCTCCTTGGGTCTTTTGTAAGCCCCCTATCCAACTCCCATGCTTGATCTTCGTCAACTGCGGCGCGTCGTTATGCGGTGGTATGCTACGCGCCCATTTGCGTCGCCCGTCTGCCGGGGCGCCGCCCGATTCTAGGTGAAGCCATGACGACCCGCACCGACGCCGTAAAGGCCTATCTGCTCGATCTGCAAGACCGCATCTGCGCTGTCCTCGAAACCGAAGACGGCGGCACGCGCTTCGTCGAAGACGCCTGGACCCGGCCGGCCGGCGGTGGCGGTCGTACCCGCGTGATCGAGAACGGCACAGTGATCGAAAAGGGCGGCGTCAACTTTTCCCATGTGTTTGGCAGCGGTTTGCCGCCTTCGGCCAGCGCCCATCGCCCGGAATTGGCCGGTCGTGGATTTGAAGCCCTCGGTGTGTCGCTGGTCATTCACCCGCACAATCCGCATGTGCCGACGTCCCACGCCAACGTACGGTTTTTCATCGCCGAGAAGGAAGGTGAAGAGCCGGTCTGGTGGTTCGGCGGCGGCTTCGACCTGACCCCGTATTACGGCAACGAAGAAGACTGCATCCACTGGCACCGCGTCGCCGAGCAGGCCTGTGCGCCGTTCGGGGCGGACGTCTACCCGCGCTATAAAGCCTGGTGCGACACCTACTTCCACATCAAGCATCGCCACGAACCGCGCGGTATCGGCGGTCTGTTCTTCGATGACCTGAACGAGTGGGACTTCGACACCAGTTTCGCCTTTATGCGCGCCATCGGCGATGCTTACATCGACGCCTATCTGCCGATCGTGCAGCGCCGTAAAAACGATGCCTTCACCGCGCAGCAGCGTGAATTCCAGGAATTCCGCCGTGGTCGTTATGTCGAGTTCAACCTGGTTTATGACCGTGGCACGTTGTTCGGCCTGCAATCGGGCGGGCGTACCGAGTCGATTCTGATGTCGCTGCCGCCGCAAGTGCGCTGGGGCTATGACTGGAAGGCCGAGCCTGGCAGCGAAGAAGCGCGCCTGACCGAGTACTTCCTGCAAGACCGCGACTGGTTAGCCGAAGCCTGAGGATTTCTGATGGATCGTTACGTCGTTTTCGGTAACCCGATCGGCCACAGCAAATCGCCGATGATTCACAAGCTGTTCGCCGAACAGACGGGTCAGCACCTCGACTACAGCACGTTGCTGGCGCCGCTCGAGGATTTTGCGGGTTGCGCCACGGCGTTTTTTCAGGAGGGTCGCGGCGCCAACGTTACCGTGCCGTTCAAGGAAGACGCTTACCGTTTGGCCAATAGCCTGACTGCTCGTGCGCAGCGGGCCGGCGCGGTGAACACCTTGAGCAAACTCGCCGACGGTTCGCTGCTCGGCGACAACACCGACGGCGCCGGGCTGGTGCGGGATCTGACGGTGAATGCCGGGTTCAGCCTGACGGGCAAACGCATCTTGCTGCTCGGCGCCGGCGGCGCCGTGCGTGGGGCGCTGGAGCCGTTGCTGGCGGAGCAACCGGCCTCAGTCATCATCGCCAATCGCACAGTGGACAAGGCTGAGTTGCTGGCCGAGTTGTTCTGCGACCTCGGGCCGGTGTCGGCCAGTGGTTTTGATTGGTTGCGTGAGCCGGTGGACGTGATCATCAACGCCACATCGGCGAGCCTGACCGGCGACGTGCCGCCGATTGCGCCAAGCCTGATCGAGCCGGGCAAGACCCTGTGCTACGACATGATGTATGGCAAGGAACCGACGGCGTTCTGCCGTTGGGCCAGCGAGAATGGCGCGGCGGTGGCGATGGATGGCTTGGGGATGCTTGCTGAGCAGGCGGCTGAGGCATTTTACCTGTGGCGCGGCGTACGCCCGGACACGGCGCCAGTATTAGCCGAACTGCGCCGCCAGTTGGCCCAATAAATAACCCTGTGGGAGCGAGCCTGCTCGCGAAAGCGGCCTGTCTGACACATCAATGTTGGATGTGCCGCAGTCTTCGCGAGCAGGCTCGCTCCCACAAGGATTACCTCGATCGCCAATCAATCCTCAAACCGGATCGGGCACTTCTCCGGCCCCTCAAGCTTGCGCAACTCCTCCACCACCTGCGGCCGCGCCCGGCGCAACGTCAAACTGCGATTCTGGCGTAACAACCGTCGCGCCTCCTGATGCAGCATCTCCACCCCTGAGTAGTCGATGAAGTTGATCTGCTGCGCCTCGATCACCACTCGCGCGCCGTGCAGGCGTTGCAGACGCACCTGAAGATAATGGCTGGCGCCGAAAAAGATCGAGCCGCCGACGCGCAACACATCGTCCTCGCCGTCGCGCCAATGCTGCACGCGCGGTTGCGAGGTGCGCTTGAGATAGAAGAACAGCGAGGCCAGCACACCGGCATAAATCGCCGTCTGCAACTCCAGCAGCAACGTCGCCAGACACGTCAGGGCCATGACCACGAACTCGGCGCGGCTAACCCGCAACAAGGCACGAATGCCGCGGTGATCCACCAGTCCCCAGGCAATCAGCAGAATGCTCCCGGCCATCGCCGGGATCGGAATGTGCGCGATCAGCCCGGCGCCAAATATCGCGAACAGCGCGACCCAGATCGCCGAAAACACCCCGGCCAGTGGTGAGCAAGCGCCCGCCTCATAACTCAATCCCGAGCGAGTAAACGAGCCTGCCGACAACGATCCGGAAAAGAACGCCCCGACAATATTCGATAAACCCTGCGCGCGGACTTCCTGATTGGCATCGAGCAACTGTTGCGACCGCGCCGAAATCGAGCGGGCAATCGACAGACTGGTGACCAGTCCGAGCATGCCCACTGCGACGGCGCTCGGCAGCAGGCGCAAGATCAAATCGAGATCCAGCGGCAACGCACTGAACGGCGGTAACCGCCCGACAAACGCGCTGACCAGATGCACATGGCCGAACATCGCCGGCCACAGCCACACCAGCAGGCTGGCCAAAGCGAGGGTTATCAACAGCGTCGGCCAGCGCGGCAGCAATTGTTTCAACACCACACCGACAACCACCGTCGCCACACCGAGTACCAACGAAGGTTTATCCACAGCCCTGAGGTGATGCAGCAGATCCATCAGACTCGCCAGCGCCGTGGCTTTGGCCGGCAACTCCAGCCCCAACAGATTCGGCAACTGCCCGATGGCGATCACCACCGCCGCGCCAAGAGTGAACCCCAGCACCACTGAATGCGAAACGAAATTCACCAGCGCACCGAAGCGCAGCAGGCCGAGCAGCCATTGGAAAATTCCGGCAAGCAAGGTCAGCAACAAGATCAGGGTGATGTAGTCCTGCGACGCCGGGACCGCTAAGGGACTGACGCTGGCAAACAGCACGATCGAAATGGCTGCCGTCGGGCCACAGATCAAATGCCACGACGAACCCCACAGGCAGGCAATCAGCACCGGGATGATTGCGGCGTAGAGGCCATATTCAGGTGGCAGACCGGCGATCAGCGCGTAGGCGATCGACTGGGGTAACGCGAGAATCGCACCGCTGAGGCCGACGATCAGATCCCGTCCGACACTGGCGCGGGTTTGCCGCGGTAGCCAGGTGAGGAAGGGCAAGAGAGAGTGGCGGCTGGGGAAGGCCATGGGTCCTCGCGGTTGGGGTTTTGTTCAAGGTTATCAGGGTGCCAGGGGAAAGGCCCCTCACCCTAGCCCTCTCCCGGAGGGAGAGGGGACTGACCTTTGTGTTTGTAAGAGATTCATCAACCTGCGATTTCAGAGTTGAGCGCAAGTTTTGAATCCAATAAATATCGGCTCCCTTTCCCCCTCGCCCCCCTGGGGGAGAGGGCTGGGGTGAGGGGGCAAAAATCTCAAGCCGAGCAAAATTCAAAAAAACCCACAATCAAAGCTTCGCTTTCACCGCCGCCAACGCATCCTTGCCATCCACGGTCTTCACCCCATCCAGCCACTTGTCCAACACCGCCGGATTCGCCTTGATCCACGCCTTCGCCGCTTCGGCATTGGTGACCTTCTTGTTCACCACCTCAGCCATGATGCTGTTCTCCATCTCCTGGGTGAACGACAGATTGGTCAGCAACTTACCCACATTCGGACACGCCTCGGCATACCCTTTACGCGTCAGCGTAAACACGCTGCCAGTGTCGCCAAAGTACTTCTCGCCGCCCTTGAGGTAATGCATCTTCAACTGCACGTTCATCGGGTGCGGCGTCCAGCCGAGGAAGGTGACGAATTTCTGTTTCTTCACCGCCCGCGACACTTCAGCCAGCATCGCCTGTTCGCTGGATTCGATCAGCTTCCACTGGCCCATGTCGAAGTCGTTCTTCTTGATGATTTCCTGCAGCGAGATATTCGCCGGCGCACCCGAACCGATGCCGTAGATCTTACGATCGAACTTGTCCGCGTATTTGTTCAGGTCGGCAAAGTTATGCACACCCGCGTCCCACACGTAGTCCGGCACGGCGAGGGTGAATTCGGTGCCGTCGAGGTTCTTCGCCAGTTGCGTGACGTCACCGGTGGCGACGAACTTGTCGTAGAAGCCCTGCTGCGCCGGCATCCAGTTGCCGAGAAACACGTCCACCTGGCCGTCCTTCAAACCACCGAAGGTGATCGGCACCGCGAGGGTGTCGACCTTGGCCTTGTAGCCCATGCCGTCCAGCAGAAACCCGGTGATCGCATTGGTCGCGGCGATGTCGCTCCAGCCCGGATCGGCCATCTTCACCGTGTCGCAGCTCTGCTCGGCGAAGGCCGAAGCGCTGCTCAACGCGATCAGGCCAACCGTCACTACTGTGGATAACTTGCGCATGGACTTCCCCTTAACATTATTGGTTTTGGCAGGGTTGTGGATAACGTGCTTTGCGCTCCAGATCATCGAGATCGATGTGGTTGCGCATGTACTGCTGACTGGCGTCCACCAGTGGCTGGTGATCCCAGCTCTTCAGCTTGCCGATGGTCAGCGCGTCGGCAACAAAACGCCGCCGGCGCTGGCTGGCGAGGACTTCCCGGTGAATCGCCGGAATGTCCCACTTGGCCCGCGCTTCGGCGAGAAAATCGTCGAACAGCGTGCGATGCTGCGGCGATTGGCTGAGTTCTTCCAGTTCGCGGGGATCGTTGTCTACATCAAAGAGTAGGCAGGGGTCGCTTTCACTGTAGATAAACTTGTAGGCGCCGCGACGGATCATCATCAACGGGCTGACGGTGCCCTCGGCCATGTATTCGCCGAACACTTCGTCATGACCGCCCTGCCCTTGCAGATGCGAGACCAGTGAGCGGCCATCCAGCGGCAAGCCGGGTTCCAGCGTGCCGCCGGCCAGTTCAACGAAGGTTGGCAACAGGTCAGCGGTCGATACCGCAGCGCTGACACGCCCGGCAGCGAATTGTCCCGGGGCACTTATCAACAGGGGTACACGGGCCGCCATTTCATACCAGTGCATTTTGTACCAGAGGCCTTTCTCGCCGAGCATGTCGCCGTGGTCACCGGAGAACACAATGATCGTGTCATCGATTAATCCGGTTTCTTCCAGTGTTTGCAGGAGTTTGCCAACGTTGGCGTCGATATAGCTGCAGGCACCGAAGTACGCCCGGCGCGCATCGCGAATCTTGTCCACAGGCAGTGGTTTATCCCACAGGTCGTAAACTTTGAGCAGGCGCTGCGAGTGCGGATCGAGTTCGTGTTGATCCGGCGTTGTAGGCAACGGGATATCGGCATCGTCGTACAAATCCCAGAACGCCTTGGGAATGGTGTACGGGTCGTGTGGGTGAGTCATTGATACGGTCAGGCAGAACGGCTGGTCGCCGTCCTCGCGAATATGATCGAACAGATATTGTTGCGCCTTGAACACCACCTCTTCGTCGAAATCGAGTTGGTTGGTGCGCACACACGGACCGGCCTGCAGCACTGAAGACATGTTGTGATACCAACTCGGGCGCACGTCCGGTTCGTCCCAGTTCACCGCCCAACCGTAATCGGCCGGGTAGATATCGCTGGTCAGGCGTTCTTCATAACCGTGCAATTGGTCCGGGCCACAGAAGTGCATTTTCCCTGACAGCGCGGTGCGGTAGCCGAGGCGGCGCAGGTAATGGGCGTAAGTCGGCACATCGGCGGGGAAATCGGCAGCATTGTCATAGGCGCCGATCTTGCTCGGCAACTGGCCGCTGACCAGGGTAAAACGCGACGGTGCGCACAACGGGCTGTTGCAGTAAGCGGCGTCGAACACCACGCCTTGGGCGGCGAGGCGGGAAAGATTCGGCAGTTTGATCGGCGAAGGGCCGTAGAACGGCAACATTGGCGCGGCCATCTGATCGGCCATGATGAAAAGAATATTCTTGCGCTTCATGTGATCGCGGCATTCCATAGTGAATATTTATGCGACATTGCTGCGATCGAGCATGGAGCCCATGCTGAATCCGGTAAAGCCCGTGCCGGACAATGACTAGGATAAGCACCGCTTATGTATGAAGCCTTGGGTGATCTGTCGCTCGACCTGCTCCGCGCCTTCGAAGCGGCGGCTCGGCAGCGCAGTTTTACTGCTGCCGCGGTTGAGCTTGGCACCACGCAACCGGCGATCAGCCAGCAGATCAAACGGCTGGAAGAACAGCTCGGCACGCGCCTGTTTGACCGAATCTACCGAGGCATCGAGCTGACCGAAGTCGGCGCGATCCTGTTTGAGCAAGTTGCCTTGGGTTTGCAGAATATCGACGCTGGATTGAGTGCGATCAGCGCACAACAGCAACACGAGGTGCTGCAAGTCGCCACCGATTTTGCCTTCGCCGCTTATTGGTTAATGCCACGCTTGCACCGTTTTCACGAAGCCAATCCGCAGGTTGACGTGAGCCTGGTGACCAGCGAACGCAACCACAACATGCTGCGCACCGACATCGACGTGGCGATCCTGTTTGGCGATGGGCGCTTTAAACAGGGTGAAAGCCATTGGTTGTTCAGCGAGGAAGTGTTCCCGGTGTGCAGTCCGCAATTGCTCAAGGATCGCGCCCTGCCCCTGCCTGCTCAGGCGTTACTGGAGTTTCCGTTGTTGCACCTGCGCGGGGAAAACAGCAGCAACTGGTTTGACTGGAGTGGTCTGTTCCGTGAGCTCGGTATCAATACACCGCCGGCGCCGGGGCAATTGCGCTTCGACAATTACACGCTGTTGATTCAAGCGGCGATTGGCGGCCAAGGCGTGGCGATTGGCTGGCGGCACCTTGTGGATAACTTGCTGAGTCAGGGTTTGTTATACCGGCCGATTGCTGAAACGACGCTGTCGCGGTTGGGTTATTACGTGGTGCTGCCGCAACGCAAACGTCGGGGCGCGCTGATTCAGCAGTTTGTCGATTGGTTGATGGTGGAGCAGGCGAGTAGCGCTGAATCGCTCAATGGGTTGGCATTGCCTTCGATTGCGGTTTGAAGATCAAAAGATCGCAGCCTTCGGCAGCTCCTACACCGATTTCATGTATGAGTTGGCGAAGGCTGCGATCTTTTACAAATCTGCAGCCGCCACGAAATTCACATGCTGGCCCACATGCAGATTCAACCGCAGCTCATCAGCAATCCCCACCGCCACGCGGTTCAAGCGCTCCAGCGGTTCGGCCAGACCCGGTTCGAGATTGCCGCCAACCTGACTGAAATGCTCAATGGTCAGCCCGGCCACACCGTGCGGCGCATTCACCAGCGTCCAGTGCAGCGGGCTGCTTTGCACGGCTTCGAGAATTTCTTCGGCGGCATGGCGTTGCAGGCGATCATCGACATCCGGCTCATCAAGCACGGCAAAATCCCCCACCAGAAACAGTCGCGAAACATTGGCGGCTTGCAGGCCATCGACCAACGCGTCGACGGCCAACACCTGTTCGACCGGGCCGAGCACGACCGAGCGTTCCACATGATCGCTGCTGAACGGCAAGCCCGGCGCATCCAGTAAACAGATGACCGCCGAGCTGCCGGCCACACTCTGATTGACCCGCTCCAGATCGAACAGATCGCCCGTTTTGGTGCGCAAGCCAGGACGCGGCGCCAGTGCGGTCAAATCGTCGAGAATGGCAATGACTTCATGCTGACGGCGCAGCAATTCAGCCATCAACGCGCTGCCCAGGCTACTCATGGCACCATAGAGCACCACTTTTACCGCCGGGGTTTCGGCATTTTTCATGGCTGATCCCTTTTGTTATCCCTTGTATGGCGTGTGACATACGGGCAACGCCGAGGGTTCGAACCGATTCAGAGGCTTTCAGATGCAAGCGATCAAGGGTTACCACGCCCACGTCTATTTCGACGCCGGCACCATCGATCAGGCGCGCGCGTTGTGTGAGCAAGCCGCGCAGTTGTTTCCATTGAAAATGGGCCGCGTCCACGAACGCCCGGTCGGCCCGCATCCGGACTGGAGCTGCCAATTGGCCTTCAGCCCGGAGCTGATCGCCGATGTACTGCCGTGGCTGGCGCTCAATCGCCAAGGCCTGGTGGTATTCCTGCACCCGGACACCGGCAATGATTTGCTCGACCACACTGAGCATGCGATCTGGATGGGTGCGATCAGGCCGCTGAATCTGTCTGTTTTCTGATCACAGCGTTTCTTCGGCTTCGCCCGGCAGATGCTCGTCCAGATGTAGCCAAGGTAATTGGCTGTCAGTCCAGATATGGCGCTCGGCGGGCGCCAGTTCCGGGTGATCAAGTGTGGCGATGGTCACGTCGATGCTTTCTGGGCTGAGCAACGTCACCAACGCCAGTTGCGCGCCGCACCGCGGGCAGAAGTACCGCGCGCAACTGTCGGATGAGTCATAACGCGCCGGCGTTGCGGCCAGCCATTGAAAATTCGCCGTCGGCACGGTGATCCAGGTCGTGACAATGCCGCCACTGACCTTGCGGCAAATCGAACAATGGCAGTGAGCGATGTCCTGCAACGCCCCACTGAACTGATAACGAATGTGTCCGCAATGGCAGCCGCCGCTGTGCAATTCGCCCATCTCGAAGCTCCCCCTTCCCGTGTTTATTGACTTTAGATCGCATCCGACGACCGGTTGACCGTTCATTCAAAGCTTTCTGCAGCGAAAGGTAGCTGAAAGCTTCCCGGATTAGGATCGCCTCACTTCCGGCAACAGACCGGTTGGCCAATGCGTGTGATACCTCGCACGAACGGCCCAATTAACAACAACAATGGTGATTCTGATGTCCTCTGTAGCCCGCCTCCTCGCTCTGACTCCGCCCGTACGCCTCGTGCTTCCCGTTCTGCGCTGATCCACCCGATCCGCTCATTTAACTAGCCGCGCTACGCCTGGAGTATTCCCATGCTGACTTTCCTTGGCTTCGCCATGGTCATCACGTTCATGTTCCTGATCATGACCAAGCGCCTGTCCGCGCTGATCGCACTGATCATCATCCCGATCGTCTTCGCCCTGTTCGGCGGTTTTGCACCGAAGATCGGTCCGATGATGCTCGAAGGCATCACCAAGCTCGCGCCGACTGGCGTGATGCTGATGTTCGCCATTCTCTATTTCGCCCTGATGATCGACTCCGGCCTGTTCGACCCGGCCGTGCGCAAGATTCTCAAACTGGTCAAGGGTGACCCGCTGAAGGTTTCGGTCGGCACCGCCGTACTGGCGCTCGTCGTTTCCCTCGATGGTGACGGCGCGACCACTTACATGATCTGCGTGGCCGCCATGCTGCCGCTGTACAGCCGCATCGGCATGAGCCCGCGGATCATGGCCGGTCTGATCATCCTCGCCGGTGGCGTGATGAACATGACCCCGTGGGGCGGCCCGACCGCGCGTGCGGCGAGTGCGCTGCATGTCGACCCGTCGGACATTTTCGTGCCGATGATTCCGGCCATGGCCGCTGGTGTAGTGGCGATTCTGGTTATCGCTTATTTCTACGGTAAACGTGAGCGTGCGCGTCTAGGTGAACTGCATCTGGTTGGCGATGATGTCGATCACAGCGAAATCAGCGTGTCGCAGTTCCCGGATGCCCGCCGTCCGAAACTGATCTGGTTCAACGGCGCCCTGACCTTCGGCCTGATGTGCACCCTGATCGCCGGTCTGCTGCCGTTGCCGGTGCTGTTCATGGTCGCGTTCAGTATTGCCATGATCGTCAACTACCCTTGCCTGCAGATGCAGAAGGATCGCGTCGCGGCTCACGCCGGTAGCGTGCTGGCAGTGGTCGGGCTGATCTTTGCGGCGGGTATCTTCACCGGTATCCTGTCCGGCACCGGCATGGTCGATGCGATGTCGAAGAGCCTGTTGGCAGTGATTCCGGATTTCCTCGGCCCGTATCTGGCCGTGATCACGGCGCTGGTGAGCATGCCGTTCACCTTCTTCATGTCCAACGATGCGTTCTACTATGGCGTGTTGCCGGTGTTGGCCGAAGCCGCCAGCCACTATGGGATCACCGCAGTGGAAATGGCCCGTGCCTCGATCGTCGGTCAGCCCGTCCACTTGCTGAGCCCGTTGGTGCCATCGACGTATCTGTTGGTAGCCCTGGCCGGCATTGATTTTGGTGACCACCAGCGTTTCACCCTGAAATGGGCGATCCTGGTTTGTATCTGCATCCTGATTGCTGCACTGCTGTTGGGGACTTTCCCGGTGTTCAGCACTCTATAAGCCCAAGACTCACCGTTTCGGGTCCTGGCTTCGCGGTTTGAAGCCCGGACCTTTTTCGGTTTAACAATTGCTCAAAGGAATACACATGGAATGGCTGACCAACCCCGAAATCTGGGTTGCCTTCTTCACCCTGACCGCCCTGGAAATCGTCCTCGGCATCGATAACATCATCATGATTTCGATCCTGGTCAGCCGCATGCCCAAGCACATGCAGCAGCGCACCCGGATCTTCGGTCTTGGCCTGGCCATGATCACCCGCATCCTGTTGCTGCTGTCGATCACTTGGGTCATGCGCCTTACTGCCGACCTGTTCGAAGTGTTCGGCCAGGGCATTTCCGGTCGCGACCTGATCCTGTTCTTCGGTGGTCTGTTCCTGCTGTGGAAGAGCTCGCAAGAGATGTACCACGCGCTGGAAGGCGAAGACGAAAGCGACGACACACCTGGCGGCAAGGGCGGCAACTTCCTCTACACCATCATCCAGATCGCGATCATCGACATCGTCTTCTCGCTGGACTCGGTGATCACTGCCGTGGGCATGGTTTCCCATGTGCCGGTAATGGTCGCGGCGATTGTCGTAGCAGTGCTGGTGATGATGCTCGCCTCGGGCAAGATCAGCGAGTTCATCGACAAGCACCCGTCGCTGAAAATGCTCGCGCTGTCGTTCCTGCTGGTGGTCGGTACCGTGCTGATTGCCGAGTCGTTCGACGTGCATGTACCGAAAGGCTACGTCTACTTCGCCATGGCGTTCTCGCTGGCGGTGGAAGCGATCAACATCAAGCTGCGCGGCGCAATGGCCAAGAAGCGACAGCAGCAAGACCCGGTGAAACTGCGCAAGGACATTCCGGGCCAGTAACCCGGTAGTCTGGCAATACGCAGTACCCCTGTGGGAGCGAGCCTGCTCGCGAATACGGAGTGTCAGTCGACAGAAATGTTGGCTGATCCACCGCTTTCGCGAGCAGGCTCGCTCCCACATTTGTTTTGGGCAACACACGGGAACCGTGTCGGATTCAGGTGGGTGAATGAACCCGTTTTCATGACACTTTTGTTTCAATCCACACTTTAGCTGTGCAATGCTGGCGCCCAGACCGTTAGCCAACTACAGCTTAAGTATCAAAAACGTAGAAACCGCGCGGTACCGTCCACTTGCCCCTCTGGGGCGCTGCTACTACAGGGGGTTTGTATGCTCACCCTGCTCAATCTGCTTTCCGCCGTCGCCCTGCTGATCTGGGGCACGCACATCGTTCGAACCGGCATCCTGCGGGTGTACGGCACCAACCTGCGCCATGTGATTGGCCAGAACATGTCCAAGCGCTGGCTGGCCTTTGTCGCCGGCATCGTCGTTACCGCGATGGTGCAGAGCAGCAATGCCACGGCCATGCTCGTTACCTCTTTCGTCGGCCAGGGCCTGATGGCGCTGACCCCGGCGCTGGCGACCATGCTCGGCGCCGACGTCGGTACCGCGCTGATGGCGCGGGTGCTGACCTTCGACCTGTCGTGGCTGTCGCCGCTGCTGATTTTTCTCGGGGTGATTTTCTTTCTGTCGCGCAAACAGACGCGGCTTGGGCAGATGGGCCGGGTGTCCATTGGCCTCGGGCTGATCATTCTCGCGTTGCAATTGATCGTCGAGGCCGCTGCGCCGATCACTCACGCTCAAGGGGTCAAGGTGATCTTCGCCTCGCTGACCGGCGATATCCTTCTCGACGCCTTGGTCGGCGCGTTGTTCGCGATGATTTCCTACTCCAGCCTCGCCGCCGTGCTGCTCACCGCGACGCTGGCCGGTGCTGCGGTCATCAGTTTGCCGGTGGCAATTGGTCTGGTGATCGGCGCCAACATCGGCAGCGGCATTCTCGCCTTTATGAGCACCAGCATGCAGAACGCCGCTGGCCGGCAAGTGGCGCTGGGCAGTCTGCTGTACAAACTGATCGGCCTGCTGCTGATCATCCCGGTGCTCGACCCGCTGGTGCACTGGATCGACAGCCTCGATTTCAGCCCGCAGGAAATGGTCATCGGCTTCCACTTGCTCTACAACACCGCGCGCTGCCTGATTCTGCTGCCAAGCGTCGGGCCGATGGCACGCCTGTGTGCTTGGCTGCTGCCGGAGCGACCCGAAGTTAATGGCACGGCCAAACCGCGTCACCTCGACGCGACGGCGCTGGTCACGCCGAGCTTGGCGCTGGCCAACGCCGCGCGGGAAACCCTGCGCATGGGCGATCTGCTCGACAACATGCTTGATGCGACGCTCGATGTGTTGCGCGGCAAGCAGACCGCCGTCACCCAGGAAATCCGTCGGCTGACCGATGACATCGAGTCGCTGTGCAGCGCGATCAAGCTGTATCTGGCACAGATGCCCCGTGAGGACCTCGGCGAGCACGACAGCCGGCGCTGGGCGGAGATCATCGAACTGGTGATCAACCTGAAACTGGCCAGTGATCTGATCGAACGCATGCTGCGCAAAATTCAGCAGCAGAAGACTTCGCAGCGTCGCTCGTTTTCCGAAGAAGGCCTGGAGGATCTGGCCGGGCTGCAGCAGCAATTGATCGCCAATTTGCGCTTGGGCCTGTCGGTATTTCTCAGCAGCGACCGCGAAAGCGCTCGGCAGTTGCTGCGCGAGAAACGCCGCTTTCGCGCGCAGGAACGCCGGTTGGCCCATGCGCATGTCAGCCGTTTGCAACGCAAGATCGTGCAGAGTATCGAGACCAGTTCGCTGCACCTGGAGTTGATTGCCGACATGAAGCGCTTGAATTCGCTGTTTTGCGGCAGTGCGTATGTGGTGCTGGAAACGGCGGATACCGGGGCGCTGGCGGCGGATGATATTGCCGATATAACGCATTCGCCTTGAACGACTGGGGCTGGGTTTAGTCAGTTACATTGATTCAGCCTTCAGGCCGCTATCGCGAGCAGGCTCACTCCTACAGGGGGACGCATTCCAAATGCAGGAGTGAGCCTGCTCGCGATGGGCCCCTGACTGACGACACGGATCTCCAAATCAGCCGTATGGAAGCCTGTTATGCGTTGCCTGTTGTTCGCCTGTCTGTTGCTCGGTTCCCTGCCCGCCTTTGCCCTGGATCGTTTTCAGGTCGAAGGCTATGCGCTGCCCAATGGTTTGCAACTGATGCTCAAGCCCGGCACCGAACGTGGGCACGTGGCGATCCGGCTGGTGGTCGGCGTCGGCCTCGATGATTTCGATTGCGCTGACAAGGAGCTGCCGCACCTGCTTGAACACTTGTTGTTCAGCGGCATCGACGCCACCGGCGAAGGCGGTTTAGAGGAGCGCATGCAGGCACTGGGCGGTGACTGGAATGCGTTCACCAGTAATGCCGACACCACGTTCGTCATTGAAGCGCCGGCGAAAAATCAGCGCAAAGTACTCGACCTGCTGCTCGCTCTGCTTACGCAAACGCGCATCGACGACAACGCCATCAACGCCGCCAAGCGTGTGGTTGAACGTGAAGACGGCGGCCATTACACACGGCTGCAACGCTTTCTCGATCGTCAGGATCTCGGCCACACCGCGAGCAATCAGCTCGCCATCGAACTGGGCCTGAAATGCCCGCAGCGTGCCGAAGTCGGTCACCTGACTCAGGAACAACTGGAGAAAGTGCGCAGGGCCTGGTACGCACCGAACAACATGACCCTGATCGTCGTCGGCGAACTCGACAAACTGCTGCCGGCCTATCTGGAACGCACCTGGGGCGCGCTCGAAGCGGTCGAGCCGAGCGAACACCGCCCGCTACCGGACATCCGTACCAGCGCCGCCCATGAACGTACCCTCACCCGTGGCTTTATCGGTGACAGCGCCAAACTGCACTGGCTGGTGCCGGAGCCGGTGATCGATGATCAGTACGACCAGACCTTTGACATTCTCAAGGATTACCTCGACTGGGCGCTGTACCGACAGATCCGCCTCAACCATGGTTTGTCCTACGGGCCGTGGGCTGAGCGTGAGGTATTTGGCGGCGTCGGTTTCATGAGCCTCAACGCCGATCTGGATCGCGATGACGTTGATGAAGCCATTCAGGTACTGGAAGACCTCAAGGCTGATCTGCTGAAAAACGGTCTCGACCCGGACACCTTTGCGCGGATCAAGCAGGCCTCGATCGCCCATCAGGCTTGGGCGGTACAGGGCAACAGCGCGATGGCGGATTACTACTGGAGCGCCCTCGCTGATTACCAGGACGGCCGTTTTGCCAACCCCGCGCGCGAGCTGCAAGGAGTGACCCTGGAAGCGGCGAACAAGGCCATGCGCGAGTTGCTGTTGCAACCGGGGTATTTGCGGATCGAGAAGCCATTGATCAGTGATGATCAGGTGTTGTGGTTGAGCGCGGGTGGTTTGGGTCTGGTGTTGTTGATCCTGATCGGTTGGCGTTTGCATCACCGCCGAAAATCCGCCGAACACTGACCCCTGTGGGAGCGAGCCTGCTCGCGAAGGCGTCGTGTCAGTCAATGCAATGTTGTATGACCCACCGCTTTCGCGAGCAGGCTCGCTCCCACAGGGGGAATGCGTTGGCTTTAAGTGACCGGCAGCCTCGCCACATCGCCCGGCGGGCGCTACTCTGTCGAGGTTTTTTCCTATCCAGTCGTGAACCGCCCAAATGCCGAAAATACAGCTCCTGATCCAGCGCGTCCTCGAACTGATGAAGCGCTATCCCGGGGTTATTGCGCTCGGCGGTTTCATTTCCGGGGTCGGCAGTTTCATCATGGTCGATCGTCAGCAGGGCCTGGCGAGCTGGATCACCGTGATCATGCTGCTCAGCTGGATCTGGCTGATGCTGGAAAACACCCTGACCGGCCTCTTCACTCGCATCTTCAAACGCGAGATTCCCCAGCCGCTGCTGCGTTACGCGACGCAGATGATCCATCAGGAAAGCCTGTTTTTCGTCCTGCCGTTCTTTTTCATCACCACGACCTGGAACAGCGGCCAGTTGTTCTTCACCGGCCTGCTTAGCGTCGCCGCACTGATCTCGATCGTCGATCCGCTCTATTACAAATGGCTGGCGCCACGGCGCTGGGCGTTTCTCGCGCTGCACACCCTGACCCTGTTCGCCGCCCTGCTCACCGCATTGCCGGTAATCATGCACCTGACCACCGCGCAGAGCTTCAAGTGGGCGCTGGGCATTGCCGTGCTGTTGTCGTTCCCGAGTCTGGCGTCGATCTTCCCGATCCGCACGTTGCGCAATGCTTTGGCGATCCTGTGCATCACCGTCGGTATCGGTGGCGTCGGCTGGGCGCTGCGCTCGTGGGTGCCGCCGGCGACGCTGTGGATGACCGACGTCGCGATCAGTACGCAAATGCAGGACCGCACCCCCGGCGCCAGCCTCGACACGGTCAGCGCCGAGCAGATTCGTGGCGATGGCCTGTATGCCTACACCGCGATTAATGCGCCGCGCGGGCTGGATGAGCGGATTTATCACGTTTGGCAATTCAACGGCAAAGAGGTCGACCGCATCGCCCTCGACATCCACGGCGGGCGCAAGGAAGGCTACCGTGCCTGGACGCACAAGCAGAACTTCCCCGGCAACCCGGCGGGCAAATGGCAGGTGCGGGTGTTGACCGAGGATGGCCAACTGATCGGCGTACTGCGCTTCGAAATCACAGACAGCACAGCGATCAAAGAAAAGTAATCCGGTTCGTGCTATTACGTTAGTTCGCATAAAGGCCGAACAAGCACGGAGCTTATGACCAGCAGCTCGATCAGCGGTAACGCCCAACTGGACACGTCGATAACCCCTGCCCGCTTGCGGGTCACGGGGGACTGGACGCTTGCCCATTACGCCGAGCTCAAGCAACTGAGCGAAAAACTCCACGGCCAGTACGACGCCAATACCCCGATCGACCTCAACAGTCTCGGCGCCCTCGACACCGCAGGCGCTTCGTTGCTGGTCGAGCTGCTCGGCTCCGAGCGCCTCGGCAAATCTGCCGAACACCCCGATTGCACCCTGACCTCCGCCGACCGCGCGCTGCTGCAAACCGTTTACTGCTCGATGACTGATTTCTGCGTGCCGATCAAGGAAGCGGAAATCAGCGTCAGCGTGCAGCTGCTGACGCGCATTGGTCGCGCCGTCGACACCGTTTGGCAAGACACCCTGCAACTGCTCGGTTTTGTCGGCCTGATCATGGAAACCATCGCGCGCAGCCTGTTCCGGCCCAAGCGCTGGCGCATCACCCCAATGATTGCGCACATCGAACAGACTGGTCTCGACGCCGCGCCGATCGTGGCGCTGCTGACCTTTCTGGTCGGCGCGGTGGTGGCGTTTCTCGGCGCGACGGTGCTGGCCAGTTTCGGCGCGACGATTTTTACCGTGGACCTGGTGGGCTTCTCGTTTCTGCGCGAATTCGGCGTGCTGCTCACGGCGATCCTGATGGCCGGGCGCACCGCCAGTGCCTTCACCGCACAGATCGGCTCGATGAAGGCCAACGAAGAAATCGATGCGATCCGCACCCTCGGCCTCGACCCGATGGAGCTGCTGGTGGTGCCGCGCGTGCTGGCGATGCTGGTGGCGTTGCCGATGCTGACCTTCCTGGCGATGCTCTGCGGGATTATCGGCGGCGGCGTGGTCTGCGCAGTGTCGCTGGATATCTCACCGGCGATGTTCCTGACGCTCCTGCAGTCGGACATCGGCGTTCAGCACTTTCTGGTCGGCTTGGTGAAGGCACCGATCTTCGCCTTCATCATTGCCGCGATTGGTTGCCTGGAAGGCTTCAAGGTCAGCGGCAGTGCCGAATCGGTCGGCGCCCACACCACCTCTGCCGTGGTCCAATCGATTTTCGTGGTGATCGTGCTCGACGCGGTGGCCGCACTGTTCTTCATGGAGATGGGCTGGTGAGTCGTCTACCCCGCGCGCCCTCGGAGGCGGTGATCGAAGTCCGTGGCTTGTGCAATCGCTTCGGCAGCCAGAGCGTGCACGAGAACCTCGATCTGGATTTGTACAAAGGCGAAATCCTCGCCGTGGTCGGCGGCTCCGGCAGCGGCAAATCGGTGTTGCTGCGCAGCATTGTCGGATTACGCCGGCCCAGCGAAGGCATGGTCAAAGTGTTCGGCAAGAACCTGCCGAGCCTGTCCGAGCATGAGCGTTCGCTGGTCGAGCGACGTTTTGGCGTGCTGTTTCAGAAAGGCGCGTTGTTCTCCTCGCTGACCGTCACCGAGAACGTCGCCCTGCCCCTTATCGAACACGCTGGCCTCAGCCGCAACGACGCCGAGCACCTGGCGGCGGTGAAGCTGGCGCTGGCCGGTCTGCCGCTGTCGGCGGCAGACAAATACCCGGCGTCGCTGTCCGGCGGCATGATCAAGCGCGCCGCGCTGGCCCGAGCCTTGGCGCTGGATCCGGACATTCTGTTTCTCGACGAACCCACCGCCGGCCTCGATCCGATTGGCGCGGCGCAATTCGATCAATTGATCCTGACCCTGCGCGATGCGCTGGGCCTCAGCGTGTTTCTGGTGACCCACGACCTCGACACGCTCTACACCATTACCGACCGCGTGGCGGTGCTGGCGCAGAAAAAGGTCTTGGTCGCAGGACCTATCGACGTCGTCTCGGAAACCGACGACGCATGGATTCACGAATACTTCCACGGCCCGCGCGGCCGCTCGGCGCTGGACGCCGCCAAATTGCTCAACGAGGTCTGACATGGAAACCCGAGCGCATCATGTGTTGATCGGCCTGTTCACCGTGATCGTGGTGGCAGGCGCCCTGCTCTTCGGTCTGTTCCTGGCCAAGTCCAGCGTTGACACCGAGTTCAAGGATTACGAGATTGTCTTCAGCGAGGCGGTCAGCGGCCTGTCCAAGGGCAGCCCGGTGCAATACAGCGGGATCAAGGTCGGCGATGTGATCAATCTGCGCCTTGATCCAAAGGATCCGCGGCGGGTGCTGGCGCGGATTCGTCTGGCCGGTGATACACCGGTCAAGGAAGACACCCAGGCCAAACTGGCACTGGCTGGGATCACCGGCACTTCGATTATCCAGCTCAGCGGCGGCACGCCCGAGAGCCCGAAACTGCGTGGGCATGACGGTAATCTGCCGACCATTGTCGCCTCGCCCTCGCCTATTTCGCGCTTGCTCAATGACTCCAACGATTTGATGACCGGCATCACTGCGCTGCTGCAGAACGCCAATCAGATGTTCTCTGCCGAGAACGTCGAGCGCGTGAGCAAAACCCTCGCCCATCTGGAGCAAACCACCGGGACGATCAACGATCAACGCGGCGACATCAAACAGGCCATGCAGCAACTGGCAACCGTCGGCAAACAGGCCGGCAGCATGCTCGAACAGACGTCGCTGCTGATGCGCAACGCCAACGGCTTGATCAACGATCAGGGCAAACAGGCACTGGGCAGCGCCGAGCAAGCGATGAAGTCGCTGGAACAAAGCACGACCACCATCAGCACCTTACTCAGCAAAAACGAAAACCCCCTCGACAACGGCATGCAGGGCCTGAATGGCCTGGCGCCGGCGATCCGCGAACTGCGCGAGACGCTGACTTCGTTGCGCGCGATCTCGCAACGCCTTGAGGCCAACCCGAGCGGCTATTTGCTGGGCCGTGACAAGAACAAGGAATTCACGCCATGAAGCTGACTCGACTTGCCCTCTTCGCTGCCGGTTTTTCCTTGATCAGCGCCTGCTCGATTCTGCCCAAGTCCGAGCCGTCGGATGTCTATCGCCTGCCGACTGCCCAGGTGCCCGCCTCGACCATTTCACCGGCGACTCAGTCCTGGTCGCTGCGGTTGAACAAGTTGCAGGCCAGTGAAGCGTTGAACCGGCCGACGATTGCGGTGATTCCGCAGGGCGACGTGATCAGCAGCTACAAGGGTTCACGCTGGAGCGATCCGGCGCCGGTGCTGGTGCGTAATCGTTTGCTCGACGGGTTTCAGCGCGATGGCCGGGTGACGTTGCTCAGTACCGATGACAGCAACTTTGCTGCGGATCTGGAATTGGGCGGGAATTTGCAGGCGTTTCAGACCGAATACCAAGGCTCACAGGCCAGCGTCGTGTTGCGCGTTGATGCGTTGCTGGTGCGCGGTTATGACCAGCGCATCCTGGCCAGTCGCCGCTTTGAAGAGCGTCAGCCATTGAGCGATGTTCAGGTGCCGGCGGTGGTCGCCGGGTTTGGTCAGGCCAGTGATCGACTGACCGCGAAAGTCATCGCGTGGGCCGTCGACCAAGGCCAAAAGCTGGCCCCCCAAAGACCTTAAGCCCCAACACCAATCCCTGTGGGAGCGAGCCTGCTCGCGAAGGCGTCGTGTCAGACACATCAACGTGAATGACACACCGCTTTCGCGAGCAGGCTCGCTCCCACATTGGATATTTGTTCAGCCGAAGAACCAGTAGCAGACGAAGATCGCACCCACGACACCGGCAAACTCCGCCAGCAACGCACACCCCACTGCATGCCGCGCCCGCTGGATCCCCACCGCGCCGAAATACACCGCCAGTACGTAGAACGTGGTCTCGGTACTGCCCTGAATCGTCGCCGCGACCAGCGCCGGGAAGCTGTCGACGCCTGAGGTCTTCATCGTTTCGATGAGCATCGCCCGCGCCGCACTGCCGGAGAACGGTTTGACCATCGCCGTCGGCAACGCATCGACAAACCGCGTGTCCCAACCGGCCCACTCGACCAGATGACGAATGCCGTCCAGCCCGAAGTCCAGCGCCCCGGATGCACGCAGTACGCCAACCGCACAAAGCATTGCCACTAGATACGGCAGCAGATTCTTCGCCACGTCGAAGCCTTCTTTGGCGCCTTCGACAAACGCCTCGTAAACCTTCACCTTCTTCAAAGCGCCGATCAGCAAAAACAGCATGATCAACCCGAACAGCGTGAGATTGCCGAGGATCGACGACAATCCCGCCAAAGCCGTCGCCGAAAGCGTGCCGAGCAGCGCCATGAAGCCACCGAGAATCAGCGCGCCGGGAATCAGATAAGCCAACACCACCGGATCCCAGATCCGCAAACGCTGCATGAACGCCACCGAGAGGAAGCCGACAATTGTCGAGCAACTGGTCGCCAACAGAATCGGCAGGAACACCAGCGTTGGATCCGGCGCGCCTTGCTGAGCGCGGTACATGAAGATCGTCACGGGCAGCAGGGTCAGGGAGGAGGCGTTGAGCACCAGGAAGAGGATTTGCGCGTTACTGGCGATGGTGGCGCTGGGATTGAGCTCCTGCAGCGCCTTCATGGCTTTCAGGCCGATCGGCGTGGCGGCGTTGTCCAGACCGAGGCCGTTGGCGGCGAAGTTCAAAGTGATCAGGCCAAGGGCAGGGTGACCGGCCGGGACTTCCGGCATCAGCCGCAGGAACAGCGGGCCGAGCACCTTGGCCAGCCATTCGACGATCCCGGCCTTCTCGGCGATGCGCAAGAAGCCCAGCCACAGGGTGAGGGTGCCGAACAGCAGCACCATGACCTCGACCGAGAGCTTGGCCATGGCGAAAATGCTTTCCACCATCGCCGCAAAGATCCCGGCGTTGCCGCCGATCAGCCACTGCGCCAGCGCCGATACGGCTGCCACGATGAAGAAGCCAAGCCACAGGCCATTAAGCATCAGTCAAATCCCCCGAAGAATGCGGCGAATGATAACGGGGTCGCCAGAAACGACAAACCCCGGATTTCTCCGGGGTTTGTGTGTGCCTTATTTGTGGCTTGGCTCACATCCCCTGTGGGAGCGAGCCTGCTCGCGAAAGCGTCCTGCCAGTCACTTCAATGCTTAATGACACTCCGCCTTCGCGAGCAGGCTCGCTCCCACAGAAAAGCCAATCTCCACAGGGTTCAGCAATCAGTTCTTGGAAATCTCGCCCGCTGGCAGTTTTTCCTTGCTGCGCCAGTGCGGCAGGGAGTTCCAGTAGCGCTGGCCCTTGGCGTCGTCGTACATGCCTTCCCAACGCGCGATAACCAGTACCGCCAAAGCATTACCAATCACGTTCAGAGCGGTACGCGCCATGTCCATGATGCGGTCGACACCGGCGATGAACGCCAGACCTTCCAGCGGAATACCCACGCTGCCCAGAGTCGCCAGCAGCACCACGAAGGACACGCCCGGTACGCCGGCGATGCCTTTGGAGGTGACCATCAGAGTCAGGACCAGCAGCAGTTGTTGGCTGATCGACAGATCGATGCCGTACAGCTGAGCAATGAAGATCGCGGCGATCGACTGGTACAGGGTCGAACCGTCGAGGTTGAACGAGTAACCGGTCGGGACCACGAAGCTGCAGATGGCTTTCGGTGCGCCGTAGGCTTCCATCTTCTCGATCACGCGCGGCAGCACGGTTTCCGAAGAAGCGGTGGAGTAGGCCAGTACCAGCTCATCCTTGAAGATGCGCATCAGCTTGATCACCGAGAAGCCGAACAGCTTGGCGATAAGGCCCAGCACCACGAAGGCGAAGAAGGCGATGGCGACGTAAACCAGGATCACCAGTTTCGCCAGCGGCAACAGCGAGGCGAAGCCGAAGTTGGCGACGGTCACCGCGATCAGCGCGAATACGCCGATCGGCGCGTAGTTCATGATCATGTGGGTGACTTTGAACATGCTTTCCGAGACGCCCTGGAACATCTTCACCAGCGGCTCGCGCAGGTCCGACTGCAGGCTCGACAGGCCGAGACCGAACAGCACGGAGAAGAAGATGATCGGCAGCATTTCGCCGCGGGCCATGGCCGCGAAGATGTTCGACGGGATCAGGTTGAGGATGGTCTCGATGAACGCGTGTTCATGCTGTACTTCGGCGGCAGTCGCCTGGTACTTGGAAATGTCCACCGTACCCAAGGTGCTCATGTCGATGCCGGTACCTGGATGGAACAGGTTGGCCAATACCAGACCGACGACGATGGCGATGGTGGTGACGATTTCGAAATAGATGATCGTCTTCAGGCCGATACGCCCGAGCTTTTTGGCGTCGCCCACGCCGGCGATGCCGACGATCAGGGAAGAGATGACGATCGGAATCACGATCATCTTGATCAGACGGATAAAGATATCGCCTGCCGGTTGCAGGACGTTGCTGATCCACCAGGCCTTTTCGGCACTGAAGTGGTTGAGCAACGCACCAATTGCAATACCCAAAACCAGACCGATGAGGATCTGCCAGGCGAGGCTAATTTTTGCCTTCTTCATTATCTTTACCCTTACTTGCGTTTGACTCAGGCACATGCAGGAACTGGAACGCTCTTTAGCGGAAAAGTCTGTGCATCTGCCTCCGTATAAGGTGCCCCGAAGCGCGTATTTACGGCTCTTCGGCAGGCGAAAAAAGGCGCAACTATTCCGATGCAAGGTTGCGCCGTCTAATGCCGTAAACGCCTACCCTATGCCGAATCGGCATGAGCTTTTTTTAATGAAACTGGCGTCCCAACCGGTTCGATTGTGACATTTCGGCCGGCAGAAGTGCCGTGAACCGGTCATCACAGCGAAGGTTGGTTGTTTTTTGAACAAGAAAAATCGACTAAAAACTTAGGAAAAAGCCTACGTTGGAAGACTAGAAGTCCTACTGTTTAAACGGTTTTTTTGTCGATATACGGTCGCCAGGAAACACCGCGTAATGTTTTCGCGCGCAGTGTCAGCGATAAAAGGAACGAGCTGGACGCTCTGGATCAAGGTTTTATCTGATTGAAAGCTCAGCGCAAGTCCGTCGAACCACTGTGGGTCGGCGAACCTGCGGCGCAGCTTTTACCCTGACCCGGCCCTTGCGCAGGCACTCCCTGTACCCGTAGGTCACTCCGACCCTGTAACAGTCAGAACGTCCCGGCCCCTTGGTCATGCGCCTGCCTTCCTCAGGTGGGCGCAATGGAAGGCAGCAGGGCTGCTGCCTTCATGTTCAAATCAGTACCACTTCGGATCTTTCTTCAGGGTTTCCATCAAAAGATCCTGCATGCCCTGGTCGGGTTTGCCGAGGAAGCGGTAGGTGGCATGTCGCGTTGGCGACTTGTCGGCCGGCAATCCTTCGGGCACATCGACGAGCATGGCGTAAGCATCTTTCTTGTCGAAACTGAAGGCGACGATCAAGCGGTGGTTGAGGCATTTGTCCGCTGATTCGCAGAGCGGTCCGACCAGATATTGATCGCCATCTTCAGTCACGGCATTCATCTGCTGGTCAGGCGTGCCGGACAGGTTCATCACCCATTCCGGCAGGCGTTCTTCCTTCTTCACCACGCCTTCCCAGGTTTCGCGATATTGCGGGTCGGAACTCAGGAGTTCGTTGACCCGCGTCTGGCCGTCATTGGCCGCCATCGCCATGGCACTGCCGCCCAGAAGCAGGGCGGCTGCCAGTGTCTTTAACGCACTCATCGTTAACCTCGGCCGCGACGGCCAAAGAAGAAGGAAGCGATGAACATCACCAGGAACACGACAAAGAGAATCTTGGCGATACCCGTGGCGGTGCCCGCGATACCACCGAAGCCCAGTACTGCAGCGATGATGGCAATGATCAAGAATGTAATTGCCCAGCTCAACATGGTGATTCTCCTTACTTCTCTATTTGGGGGTGTTACGTGTTCCGACGCGTTGCGTCTGAATCTGTTCAATCAATTAGAAAACCCAGCGCTCTTCACGTGGCATCTGATCCTGTGGTTGCACTTGATCGACGTCCATCATGCGCATCGAGGTGCTTTCGGTATGGCTGCTGCTGACGGCGCTGAAGTGCACTTGTGTCGCATGCTGCACCGAGATCAACGGCTCTGAGCGCTGACTGTTTTCCCAGCTCAGGTACTGCTGGCAGGCAATCAGGGTGATCAACAGCGCAAGTACGCCGAACAGACCTTGCTGGATGTGCAGTGGCGAGATACGCACTTGGGCGGCACGTTGGCGAGTCATCCTGGGTTCCTCACTCTTATTCGGTTGGGGCAGTTCTGATCTGCCCGGGATGAGTGAGGTATTGCAGCCTGCATGCCAGTTTTTTATTTGAAAAATATTCAATAAAATCAATGACTTGTAAGCAAGATGAAAAAAGTCCGCGACGCATCCTGCACGATGGGTCATCTGGGATCGTGCGCAATGCACGATTTTTTCGTAGGAGATTTCAATCTTATGGAATTGAGAGCAGGGCGCAGATGTCAGAAAAGTACGCAGGGAATGCCCTGCAAATCGGTGATTGTTTAAAAAATCAACAAAACCAATAACTTGGCTGTAAAGGCAGGAGAGAGCTACCCTCCTATGGCTGGCATCGTTCAGAATCAACCATGCAACTTGCCCGATTTCTCCGGGACTAACATAAGACCAATCACTATGGAGCGTAGGAAAAATGGAATCTGCCACTGAGCATCAAGGCCGCATTCTGCTGGTGGACGATGAGTCCGCCATCCTGCGTACCTTCCGTTATTGCCTCGAAGATGAAGGCTATACGGTTGCCACAGCCAACAGCGCGGCTCAGGCTGACGCCTTGTTGCAACGCCAGGTCTTCGACCTGTGCTTCCTTGATTTACGCCTGGGCGAAGACAATGGGCTCGACGTGTTGGCGCAGATGCGCATTCAGGCGCCGTGGATGCGCGTGGTGATTGTTACCGCGCATTCGGCTGTCGATACTGCCGTCGATGCGATCCAGGCAGGCGCTGCCGACTATCTGGTCAAGCCGTGCAGCCCGGATCAACTGCGTCTGGCCACCGCCAAGCAACTGGAAGTGCGCCAACTGTCCGCGCGTCTTGAAGCGCTTGAAGGCGAGATACGCAAACCGAAGGACGGTCTCGATTCCCACAGCCCGGCGATGAAGGTCGTACTGGAAACGGCTCGCCAGGTTGCCAGCACTGACGCCAACATTCTTATCCTCGGCGAGTCCGGCACTGGTAAAGGTGAGCTGGCCCGGGCTATTCACGGCTGGAGTAAACGCGAGAAGAAATCCTGCGTGACCATCAACTGCCCGTCGTTGACCGCAGAATTGATGGAAAGCGAGTTGTTCGGCCACAGCCGTGGTGCGTTTACCGGTGCCAGCGAAAGCACCTTGGGTCGAGTCAATCAGGCCGACGGCGGCACACTGTTTCTCGACGAGATCGGCGATTTTCCCCTGACCTTGCAACCGAAGTTGCTGCGTTTTATTCAGGACAAGGAATACGAACGGGTAGGGGATCCCGTCACCCGTCGCGCCGACGTACGCATTTTGGCGGCGACCAACCTCAATCTGGAGGACATGGTCCGTGACGGCCGCTTCCGTGAAGACTTGCTCTATCGACTGAACGTCATCACCTTGCACTTGCCGCCACTGCGCGAACGTGCCGAGGACATTCTCACCCTGGCCGACCGTTTCCTCGCGCGCTTCGTCAAGGAATATGCACGTCCGGCGCGCGGCTTCAGCGACGAGGCCCGTGAAGCGCTGCTCGGTTACCGCTGGCCGGGCAACATTCGTGAGCTGCGCAACGTGGTCGAGCGGGCGAGCATCATCTGCCCGCAGGAGCGCGTGGAGATCAGCCATCTCGGCATGGCCGAGCAACCGGCCAACAACGCGCCACGAGTGGGCGCGGCATTGAGTCTGGATGAGCTGGAGAAAGCTCACATCGGTGCAGTTCTGGCCACCGCCGGAACCCTGGACCAAGCAGCCAAAACCCTGGGCATTGACGCCTCGACCCTGTATCGCAAGCGCAAGCAGTACAACCTGTGAGTGCCGGGCGATGAAACTGGCGATGAAGTTGCGGACCCGGTTGTTTCTGAGTATCTCCGCACTGATCACCGTGGCCTTGCTCGGGCTGTTGCTCGGGCTGGTCAGCGTGATGCAGATGGCCGGAACGCAAGAAGCTTTGGTGCGCAGCAACTTCGTCACTTTGGATCTGGGGCTCAAGTTGCGGCAGACGCTGGGTGATCAACTGATCATCATGCTCGCGGAAAAGCCTGATCCCGTGGCGTTCGAAGCGTCGAAGCAGCATTACTTCGAGTTGCTGGACCAAGGCATCGCCCAAGAACAAGAGGGCGATGGCCGGCTATATGGCTTCAGTCGGGCAAAAGCGGATTATCTGAGCTTTCTGGAAGCATTCGATTTGTCGCGTGACCCGGCCGGCTCCATAAGCAGCAGCGCTGACTTCAGGGAGCGCTTCAACACGCTGCGCAACGGACTGATCACCGAGCACAAGCATGCACTGGACAACATCAACGCGGTACAGAGTGAGGCGCGTGACCGAGCCTTGTTGATTGCGGGTCTGCTGGGATTTGTCGGATTGGCGGTGCTGATCATCGGTTTCATCACGGCCCACGGCATTGCCCGGCGTTTTGGCGCGCCGATCGAGGCTCTGGCGAAAGCGGCGGACAATATCGGCCAAGGCAATTTTGAAGTAACCCTGCCGATTTCTTCGGCGATGGAGATGAATCTGCTGACCAAACGCTTCGGCCTGATGGCCGAGGCACTGCGCGAGCATCAGGCGACCAATGTCGACGAATTGCTCGCCGGTCAGCAACGCTTGCAGGCGGTGCTCGACAGTATCGATGACGGTTTGCTGATGATCGACCGACAAGGGCATCTGGAGCACCTCAATCCGGTCGCCCAGCGACAATTGGGCTGGGAGGATGATCGTCTCGGTCAGGGGCTGGGCACGGCGCTGGAGCGCCCAGAGCTGGATGCGCAGCTGCAACTGGTGCTGCGTGGCGGCACCCTCGAGCGGGCGCCGGAGGATTTGAGTATCGAGGTCGACGGCGAATCCCGCCTGCTGACTTATAGCCTGACCCCGGTCAGTCACACCCAAGGCCATATCCTCGGCGCGGTGATGGTGTTGCACGACGTCACCGAGCAGCGCGCCTTCGAACGGGTACGCAGTGAATTCGTCTTGCGCGCCTCCCATGAACTGCGCACGCCGGTCACCGGCATGCACATGGCGTTCGGTTTGTTCCGCGAACGGGCGAAGTTTCCAGCGGAGTCGCGCGAGGCTGATCTGCTCGACACTGTGAACGAGGAAATGCAGCGCCTGATGCAGTTGATCAATGACCTGCTCAACTTCTCGCGTTATCAGAACGGCCTGCAGAAACTCACGCTGGCGCCGTGCTCCATCGAAGATTTGCTCGAGCAGGCGCAATTGCGCTTTGCCGATTCGGCGGCGGCCAAGGGCATCGCCCTGAATGTCGAAGTGCAGGGGCCGCTGCCACGTTTGCAGGCGGATCAGGCGCAGCTCGATCGCGTGCTCGACAACCTGATCGACAACGCGCTGCGTCATACCGCCAGCGACGGTCAGATCCGTTTACAGGCGCGTCGACATGGCGAGCGGGTGATCATCAGCGTCGAGGACAATGGCGAAGGCATTGCCTACGGCCAGCAAGGCCGAATCTTCGAGCCGTTCGTGCAGGTCGGCCGCAAAAAGGGCGGTGCCGGGCTTGGTCTGGCGCTGTGCAAGGAAATCGTCCAGCTGCATGGCGGACGTATGGGGGTTTATTCGCGGCCGGGGCAGGGCACGCAGTTCTATATGGCGCTCGCCGTTTAGGCTTCGTCGTCCATGCGCCTTCCCGCGAGGCGTCGGCCACGGGTGATCAACTCAATGAATTGCACCGCGCTCAGCGCATGGGCGAACAACCAGCCCTGACCGAACTTCACTCCTTCGCTGCTGAGCAATTGCGCCTGTGATTCCAGCTCGATGCCTTCGGCAATCACTTTCAGATCCAGCGCCTGGGCCATGTGAATGATGTGCGGGGCGACGCCGCTGCTCGCCGCGTCGTGGCCCAGTGCATCAATGAACGCCTTGTCGATTTTCAGGCAATCGACCGGCAAGGTCTGCAGGTAGGCGAGGCTGCAATAGCCGGTGCCGAAGTCATCAATCAGCACTTGATGGCCGACATCGCGCAAGGCTTGCAGGTTTTCCCGCGCCACCACCACATCAATCAACCCGCGTTCGGTGACCTCGAAGGCAATCTGCCGCGCGGCGACTCGATGCAATGTGAGCAAGCGCGCCATGACCAGACCGATGCGCGGCACCATCACGTCGCAGGCTGCGAGGTTGACCGAGATATACAGCTGCGGATTGGCACGCAGCAACTGGCCCAATTGCTCCAGCAGACGCTGCAGGACGAAATCGGTCATCTGGCGGATTTGCCCGGTATTTTCCGCCATGGGGATAAACAGGTCAGGGCTGGTCAGTGTGCCGTCCGGGCGGCGCCAGCGCAGCAGGGCTTCGGCGCCCACGCAGTTGCGGCTGTCGAGATCGAAGATCGGCTGATAGAGCACCTGCAACTCACCGCGACGAATCGCGCCGTGAAGCTCGGCGTCCATCGACTGACGCTGGCGCACCAGCAGGAAAACGAAGAATCCCGAAAAGGCGCCAAGCAGCACACAAGCCGGGACCATCCACCACCAGATGGCAGGAATATGCATACCGGTTCTGGGTGTGATCAGCACCAGCTGATATTCCGGGTTGTCGGTGGGCATGCGATAGATCAGCCGGGTTTGTGTGACTTGCAAGGCATCGCGGCTTTTCGGTGGCCATTGTTCCGTGGGTGGCCAGGCTTGCGCCAGGCCGAGTACCGGAATGGCCCGGGTGCCGTGATCGAGTACTACCAAAAGGCTGCTGCCGGGCGACAGATCGACCATGTCGGTCAGGTGCCCGCGCGAAGTGGCTACGCGGAAATTGCCGCGCCCCAGCATCAGCGCCGCGCGGTTTTCATCGGGTTCGGTGGTGGTGTTCAGCCAATAGCTGTAAGTCGGCCCTTTGATATCCGGCGCCCGCACTACCGACACGCCTTCCTGACGCGGACGGTTGGAGCAGATCCGTGACGCGTCCATATAGGCCGCTTCATAGACAAAGCGATAGTTGAAGGTGACTTGCTGCAGGGTGGCGATCATTTCATCGTCACAACTGCGGAGCGGCTGGGCTTCGAGGTCGTCGAGACTTTCACGCAACTGGCCGAATAATTGTTCGAGGCGGGCGAGGAAACGCTCGCCTTGCGCGTTCATTTCCTGACTTTCGCTTTGCTCGACCTGACGCATTGCCACGAACATACCGCCGGCGATCAGCAGGCTGGCACTGAGGACAGCCGCGATCATCGCCAAAAACCAGGGGCGATAAAACCAGCTACGCAGCGTCTCTCGGGTAGCAACCATTATGGAATATCCGAAGAATTACCAATGAGTTATAGCTGCTGATTGCGATTTCGCCCTGACCGTCGGGCGGGCGTCATTATTTTGTCTGGTTCAGTACCAGCAACAGCGCTGCCGTTTGCGCATCCGGCGTGCCATCGAAGCGCGAAGGGCGGAAGTGCATCTGGAAGGCCGCGAGGACATGGCGCGTTGCGACATCCAGCTCGCCGGTCTGCGGCGTGTCGTAACCAAGGTGCGCCAATTGCGCCTGGAACCAACTGATGCTCGGCAGCTCGCCGTTGTTGAAGAGCATTTGCTGGCGCGCCACGGCTTGTTCATTTGGCCACAGGCCCAAACCCTCGGCGGCGAGGCGTTTCCACGGGAACAACGGCCCTGGATCAAGCTTGCGAAGAGGCGCGATGTCGCTATGGCCGATGATGTGCTGCGGGCTGATGCCGTTGCGTTTGCTGATGTCCTTGAGCAGTACGATCAGCGAATGAATCTGCGCTTCGCTGTACGGATACCACAGCCGTCCGGTCGGCGTGTCCTTGAACCCCGGATTGACGATTTCAATGCCGATCGAGCTGGAATTGAGCCAGGTACGGCCCTGCCATTGGCTCTCGCCGGCGTGCCAGGCGCGCTGGTTTTCGTCCATCAGCTTGTAGATGGTGCCGCTCTTGTCGTCGCCGATCAGGTAATGGCTGCTGACTTCGCCGTGGGTCAGCAATTGCAGCGAGCGCTCCAGCGAGGCCGACGTGTAATGCACGACCACAAACTGAATGCGGCTGTCGTAATTGGCCGAAGGATGGCTGGTGTTGTAGCGCGGGCCGCTGGCACAACCGGCCAGAACGAGCAGCGAAGCGAGGAGGGCAAAGAATTTCATGGCAGAGGGCAGTACACGCAAGACAGTAATGCAACAGTGTAACGTACTGCCTTGCGTCTCGACGGTCAGTGGGCGGATTTAAACAAAATGGAACAAATTGCTCAGCCCAGCTCGACCCGATTGCGTCCCGCATTTTTCGCCCGGTACAACGCCTGATCGGCTCTTTTCAGCACCAGATCGCTGTGTTCTCCGGCACGGAATGTCGCCAGCCCCATGGAAATGGTGATGGTCACCCGCTCGCCCTTGAAGTGGAACGGGCAGGCTTCGATGGCGGCGCGCAGGGTTTCCAGCAGCTTGGCGCCGAGCGCTGGCGGGGTCGCCGGCATCAGCAGAACGAACTCCTCACCGCCGAACCGGGCGATGAAGTCCGAGCCGCGCAGGCGTTTGCGCAGCACGGTGGCGATGATTTTCAGCACTTTGTCGCCGGCCAGATGGCCGTAGTTATCGTTGATCCGTTTGAAGTGATCCAGATCGAGCATCGCCAGGCTCAGGGTGTTGCCGTGCTGCTGCCACTGCTTGATCTCATGCTCGAGGCGTTCGCTCCACGCAGCGCGATTGGGCAGGCCGGTGAGCGGATCGATCAAGGCTTTCTGTCTTTGTACTTCAAGATGTTCGCGGAAACCCTGGGCTTCCTGCTCCATATGCGCCACGCGTTCGGACAGGCTTTTCAGCCGCGTGGCGACTTCTTGCTCGCGGGCATCGCGCTGCTTCTGGTGCTGGTCCATAGTGCCGAGCAGGCCTTCGAGATGGTTCTCCAGCACTTGCTTGAGGTCATCCAGATCCGCAGCTTCCTGCATGCTGGTCTGCAAGCCGTCGACCTGCTCACGGATTTGCGTGTCCATCGCTCGCGCTGCCGAGCTGTTATCGGCGTGACCTTCACTGGCCGCTTGCAGGTTGCTCTGGAACGCTTCGAGGCGTTCGTTGAGCTGTTGCAGATAGGCTTCGAATTCATGCTGACCGCTGTCAGTGATCGCCAGCATCAACGTGGCGAGATCGTCGAGGATCGGGATCAGTTCGTACCAGTTCAAGCCGTGCTTGAGCCGTTCACGCATCGCTTCGGCTTGAGGACGGTGACGTTCGGGCAGGGTCAGGTCGTCGAGCAGCCCGATCAGGGTGTCTTCGATGTGCTTGGCCACGGAGCTGTAGGACGGCTCTGGAGTGTCCGGCAGGGCGAACAGGATGTCGTGCTCGGGTTGCTCCGGGTCGATGGCCGCCAGTGCCTGAGCAATCGGTTCGGGCAGGGGCAGGCTGTCGAGGATCAGCGGTGTCGGGTCGCCGGGGTGGATCAATTCGTCGGGGTTGAAGCCGGAGACCGTGACTGGTGTCGGCGTGACACTCGGCGCCATGGCAACTTCAGGTTCGGCCTGCGCTGCTTCAGCGGCAACGGGCGCTGCTGCGCTGGCGAGGGGTGGTTGAAACGCAACCACGTCAGGTTCCGGCTGAGGCTCCGAGAGCGGTGGGGGAATCTCAGTCGCGGGCTCGAGTTGTTTGATCACGGCGGCGGTGATGACCGGGCCTGCAACAGCGGCAGTCTGCAAGGGCGCTGGTTCTGGCTCGGCTTCTGATGCGACAGGCGCTTGCGCATCACGTGGTGCCGGAGTTGGCGCGGGTGCTTCTGCGCTCGGGGCTGGCGCTTCTTCGCTGTCACGGCTACCAAACAAACGCTGCAACAATCCTGGGCGTCCCGGTTCGGCTGGCGTTTCCAGCTGACTCAAAGCCTTGCCCTGCAAACCGCTGAGCTCACTTAACAGCAATGGCATTTCCCGCGCCGAACCGACGCGGCCATCCAGTTGTTTGGCGAATTTCTTCAGTGGCTGAGCGACTTCACGCGGCAACGGCAAAGCCTGCAACTGGGTGACCAGCGACGTCAGCGCGGTACTGACCTGATCGATACGGGTTTCGCGGCGCTGCTCGGAATCGAGCACGGCTTTTTCCAGGCGCGGCAGCAGGGCGGCCAGGCCAGCGTCCATGTCGTCGGTGCGCACCACGTCGCGCATCTCTTTCATGCACTGATCAACGACTTTATCGGTGCCTTCAGCCGCCAGTGTGCTGCGCACCAGACCGCGACGCAGCAAGTCGAGCCTGGCGGCCCAGCGGCGTTCGAGTTTGTCCTGTTGTTCGATGCTTTTGAGGTACTTCTCTTTCCAGCGCTGGGCGTCGTCGCTCATTCAGGGGTTCCGCGAGGGGCAGGACTCAACGCGGGCAATGCATCGGCCGTGAGCGAACCCGGCAGACGAATCTCTACCGCGACCGGCAGGTGATCGGAAATCGGTTGGGCCAGCACTTCGACCTTTTCCAGGGTCAGGGTCGGGCTGAGCAAAATATGATCAAGGCAACGCTGAGGACGCCAGCTGGGGAATGTCGCTTCCACCTGCGGGGCCAGCAGGCCGAGATCGCGTAATGGAGAATGTTGTAGCAGATCGCTGGCGTGGGTGTTCATGTCACCCATCAACACTTGGTGTTTATAGCCACCGATCAGCTCACGAATATAGGCCAGCTGCAGGCTGCGGGTTCGCGCGCCAAGAGCCAGGTGCATCATTACCACCACCAGCGCTTCGGGGCCTTCGCCGAAACGCAGAAGGATCGCGCCGCGACCTTTCGGGCCGGGCAGCGGGTGATCTTCAATCGCCGACGGTTTCAGGCGACTGAGCACACCATTGCTGTGCTGGGCCAGCCGACCGAGGTTGCGATTGAGTTGTTGGTACCAGTAGGGGAAGGCGCCGAGATGGGCCAGGTGTTCAACCTGATTGACATAGCCTGAACGCAGGCTGCCGCCATCGGCTTCCTGCAGCGCGACCAGATCGAAGTCGCCGAGCAGGTCGCCGATCTTTTGCAGATTGCCTGAGCGCCCGGTGTGCGGCAGCAGATGCTGCCAGCTGCGGGTCAGGTAATGTCGATAACGCTCGGTGCTGATGCCGACCTGGATATTGAAACTGAGCAGACGCAAACGCTGGTCTGCGGGCAGGCCCGTGGACTCCAGGTGATGCTCGTTGACCTGCGGATCATGCAGGCCAACGATGCGCTCCGACTTCCAGCGGCGCATGGCAGTTGCCGCGCTTAGTTGGCAGCAGCCTTGGTTGCCGCTCGCTCTTTGGCGACCAGTTGGTCAGCCAGTTGCAGCGCTTGCTCGGCACCACCGGCAGAGCCGATGTCGAAGCGGTATTTGCCGTTGACGATCATGGTTGGCACGCCAGTGATTTCATACTTTTTGGCCAGTTCACGGGCCTTGACGATCTGGCCTTTGATGGCGAACGAATCGAAGGTGGCGAGGAATTTGTCCTTGTCCACGCCTTGGGTGGCGAGGAAGTCAGCCATGTCGTTCTTGTCGGTCAGCTTCTTGTGTTCTTTCTGGATTGCGTTGAACACGGCGTTGTGAACCTTGTGCTCGACACCCATCGCTTCCAGGGTCAGGAACATTTGACCGTGAGCGTCCCACGGGCCGCCGAACATGGCCGGGATACGCACGAAGTTGACGTCCTTGGGCAGTTTTTCAACCCATGGGTTGATCACCGGCTCAAACGCGTAGCAATGCGGGCAGCCATACCAGAACAGCTCGACCACTTCGATCTTGCCAGGCTCTGCAACCGGCACCGGGTTGGCCAGTTCCACGTAAGGGGCGGCAGGTGCTTCGGCGGCTTGAGCGGTCACACCGAACAGGCTGGCAGCGACGAGGGCGGCGCTGATGATCAGATTACGCATGCTTTACTCCTGGACAATTTTGGTCGCCTCGCGCGACCTGTTTTCAGACAGATCCTGGCGGGCATGAGTTCTGTAGTGTAACGGCAGCGGCCACAAAAAAGGGCGGCCAAAGCCACCCTTTTTATACTTGCTGCGACGGATTAATCGAGCGTTAACGTTGCGCGAGATCTATCGCTGCCAAATGCTCTTAGTGCAGACCTTGAATGTAGCTGGAGACCGCGGCGATGTCTTCGTCGCTCAGGCGCTTGGCGATGGTCTGCATGGTCATCGTGTCGCCGTCGTTGTTGCGACCGCCTTCTTCCTTGCGGAAATCGGTCAGCTGCTTGGCGATGTATTGAGCGTGTTGGCCACCCAGATGCGGGAAGCCGGCCGCGGCGTTGCCGGCGCCGTTCGGTGAGTGACAGCCGGTGCAGGCTGGCAGGCCTTTGGCGAGGTTGCCGCCACGGAACAGCGCTTCACCGCGAGCGACGATCTTCGGATCGGCGGCGCCGACGCTGCCTTTCTGGCTGGCGAAGTAGGCGGCGATGTCGGCCAGGTCCTGATCGCTCAGGTTGGTCAGCAGGCCGGTCATTTCCAGAACGGTGCGCTTGCCCGACTTGATGTCGTGCAGTTGCTTGGTCAGGTAGCGTTCACCTTGACCGGCCAGTTTCGGAAAGTTTGGCGCCATGCTGTTGCCGTCCGGGCCATGGCAGGCTCCGCAAACGGCGGCTTTTGCCTGGCCCGCTGCGGCATCACCGGCAGCATGGGCGAAACCTGAGATTCCCACGGTCAACAGCAGACTCACGATCAATTTGTTCATCAGCTAATCCAACTACGGCTAAGGGTTAAGTTATGGACCGGGTTTACTCGCTCATCCAAAGGATGATGGCTTGGTAATCCTCGGCACTGCAGTCCATGCACAAACCACGCGGCGGCATCGCCTTGAAACCCTGGGTCACGTGTTGCACCAGCGTCCCCATACCTTTCGCCAACCTCGGCGTCCAAGCTTCCTGATCGCCTCTTTCGGGCGCCATGGGTAGTTGGCCGGAATGACAGGCACCACAAACACGGTTGTACACGGCTTCCGGATCCTGTGTAGCCTGTGCGCTGTAAAGCGGCATCAAGACTCCGGCAGCCAGCAGCCATTTCGTCATAAAACGACCTTTTCAGGGTTGAGAGCGTTCTGCGTTCTAATGCGCAATCAAAGTCTGTCGCTCTCGTGAACTTCATCCTTCGCTGGGACAAAGCACACACAAAATCTGCGGCATTATATACTGGCGTCACTGAAACGGAAGCGACACCGCGTTCCGCGCCCAATCCCGGCGCCGCCCACATCGGAAATCCCATGCAACTCAAGAATCCCATCCTCGGCCTGTGCCAACAGTCCACGTTCATGCTCAGTGCCGCCAAAGTCGATCAATGCCCTGACGACGAAGGCTTCGAAGTAGCGTTTGCCGGTCGTTCCAACGCCGGCAAATCCAGCGCACTGAACACCCTGACTCACGCCAGCCTGGCGCGTACCTCGAAAACCCCGGGTCGCACACAGCTGTTGAACTTCTTCAAGCTAGACGAAGATCGCCGTCTGGTCGACCTGCCGGGCTACGGTTACGCAAAAGTACCGATCCCGCTGAAGATGCACTGGCAGCGTCACCTTGAGGCGTACCTCGGTGGCCGTGAGAGTTTGAAGGGTTTGATTCTGATGATGGACATCCGTCATCCAATGACCGACTTCGACCTGCTGATGCTCGACTGGGCTGTTGCGGCCGGCATGCCGATGCACATCCTGCTGACCAAGGCCGACAAGCTCACCTACGGCGCAGCCAAGAACACCCTGCTCAAAGTGCAGTCGGAAATCCGCAAGGGCTGGGGCGATCTGGTCACCATCCAGCTGTTCTCCGCGCCAAAACGAATGGGCCTGGAAGAGGCCTACACTGTACTGGCCGGCTGGATGGAACTGGCAGACAAAGGCGCCGAGGCGGCTGAGTAATCAGGGATCTGGAAAATTGGCTGTGGTGCGCGCAGGCAAGGCGGAAGTGCAGCTCGAAAGCGGAGTTCAGGGGCCTAAATGAGCATTTCGAGCTGCACTTCCAACGCAGCCTGAGCGTGCCACAGCCGATTTTTGGGCAAAAAAAGCCCCGGATTTCATTGGGGAGGGAGAAATTCCGGGGTTTAAGTTCCGAACCGCTAGGGCGGGGTTCAGATATCTGCCAACACTTAACACAACATAGGAGCATCGAAGGGCTTCACCAGCCATTCAGTATCTCTGAGTGGTGTCCTTCAGATTAGTTCAGATTTTTTTCAAAAAGCTTTGGAATAATCTCAAGCGCTTTTAGAAATAAGCAGATTTTACCGGCGTTGCCGCGACTACAAGTCGCGGCAAACCGTGTTCAAAAGGCTCAGTGAGCCTCATCCCAATTGTTGCCCACACCCACTTCGACCAGCAGCGGCACATCCAGTTTCGCCGCTTCGCTCATGTGCACGCGGATCTCGGCACTGACCTGTTCGACCAGATCCTCACGAACCTCCAGCACCAGTTCATCGTGTACCTGCAGGATGACTTTGGCGTCCAGCCCGGACGTCGCCAGCCAGTTATCCACAGCCACCATGGCTTTCTTGATGATGTCCGCGGCCGTGCCTTGCATCGGCGCGTTGATCGCCGTGCGCTCGGCGGCAGCGCGCTCCTGCGGCTTGTTCGAGTTGATTTCCGGCAGGTACAGACGACGACCGAAGAACGTCTCGACATAACCCTGATCCGCCGCCTGCGCGCGGGTGCGCTCCATGTACTCGCGAACGCCTGGATAACGGGCGAAGTAGGTGTCGATGTAAGCCTTGGCGGTCTTGGTGTCGACACCGATGTCCTTGCCGAGCTTCTGCGCACCCATGCCGTAGATCAGGCCGAAGTTGATCGCCTTGGCGCCACGGCGCTGGTCGGAGGTCACTTCGTTGAGTTCGACCTTGAACACTTCGGCAGCGGTGGCGGTGTGCACGTCCAGGTTGTTGCGGAAGGCATTCATCAGGCCTTCGTCCTTGGACAGGTGCGCCATGATCCGCAGCTCGATCTGCGAATAGTCCGCCGCCAGCAGTTTATAGCCCTTCGGCGCGACGAACGCCTGACGGATGCGTCGACCTTCAGCGGTGCGTACCGGGATGTTCTGCAGGTTCGGATCGCTAGAGGACAAGCGCCCGGTCGACGCCACAGCCTGATGATACGAAGTGTGAATACGCCCGGTGCGCGGGTTGATCTGCTCCGGCAGGCGATCGGTGTAAGTGCTTTTCAGCTTGCTCATCGAGCGGTGCTCCATCAGCACCTTCGGCAAGCGGTGATCGTCTTCGGCGAGTTTCGCCAACACTTCTTCAGCGGTGGACGGTTGGCCCTTGGCGGTCTTCTTCAATACTGGCAGGCCGAGTTTCTCGTAGAGAATCACGCCCAGTTGTTTCGGCGAGCCAAGGTTGAATTCTTCCCCGGCGATTTCGAAGGCTTCGCGCTCAAGTGCGACCATTTTGTTGCCCAGTTCGATGCTCTGGATGCCCAGCAGCTCCGCGTCGACGAACGCGCCCTGGCGTTCGATGCGCGCGAGAACCGGCACCAGCGGAATCTCGATGTCGGTCAAAACGCTGGCCAGACTCGGGATGGCGCTGAGCTTTTCGAACAGCGTCTGGTGCAAGCGCAGGGTGATGTCGGCATCTTCGGCGGCGTACGGGCCGGCCTGTTCCAGCGCGATCTGGTCGAAGGTCAGCTGCTTGGCGCCTTTGCCGGCGATGTCCTGGAAGCTCACGGTGGTGTGGTCCAGGTACTTCTGCGCGAGGCTGTCCATGTCGTGACGGGTGGCGGTGGAGTTGAGTACGTAAGACTCAAGCATCGTGTCGAAGGCGATACCGCGCACGTTGATGCCTTGGTTCTGATCGCCGCCGATGGCGCAGTTGGCCAAAATGTTCATGTCGAACTTGGCGTGCTGGCCGACCTTCAGCTTGCTTGGGTCTTCGAGAATCGGCTTGAGTGCGCGCAGCACGGTGTCGCGATCCAGCTGTTCCGGCACGCCGATGTAGGAGTGGGTCAGCGGGATATACGCGGCTTCGTTGGCCTGCACGGCGAACGACAGGCCGACCAGTTGCGCCTGTTGCGCGTCGATGCCGGTGGTTTCAGTGTCGAAGGCGAACAGCTTGGCGTTGTTCAACTTTTCCAGCCAGACATCAAAACGCGCTTGATTGAGGATCGTCTCGTACGCGGCTTCGGTCGGAGCAGCGGGAGTTTCGATATCTGGCGCGCTGAACAGATCGCCGGCCGGCGCAGGTTCGCTGGCTGCGCTCAGTTCCAGACGTTTGGCGTCGCGATCCAGATCATTGATCCAGCTTTTGAATTCCAGCAGGGAGTACAGCTCGTAGAGCTTGGCCGGGTCTTCCGCGCCCATCTGCAGGTCGTCGAGTTCGACGTCCAGCGGCACGTCGACCTTGATGGTCGCCAGTTGATAGGAGAGGAACGCCATCTCCTTGTGCTCTTCAAGCTTGGCCGGCAGGGTTTTCGCGCCGCGAATCGGCAGGGTCGGAACGATGTCGAGATTGGCGTACAGCTCGGTAAGGCCGCCGTTGACCCCGACCAGCAAGCCGGAAGCGGTCTTCGGGCCAATGCCCGGCACACCCGGAATGTTGTCGGACGAATCGCCCATCAGCGCCAGATAATCGATGATCTGCTCCGGTGCGACGCCGAATTTCTCCTTCACGCCTTCCACGTCCATCGAACTACCGGACATGGTGTTGACCAAGGTAATGTGGCCATCGACCAGTTGCGCCATGTCCTTGTCGCCGGTGGAGATCACCACCGGACGATCCGCCGCCGCGCTGCTGCGGGCGAGGGTGCCGATCACGTCGTCGGCCTCGACGCCTTCTACGCACAGCAGCGGGAAGCCGAGGGCGATCACGCTCTGGTGTAGCGGCTCGATCTGCACGCGCATGTCGTCGGGCATGCTTGGGCGGTTGGCTTTGTATTCGGCGTACATCTCATCGCGAAATGTCCCGCCCTTGGCGTCGAACACCACGGCGAACGGGCTGTCCGGGTACTGCTTGCGCAGACTCTTGAGCATGTTCAGCACGCCTTTGACCGCACCGGTCGGCAGGCCTTTGGAAGTGGTCAGTGGTGGCAGCGCGTGAAAGGCGCGGTACAGGTAAGACGAACCGTCCACCAGGACGAGGGGGGCTTGGCTCATGAGCAGGATCAACCTTTTCGGCGGGTCCGGCGCTAGAATAGCGGGACCGTTGACGACAAAGGGACAAGGTTATCATGCGTACGTTAAATCGCTTGCTGCTGGTCGGTCTGATTGCTGCCTCACCGTTGGCCGCGATGGCGGCGGATGATGCGCCCGCTTCGGAGCCGGAAGTTACGATCAACACGCACACGGAAGGTGACAAGGTCATCCAGGAATACAGTCGCAGTGGCTTCGTCTATGCGATCAAGGTCACGCCAAAGGGTGGCAAACCGTATTTCCTGGTGCGCGCCGATGGTACGGACGCGAACTACATTCGCTCCGACCAGCCGGATATGCTGATTCCGTCGTGGGAAATCTTTACCTGGAAGTAAGATTCCCGACTTTTAATCGGCGTCGTCTGACCGCGACGCCTGAACTGAGCAGTTTTTAACCATGTCTGTGTTCACTCCCCTGGCTCGGCCCGAGCTGGAAACCTTTCTCGCCCCTTACGGGCTTGGCTGTCTGCTTGATTTCCAGGGGATCGCCGCCGGCAGCGAAAACACCAACTTCTTTATCAGCCTGGAGCAGGGCGAATTCGTCCTGACCCTGGTCGAGCGCGGCCCGGTGCAGGAGATGCCGTTCTTCATCGACCTGCTCGATGTCCTGCACGAAGCCGATCTGCCGGTGCCGTACGCGTTGCGCACCACTGACGGCGTGGCGCTGCGTGAGCTGAAAGGCAAACCGGCACTGTTGCAACCGCGCCTGTCCGGCAAGCACATCAAGATCGCCAACGCGCAGCATTGCGCGCAGGTCGGCGAGTTGCAGGCGCACTTGCACCTGGCGACCCAGGGCGAGCGCATGATCAAGCGCAAGACCGACCGTGGCCTCGACTGGATGCTGGAGGAGGGCACGGAGTTTCTTTCGCACCTGAGCGATGAACCGCGTGCGCTGCTGCAACAGGCGTTGGACGAGATTACCGAGCGCAAAGACAAGATTCTTGCGCTGCCCCGGGCGAACATCCACGCCGACCTGTTCCGCGACAACGCGATGTTCGAAGGCACGCACCTGACCGGGCTGATTGACTTCTACAATGCTTGCTCGGGGCCGATGCTGTATGACGTGGCGATTGCCTTGAACGACTGGTGTTCGGACGAGGACGGTTTGATCGATGGGCCGCGTGCTCGCGCATTCCTTGGCGCTTATGCGGCGCTGCGCCCGTTTACGGCGGCGGAAGCTGAGTTGTGGCCGACCATGCTGCGTGTGGCCTGTGTGCGATTCTGGCTGTCGCGGTTGATCGCGGCGGAGCAGTTCGCCGGGCAGGACGTGTTGATTCACGATCCGCGGGAGTTTGAGCAGCGCTTGGCGCAGCGGCAGCAGGTCAGTACACCGTTGCCTTTCGCCCTTTAAAAGCTTCGCGAGCAGGCTCGCTCCCACAGGATTTCGGTGATCCTGTGGGAGCGAGCCTGCTCGCGAATGGGGGCAACACCGATGCCGGGGGTTACAGAGATTCCAGGCACCCGGCCAAATCGTTACCCAGCTTCTCCAATACCTGCTCATAGCCCTGAGCCGTCGCCGGGGTGTACCCGCCCAACGCATCCAGTTCAGCCAGTTTCACCGGCAAACCCGCCACCAGGGTTTCGGCCAGACGCGGACGCAATGGCGGCTCACTGAACACACAAGTCTTGCCCACTTCCTGCAATCGCTTGCGCATCGCCGCAACATGCTGCGCACCGGGCTGCACTTCGGCGGCCACGCTGAACACACCGGCATGCTTCAGGCCATAAGCCTCTTCAAAGTAATCAAACGCTTCGTGGAAGACGAAGTAGGGCTTGCCTTCAACACTGGCCAGACGCTTCTTCAAACGCTGATCCAGTGCGTCCAGACGTTCGTCAAACGCCTTGGCGTTCTTCTGATAGCGCTCGGCATTAGCCGGATCTGCGGTGCTCAAGTCAGCGGCCATCTTGTCGGCAATCACCCGCGCATTCACCGGCGATAGCCACAAATGCGCATCCAGCGTGCCCGGACGATGATCGTGATCATGCTCGTCGGCGTCTTCGGCGTGGGAATGGCTGTCCTCAGCAAAACGCCGCAATTTCATCCCCGGCAAATCCTGCACCGCGACGCTCGGCAGCGTCCGACCATTCAGCACGCGTGGCAGAAAGCCTTCCATGTCCGGGCCGATCCAGTACAGCAGATCGACCGACTGCACCTTCCGTACGTCGGATGGCCGCAACGCGTAATTGTGCGGCGAGGCACCCGGCGGCAGCAGCACTTCGGGAATCGCCACGCCGTCCTGCACCGCCGCTGCAATCAGCTGCAACGGTTTGATGCTGGTGAGGACTTTGACCTCGGCCTGAGCCGAACCGATCAGCAGAAAACTGGCGACAAAAGCCACAAAAACAGAAAAAAGTCGGGACACGATGACCACTCAAGGAGGCGAGAACGGGTAACATAATAACGTCTCTATCAAAACTCGTCGCCGCCCATGCCTATTACACCGATTGCCAGCCGTCCCCACGACCACTCTCATTGCGTGCACAGCGCTTTGTCCGAGGCCGATACCTTGTGCGCCCAGAAAGGCTTGCGCCTGACCGCGTTGCGCCGCCGGGTGCTGGAACTGGTGTGGCAGAGTCACAAGCCGCTGGGCGCCTACGACATTCTCGCTGTACTCAGCGAGCAGGACGGCCGCCGCGCCGCGCCGCCAACCGTGTACCGCGCGCTGGATTTCCTTTTGGAAAACGGCCTGGTGCACCGCATCTCTTCGCTGAACGCCTTCGTCGGCTGCGTCCATCCGGAGCACGCGCATCAGGGCCAGTTCCTGATCTGCCGCGATTGCCACGCTGCCATCGAGCTTGAGCAAAAAGTGATCAGCGACGCGATCATCAACAGCGCCAAAGACGTCGGTTTCATCGTCGAAGCCCAGACCGTCGAAGTCGTCGGCCTGTGCTCCGGTTGCCAGGGGGCTTGATGAGCAACGCGCTGATCCGTCTGGAGCAGGTCGCCGTCACATTTGCCGGGCAGGCTGTGCTGGACAATATCGAGCTGAGCGTCGAGCCGGGGCAGATCGTCACCCTGATCGGCCCCAATGGCGCCGGCAAGACCACGCTGGTGCGCGCCGTGCTGGGCCTGTTGAAACCGGACAGCGGCAGCGTCTGGCGCAAACCGAAACTGCGCGTCGGTTACATGCCGCAAAAACTCCACGTCGATCCGACTCTTCCGCTGTCGGTGCTGCGTTTTCTGCGGCTGGTGCCGGGCGTTGATCGTCCGCGTGCGCTGGCCGCGCTGAAAGAGGTCGGCGCTGAACACGTTATCGACAGCCCTGTGCAAAGCGTTTCCGGCGGTGAAATGCAGCGTGTGCTGCTGGCGCGGGCACTGCTGCGGGAGCCGGAATTGCTGGTGCTCGACGAGCCGGTGCAAGGCGTCGACGTCGCCGGGCAGGCCGAGCTGTACAGCCTGATCACCCGTTTGCGCGACCGCCATGGCTGCGGCGTGCTGATGGTGTCCCACGATTTGCATCTGGTGATGAGCACCACCGACCAAGTGGTCTGCCTCAACCGTCACGTCTGCTGCTCCGGGCATCCCGAGCAGGTCAGTGGCGATCCGGCGTTTGTCGAGCTGTTCGGCAAGAACGCGCAGAGCCTGGCGGTCTATCACCACCATCACGACCACGCTCACGACCTGCACGGCTCGGTGGTCAAAGGGCCGGTTATTGGCCAACCTCACGTTCACGGAGACAACTGCAAGCATGGCTGATTTTCTGTTGTATGCCCTGCTTGCAGGTCTGGCGTTGGCGATTGTTGCAGGTCCGCTGGGTTCGTTCGTGGTCTGGCGGCGCATGGCCTATTTCGGCGACACCTTGTCCCACGCCGCGTTACTCGGTGTGGCGTTGGGCTTTTTGCTGGATGTCAGCCCGACGGTCGCGGTCACCGTAGGCTGCCTGTTGCTGGCGGTGCTGCTGGTCACGCTGCAACAGCGTCAACCGCTGGCGTCTGACACGCTTTTGGGAATTCTCGCACCAAGCACGCTCTCTCTCGGTCTGGTGGTACTAAGCTTCATGCATGAAGTGCGGATCGACCTGATGGCCTATCTGTTCGGCGACCTGCTGGCGATCAGCCCGACCGATCTGGCGTGGATCCTTGGCGGCAGTGCGGCGGTGCTGGTGTTGCTGGTAACGCTGTGGCGGCCATTGCTGGCGATCACCGTGCACGAAGAGCTGGCCAAGGTTGAAGGCCTGCCGGTGGCGGGCCTGCGCATGGCGCTGATGCTGTTGATTGCGGTAGTAATCGCGGTGGCGATGAAAATCGTCGGGGTGTTGCTGATTACCTCGCTGTTGATCATTCCCGCCGCTGCGGCACAGCGTCACGCCCGCTCGCCGGAGCAGATGGCACTGGGCGCGAGCCTGCTGGGCATGCTTGCGGTGTGTGGCGGGCTGGCGCTGTCGTGGTTCAAGGACACCCCGGCGGGGCCGTCAATCGTTGTGACGGCGGCCGCACTGTTTCTGCTGAGTTTTGTTCTGCCCCGTCGCGGGGTGTAGACTTGGCCGCTTTTTGCGCAAATAGAGAGTCGCAGGAATGAAGCCGTTCGCCTCCCGTTATCTGCTCCTTGTCGCATTTTCAGTGCTGCTGGGCGCCTGCCAAAGTACGCCGCCGGTGGCTGAAGTCCCCGATGCGCGGGCTACGGCCATCGCACAGCTGGAACAAAGCCTGGCCAGCAGCGAATTGGCCACTGCCGAAGATCAGTTGGCCGCTTTGCAGAAAGAAACCCCCAACGACCAATCCCTTGAGCAGTACCAGCGCCAATTGGCCGAGGCGTATCTGCGTCGCAGCCAGATCGTGCTGCAGAAGGGCGATGTGAATGCCGCCGCCACGGCGCTGAGCCGTGCCCGTGCGTTGATGCCGAAAGCGCCGGCGCTGACTGGTGGCGTGAATGGCGCCATCACTGAAGCGCGCAAGGCTGAGCTGGAAAAGGCTGAAGCGGCGCTGTTGGCAGCCGAAGCCAAGCCGAAAGCCAAGGTGATCGATCCGACTGCCGAGAGCACTACGGTGGCGCTGAACATCACCGATAGTCGCAAACTTCGCAGGCAACTGGATGCGATCGCTGCGGATGTGGTGAATTATGAGTGTGCCGTCACTATTCAGGCGCCGCGTACCAATGACTATCCGTGGTTGGCGACGTTGCTGAGCAAGCGGGTGAAGAGACTGAACCCGGATTTTGAGCTGAAGATTGTGAAGCAGACCGTGCGCACCGTGCCTGCGCAGATGGTTCTGAGCCCGCGTAAACCGTAAAAAGATCGCAGCCTGCGGCAGCTCCAACATGGGATTGAGGTACACCCTGTAGGAGCTGCCGAAGGCTGCGATCTTTTGCTTTTAAGCCGGAATGGCTTTGGCCTTAGGCTCCCGCGCCCAAACCCGATGCTGCCCGATCGCGGCGAAGAACGGCTTGGTCAACGACGGCACATCCTTGCCTTGCAGCAACCCGGCATCCGCCTCCAGCTTCAGCAAATCCTGCAATTGCTTGGCATCGCCGTGCAGCGCAATCGCCTTCAAATGCTTGTACGCCTCCAGCAGGTAATGCAGCGCAACGCCGTCACCGCTCAACGCCTTCACCGATGCCGCGCCACCCGGCACGAACACCGCGTCAAAAATCACCGACGGCATGCCTTCCATGGACGCATCCACTGGCAGGCTTTTCCCGTCAGCGGTCTTCACTGGCGCCGAAGTCGGCCCCAGCAACTTGGCATGCGCACCTTCAGCGGCCAATGCCTTCTTCATTGCATCAATCGCGGCACCATCGACGCCGTTGGCAGCTAGAATCGCCACTTTTCGGGTTTTGATGTTTTCTGGCAGCAAATTAACCTGGCTCAATGATGGCGAGTGATCGAAAGACACCTTGCGCGCATCCACCGTGCCTTTGGTAGGTGCAGGCAGACCTAGATTAGCCGCCACGCGCTTGGCCAGTTCCAGATCGATGTTGGCCAGAATCTCGTTCACTTCCCGCGCACGGATGAATTCGCGCTCAACCTTGCCCAGCTCGAAGCTGTAAGCGGCAATGATGTGCTCCTTCTCGTGATCGCTCATGCTGTTGAAGAACAACGTCGCCTGAGAGAAGTGATCGCTGAACGACTCGCTGCGCTGGCGGATCTTGTTTGCGTCGATGCGCTCTGGATAACTTTCAAAACCACCGTCCTGAGCCGCTGGCGGCGTTTCTTTCGGCCAGCCGCCATCAATCGAGTTCGGCTCGTAAGAGGCACGACCCTTGTCGATCACCGAACGGTGCTGGGCATCACGCTGGCCATTGTGGAACGGCGCCACCGGGCGGTTGATCGGCAACTCGTGAAAATTCGGTCCACCGAGTCGGCTGATTTGCGTGTCGGTGTAGGAAAACAGCCGACCTTGCAGCAACGGGTCGTTGGAGAAGTCGATGCCCGGCACGATGTGGCCAGGGCAGAACGCGACCTGCTCGGTCTCGGCGAAGAAGTTGTCCGGGTTGCGGTTCAGGGTCATTTTGCCCAGCGGCGTGATCGGCACGATTTCTTCGGGGATCAGCTTGGTCGGGTCGAGGATGTCGAAATCGAAGTCGTGCTCGTTTTCCTCCTCAATGATCTGTACACCGAGTTCCCACTCCGGATAGTCGCCCATCTCGATCGCTTCCCAGAGGTCGCGACGGTGGTAGTCAGTGTCTTTACCGGCAAGCTTCTGCGCCTCGTCCCATACCAGCGAGCACGTGCCGGCGGTTGGGCGCCAGTGAAATTTGACGAAGCGCGATTTGCCTTCAGCGTTGATCAAACGGAAGGTGTGTACACCGAAGCCCTGCATGCTGCGCAGGCTTTTCGGGATCGCCCGGTCGGACATCGCCCAGATGACCATGTGCGCTGATTCCGGCACCAGCGAGACGAAATCCCAGAACGTATCGTGGGCAGAGCCACCGGTAGGGATTTCATTATGCGGCTCAGGTTTCACCGCGTGGACGAAGTCGGGAAACTTGATCGCGTCCTGAATGAAAAACACCGGCATGTTGTTGCCGACAAGGTCGAAGTTGCCTTCATCGGTGAAGAACTTCACTGCGAAGCCACGCACGTCACGCACGGTGTCGCCGGAACCACGTGGGCCCTGCACCGTGGAAAAGCGCACGAATACCGGGGTCTTTTTCCCTGGATCCTGTAGGAAACCGGCCTTGGTCAGCTCCGAATGGTTCTCGTATGCTTGAAAGAAACCATGGGCGCCAGTGCCGCGCGCGTGAACGATGCGTTCCGGGATCCGCTCATGGTCAAAATGCGTGATCTTTTCCCGCATGATGAAGTCTTCAAGCAGCGACGGCCCGCGCGGCCCGGCCTTAAGGGTGTTCTGATTATCGGCGATCTTCACACCCTGGTTGGTGCGCAGGGCCTGGCCGGTGGCATCGGAGCGAAATTTTTCCAGGCTGTCGAGTTTGGCGTTGGTGTTGGCACGATCCGGGGTATCGGTTCCGGCCATCTGGCTTTTATCGGTCGTAGGCTTCTTGCTCATCAGTCGTAAACTCCTCGGTTGACCCCGATGCTGGCCGGGGACTCTTGAGTGGTTCCCGGGCACGGCACCCAGGGTTTTCAAGTCGCTTACTTAGTGACTGATGGGCTGCTTTGGACGTTCCTTTTTTATGACCTTTGATCTTGTTATTGCCAAATCGAAGGTTAATTGCGAAATAAATGCTAAGAACCTCTATACGGACAGGCTAAAATGCGCGCCCGGCTAACCGCTGATCCTTTTCTAACGCGCCCCACAAGGTTCGCTACGTGATCGAGTTTCAAAACGTCCACAAGACTTACCGCGTCGCCGGTAAGGACATTCCCGCGCTGCATCCGACCAGTCTCGCCATCGAGAACGGGCAGGTGTTCGGCCTCATCGGCCATTCCGGCGCGGGCAAAAGTACCCTGCTGCGTCTGATCAATCGCCTGGAAGACTCCAGCGGCGGCAAGATCATCGTCGACGGCGAAGAAGTCACCGCGCTGGACGCCAACGGCCTGCGCCGTTTCCGCCAGCAAGTCGGGATGATCTTCCAGCACTTCAACCTGCTCGCTTCCAAGACCGTGGCCGACAACGTTGCGTTGCCGCTGACCCTGGCCGGCGAACTGTCGGGCGGCGAGATTGACAAGCGTGTTGCCGAATTGCTGGCGCGGGTCGGTCTGTCTGACCACGCCAAGAAGTATCCGGCGCAATTGTCCGGCGGCCAGAAGCAGCGCGTCGGCATCGCCCGCGCCCTGGCGACCAAGCCGAAGATTCTGTTGTGCGACGAGGCCACCAGTGCCCTCGACCCGCAGACCACGGCGTCGGTCCTGCAACTGCTGGCCGAGATCAACCGCGAGCTGAAACTGACCATCGTCCTGATCACCCACGAGATGGACGTCATCCGTCGCGTCTGCGATCAAGTGGCGGTGATGGATGCCGGCGTGATCGTTGAGCAAGGTTCGGTGGCCGATGTGTTCCTGCATCCGCAGCACCCGACCACCAAGCGTTTCGTCCAGGAAAGCGAGCAGATCGACGAAAGCGAGCAACGTGATGACTTTGCTCACGTGCCGGGGCGCATCGTGCGTCTGACCTTCCAGGGCGAAGCGACCTACGCGCCGCTGCTCGGTACCGTCGCCCGGGAAACCGGCGTCGACTACAGCATCCTTGCCGGTCGTATCGACCGCATCAAAGACATTCCGTACGGGCAATTGACCCTCGCCGTCACCGGTGGCGACATGGAAGCGGCCTTCGCCCGCTTCACCGCCGCTGACGTTCACATGGAGGTATTGCGCTAATGGAAGACCTGATCAGTTTCTTCACCAACATCGACTGGTACGAAATCTGGCTGGCCACCGGCGACACCATGCTGATGCTCGGCGGTTCGCTGCTGTTCACCGTGTTGCTGGGCCTGCCGCTGGGCGTGTTGCTGTTCCTCTGCAGCCCGCGTCAGTTGCTGGAAAACCGCGGCCTCTACGCGTTCATGTCGCTGGCGGTGAACATCTTGCGTTCGTTGCCGTTCATTATTCTGTTGATCGTGATGATCCCGTTCACCGTGCTGATCACCGGCACCTCGCTGGGCGTGGCCGGTGCGATTCCGCCGTTGGTAGTCGGTGCCACACCGTTCTTCGCGCGTCTGGTGGAAACCGCGCTGCGTGAAGTCGATCGCGGGATCATCGAAGCGACCCAGTCGATGGGCGCGACCACGCGGCAGATCATCATGAACGCCTTGCTGCCGGAAGCCCGTCCGGGCATCTTCGCGGCGATTACGGTGACGGCGATTACACTGGTGTCCTACACGGCAATGGCCGGTGTGGTCGGTGCCGGTGGTCTGGGTGACCTGGCGATTCGTTTCGGCTACCAGCGTTTCCAGACTGACGTGATGATCGTCACTGTGGTGTTGCTGCTGATTCTGGTGCAAGTGCTGCAGATGGTGGGCGACCGTTTGGTCGTGCATTTTTCGCGCAAATAAGCGGTTTTGTATTGAACAGATGAGCCGGCCATTCGCTGGCAGGCGCCAGACGGGCGCCTCATAAGGAGTTAGCTGAATGAAAAAACTGATCGCTGCTTTTGCTGCCGTTGCAGCATTCTCGGCCCACGCCGAAACCCTGACCGTTGCCGCCACTCCGGTGCCGCACGCGGAAATCCTCGAGTTCGTGAAGCCGGCACTGGCCAAAGAAGGCGTGGATCTGAAGGTCAAGGTCTTCACCGACTACATTCAGCCGAACGTACAGGTCGCGGAAAAGCGCCTGGACGCTAACTTCTTCCAGCACCAGCCGTACCTCGATGAGTTCAACAAGGCCAAGGGCACCAGCCTGGTCGCCGTGACCGGTGTGCACCTGGAGCCACTGGGCGCCTACTCGAGCAAGCTCAAGGACCTGAAGGATCTGCCAAGCGGCGCCAACGTGGTGATCCCGAACGACGCCACCAACGGCGGCCGTGCGCTGTTGCTGCTGGCCAAGGCTGGCGTGATCACCCTGAAGGATCCGACCAACATCCTGTCGACCGTCAAAGACATCGCGACCAACCCGAAAGACCTGAAGATCCGTGAACTGGAAGCCGCGACCATCCCGCGCGTGCTGACCCAGGTCGATCTGGCGCTGATCAACACCAACTACGCGCTGGAAGCCAAGCTCGATCCGTCCAAGGATGCGCTGGTGATCGAAGGTAACGACTCGCCGTACGTGAACATCCTCGTGTCCCGCGCGGACAACAAGGACAGCGACGCGATGAAGAAACTCGCTGCTGCGCTGCACAGCCCGGAAGTGAAGAAGTTCATTACCGAGAAGTACAAGGGTGCGGTATTGCCGGCGTTCTGATTCAGGAATGCTGCAACGAAAAGGGGACGCCATGCGCGTCCCCTTTTTTGTGTCTGGTGCTTGGCTTTGGAACTGTTGTGAAGCTGCCCCTCACCCCAGCCCTCTCCCGGAGGGAGAGGGGGCCGACCGAGGTGTCGGGCGTCATACATCGACCTGAAAGATCCAGTCGATTATGGATTCGGCACAGCACATCGATCTGAACGATCTTGGCGATTATGGCTTCAGCACAGCGATTACAGGTCGGCGTATTTCGTCAGCATCCCCCAATCAGTCCCCTCTCCCTCTGGGCGGTCCGACGTTTCGGGAGGGCTAGGGTGAGGGGCTTTTCGCTCTTCAGCTTTTATTTGCGGTTAAGCATCACCGGCAACTGTGCAACCAGTTTGGCGTTGTTCAACGGCGCTCGAATAAACCCACGCTGCGTCCCGTCCGGCCCGATCACCGCCAGATTGCCGCTATGGTCGACGGTGTAATTCGGCTTACTGGTGTCCGCCGGAATAAACGGAATACTCACCGCGTTCGCCACCTTCTGCAGCTCTTCAATCGAGGTCGGTGTCAGGCCAATGAACTGCGGATCAAAGTAGCCCAGATACTGCTTCAACTGCTTCGGGTTATCGCGGTTCGGGTCAACGCTGACCAGCACGATCTGCAACTTGTCCACAGCGTCCTTGGGCAGTTCGCTTTTGATCTGGCGCAGCTGTGCGAGGGTGGTCGGGCAGATGTCCGGGCAGAAGGTGTAGCCGAAAAACAGCAGACTCCACTTACCTTTGAGCTCGTTGATCGCCACCGGCTTGCCGTCCTGATCGGTCATCGTCACGTCCGGCAGATTGCGGCTCTGCGGCAGCAGAATAATGCCGGCGTCGATCAACGCAGTCGGGTCGCCCTGGCCCTTGCCGCTCAGCACTTTGTTGACGGTAAGTCCCAGGATCAGCGCGATCACGGCGACGAGGATGAAGACGGTTTTCTGGGTTCGAGTCATAGGTTCAACAGTAAGTAGTGGTCTACGAGCAGGGCGATGAACAGCAGAAACAAGTACCAGATAGAGTACTTGAAGGTGTTGATCGCCGCGTGCGGCCGAGTGCCACGGTACAGCACCACGGCCCATTGCAGAAACCTTGCGCCGAGGGCGAGCGCGCAAATCAGGTAGAGCATGCCGCTCATGTGAATCACGTACGGCAGCAGACTCACCGCCAGCAGAGCGAAGGTGTAGAGCAGAATGTGCACTTTGGTGTAGTGCTCGCCGTGGGTGACCGGCAGCATCGGGATGTCGGCCTTGGCGTATTCCTCCTTGCGATGGATCGCCAGCGCCCAGAAGTGCGGCGGGGTCCAGGCGAAGATGATCAGCACCAGCAACAACGGTTCGGCGCTGACATGGCCGGTGGCAGCGGTCCAGCCGAGCAGCGGCGGGGCGGCGCCGGCAAGGCCTCCGATGACGATGTTCTGTGGCGTCGCACGCTTGAGGAAACCGGTGTAGATCACCGCGTAACCGAGCAGCGAAGCCAGGGTCAGCCAAGCGGTCAGCGGATTGGTGAAGGTCAGCAACAAGGCCTGACCGAGCAGTGCCAGCACCAGTGCAAACGTCAGCGCTGCCGCCGGTGAAACCCGGCCCTCAGCCAGCGGCCGTTTATGCGTGCGCGCCATCACCGCATCGATACGCCGATCGACCACATGATTGACCGCCGCCGCGCCACCAGCACACAGGGCAATCCCCAGATTGCCGAACACCAGCACCGTCCACGGCACCCCGGCGCGGGTCGCGAGGAACATGCCGACCAGCGAGGTGATGAGCATCAGCACCACGACTTTCGGTTTGGTCAGTTCCAGATAATCACGCCAGATCGCCTGATGCGGACGTTCGCCAATCAGAATCGCCACGGCGTTTCTCCTTTAATAGTGATGGGCGCGGCCGCGTGTTTGCGCGGGCTCAGACGCCAGCGTGCGAGCACCGGTTGTTTGACCCGAACCAGACTGGTGCGCGCGTGGTAATTGACCAGCACCATGGTCAGCAACAGCGCCGCACCGCCAGCGTTATGCGCGACCGCCACTGGCAGCGGCAGATGGAACAAGACATTGCTGATGCCGAGGGTGATTTGTGCGGTGAGGGCGATCAGTACCAGACCAGCCAAGCGAGTCATGCCAACCACTTTCAACTGCCAGGCCAGACCGAGCAAAACAAACGTCACCAGCAGCGCGCCGATGCGGTGAGTCAGGTGAATCGCCGTGCGCGCATCGCTGTCGAGTTGTCCGCCCAAGTAATTCGGGCCGATGTGTTGAGTCAGGTGAAAACCATTGGCGAAATCCGCTGGCGGCAACCATTGCCCGTGGCAGGTCGGAAAATCGATGCACGCCACCGCCGCGTAGTTGGAACTGACCCAGCCACCCAGCGCGATCTGGCCAATCACCAGCAACAATCCCGCCGTCGCCCAATACTGCAGACGCTTGGGTACGGTCAGCGCCGGCAGCACGCCGGACAATCTAAGCGTCATCAAAAACAACAGACTCAGCGTCGCAAACCCGCCGAGCAAATGCCCGGTGACCACTTGCGGCCAGAGCTTGAGCGTCACCGTCCACATGCCGAACGCTGCTTGCGCAAACACCACCGCCAGCAGAAACAGCGGCAGCTTCAACGGCTGCCCCGGATGACGCCGATTGACCCACGCGCGCCCGGCGAGAATCGAAATCAGCAGGCCGAGGGTGCCGGCGAAATAGCGGTGAATCATCTCGTTCCAGCCCTTGTGCGCCTCCACCGGCGAGTCGGGGTAATGCAGTTCGGCATGAGCCAGTTGGGCTTCGCTTTTCGGCACGCTGATAAAGCCGTAGCAGCCCGGCCAGTCCGGACAGCCGAGGCCGGCGTGGGTCAGGCGCGTATAGGCGCCGAGCAGCACCACAATCAGTGCCAGCAGGGTGGCAAACAGCGCGAGGCGAAATCCAGGTTTGGCCATGACGATGCCCTTATCCGATGTTCGACAGTTTCAGCAGGTGCCGCAGGTCGTTGAGCAGATCCTTGCCTTTCACATTCGGCTCGTAGCGCAGCACGAGGTTGCCGTGCGGATCGATGATCCACAGCTGCGGCGTGGCTTTGTCGCCAGTGGTTTTGCTGAACACACCAGCGTCCAGCGGATAGCGTTGCAGTTGTGGATATTCACGGGTCAGCTTGGCTTCGTAATCGGCGCTCACCGGTTGCGCCACGGCGAGGGCATGGCTGGCGCGGCCAGCCTCGCGACCGAGGCCGATCTGGATCTGCCGCGCCAGATACACCAGTTGCTGGCAATCCACCGCGCAATCCTTCGGCGCGGTGACCAGCATCTGCCAGCGTTGTTCATCGGCTTGCACGCCGAGGTCGGCGCGGGTCTGGCCGTTGCCGATCAGCTCACCGTGATAGCTGCGACCTTCCGGCACCCAGAACTGCAATTTGTACATGCCGGTGGCGAGCAGCATCGGGCCGACCACACCGAGCACAATCAGCAACAGCTGAATGCGCCCGCGACGGCGACTGGCGGCAGGTTTCGCCTCAGACATGCTGGGTGGATTCATGGCCGTTCCCATGGTGTTTCTCCTTTGCGTTGTGCAAGCCCAAATAGATGTAGAGGCCGAGCAGGGCGGTGGCCATGGCGAACCACTGCACGGCGTAACCGAGGTGTTTTTCCGGGCCCATGGCGACCACCGGCCAATCGGCCTCGTAGCTGGCCGGGCCGGGTTCGGCGCGTAATTCGTAGGCGAAGCCGTCGCGCTCGAGGGTTTTCCACAGCTTGGCCGGGTCGACGGCAGTGATGGTTTGCGGCCAGGTGTTGCTGACCGGATCGGCGTGCAACTGGAAAGTAGCGCCGGGGGCGACGTAGACCCAGGCGTCGATATTCAGCGCATCGGCAGGTGTGGAAAATTGTGGCGGCACGCGGCGGTCCGGCCACGGCAACCAGCCGCGATTGACCAGCAGCCACAAACCGCTGCGTTGGTCCTGAAACGGTTGCAGCAGCTCGACGCCGACCTTGCCGTTTCGCTGACGGTTATCCAGGAGCAAGCTGTGCGCGGCATCGAACTGGCCGTGCAGATGCACACGGCGATAGGCCGGATCGGCGCTGCTCAGCAACTCGCTGCTGGCCATCGGTTGCGCGGCGCGGCGTTCGGCGTAGCTGGCGAGCAGGGCGGTTTTCTCGGCGCCCCGGCTCAGTTGCCAGTAGCCCAGCGACACCAGCAGCGGCAGCAACAACGCCACCACCACGGTCGGTATCACGCCCGGGCGAAAGCGCTTCATGGCCGCGCCACAAAGTCAGTCGTTGCGATCGCTATACTCAACTGCATCGCCTGTCCCCCGGAGTTCTTCCCATGCTCAAAACAGCGATCGTCCTGATGCTGATTGCCACGGTGATCAGCCTGTTCAGCGGCCTGTTTTTCCTGGTCAAGGACGACAGCAGCTCGAATCGCCTGGTCATCGCCTTGAGTGTTCGGGTGGCATTGGCCGCTGCTACCGTCGGCTTGATCGCCTGGGGCTTTTACAGCGGCCAACTGGTGTCCCACGTTACGTGGTAGCTACGAGCTTATAGCCTCTAGCTGCAAGCTTGAAACTTGCGGCTTGCAGCTGCTGTTAAAGCACATAAACGAAGATAAACAGGCCGATCCACACCACGTCGACGAAGTGCCAATACCAGCTCGCCGCTTCGAAACCGAACTGGTGCTCGTTGTCGAAATGGCCCTTCATGATGCGCATCAGCATCACGAACAGAATGATCGTGCCGATGGTCACGTGGGCGCCGTGGAATCCGGTGAGCATGAAGAACGTCGCGCCATAAATGCCCGAACCGAGGGTCAGGCCCAGTTCGTGATAGGCGTGGATGTATTCCTCAGCCTGGAAACCGAGAAACGCGCAGCCGAGCAGCACGGTGATCGCCAGCCAGATTTTCAGCGCGCCGCGATGGCCCTTCTTCAAGGCGTGGTGGGCGATGGTGATGGTCACGCTGGAGCTGACCAGCAGAATCGTGTTGATCAGCGGCAGGCCCCACGGGCTGATGATGTCCTTAGGCGGCGGGAACAGTTTCGGATCCGGCGTGTGCAGCAGCGGCCAGGTGAACTGGAAATTCGGCCAGAGCATGTGCGCGATACCTTTGGTACCTTCACCGCCGAGCGCCGGCCCAGAGATGTGTCGCACGTAAAACAGCGCACCGAAGAAGGCGATGAAGAACATCACCTCGGAGAAGATGAACCAACTCATGCCCCAGCGGAACGAGCGATCCAGCTGCGCGCTGTAGAGTCCCGCGCGGCTTTCCTTGATCACCGTGCCGAACCAGCCGAACAGCATGTACGCCACCAGCAGGCCACCGATGAAAAAGATCAGCGGGCCGTGGGATTCCGGGCGCGCGGCCTTCAGATCGTTGAACCAGGTGGCCAGGCCGTACACGGTGACGAGCATCCCGACCGTGGCAATGATCGGCCATTTGCTTTGGGCCGGAACGAAATAATGCTCATGAGTTGCCATTTATTGTTCTCCTTATCGGGCACGCTCAACCGCCAGTGTTTGCAGCCACCGGCGGATGTCGGGCGGTGATATCGAACAGCGTGTAGGACAGCGTCAGGTGCTTCACATCCTTGGGCATGTCGCGGTCAACAATGAAGCGCACCGGCATCTCGATCTGCTGACCGGGCTGCAGCACCTGCTGGGTAAAACAAAAGCATTCGGTCTTGTGGAAATACGCTGCCGCGTTGCTCGGCGCGATACTCGGCACGGCTTGCGCACTCATCGGTTTGTCGGTGGGGTTGCGCGCGATGAAAATCATCTCGTTGACCGCGCCGGGGTTGGCGGTGAGTTCGTCATGCTTGGGGTAGAAGTCCCATGGCATATCGGCGGTGTTGGTCGACAGGAATTGCACGCGCACCTGGCGTGAGGTGTCGACGACCTGCTCACCCTCGTACTGCCCGGCAGTCTTGCCGTTGATGCCGAAGGCCTTGCACATCACGTCGTAGATCGGCACCAGGGCAAAACCGAAGACGAACATCGCCACCACCACCCCGAGCAGGCGGGTGACCAGTTTTTTCATCGAGATCGAGTCAGCCATGATTCGTGCCTCTCATCAGATCCCTTGTGGGAGCGAGCCTGCTCGCGAAGCAGACAACTCGGTGCATCAGATGAACCGCGTCATCGTTCTTCGCGAGCAGGCTCGCTCCCACAGGGAGATCTGTGTTCATTTCACTTCCGGCGGTGTGGTGAAGGTGTGATACGGCGCCGGTGACGGCACGCTCCACTCCAGACCTTCCGCACCATCCCAAGGCTTGGCCGGTGCAGGTTCGCCACCCCGAATGGTCTTGATCACGATGAACAGGAAGAAGATCTGCGTGGCACCGAACATGAACGCGCCGATCGACGAAACCATATTGAAGTCGGCGAACTGCAGGTTGTAGTCCGGGATCCGTCGCGGCATCCCCGCCAGGCCCACGAAGTGCATCGGGAAGAAGGTCAGGTTCATGCCGACGAACGACAGCCAGAAATGCAGCTTGCCGAGGGTTTCGTCGTACATGTGCCCGGTCCATTTCGGCAACCAGTAATAGGCCGAGGCGAAGATCCCGAAGATCGCCCCCGGCACCAGCACATAGTGGAAGTGCGCGACCACAAAGTAGGTGTCCTGGTACTGGAAGTCCGCCGGGGCGATGGCCAGCATCAGCCCGGAGAAACCGCCGATGGAAAACAGGATCACGAACGCCACTGCAAACAGCATCGGCGTCTCGAAGGTCATTGAGCCTTGCCACATGGTGCTGGCCCAGTTGAACACCTTGACTCCGGTCGGCACGGCGATGAGCATGGTCGCGTACATGAAGAACAATTCGCCCACCAACGGAATGCCGACCACGAACATGTGGTGCGCCCAGACGATGAACGACAGGAACGCGATGCTCGCTGTGGCGTAGACCATCGAGGTGTAGCCGAACAGCGGTTTGCGCGCGAAGGTCGGGATGATCTGGCTGACCGCGCCGAACGCCGGCAGGATCATGATGTACACCTCAGGGTGGCCGAAGAACCAGAACACATGCTGGAACAGTACCGGGTCACCGCCACCGGCAGCGCTGAAGAAACTGGTGCCGAAGTGGATGTCCATCAGCATCATCGTCACGCACCCGGCCAGCACCGGCATCACCGCGATCAGCAGGAACGCGGTGATCAGCCAGGTCCAGACGAACAGCGGCATTTTCATCAGCGTCATGCCGGGGGCGCGCAGGTTGAGAATGGTCGCGATCACGTTGATCGCGCCCATGATCGAACTGATCCCCATCAGGTGGATGGCAAAGATGAAGAAGGTCACGCTTTCCGGCGCGTAAGTCGTCGACAGCGGTGCGTAAAAGGTCCAGCCGAAGTTCGGCCCGCCACCGGGGCTGAACAGGGTCGAGACCAGCAGCAGAAACGCCGCCGGCAGCAGCCAGAAGCTGAAGTTGTTCATCCGTGGCAGGGCCATGTCTGGCGCGCCGACCATCAGTGGGATCATCCAGTTGGCGAGGCCGACGAACGCCGGCATCACCGCACCGAAAACCATCACCAGACCATGCATGGTGGTCATCTGGTTGAAGAAGGCCGGCTCGACGATCTGCAAACCGGGCTGGAACAGCTCGGCACGGATCACCATGGCGAACGAGCCGCCAAGCAGGAACATCAGGAACGCAAACCACAGGTACAGCGTGCCGATGTCTTTGTGGTTGGTGGTCAGTACCCAGCGCATCAGGCCTTTGGCGGGGCCGTGGGCGTGGTCGGCATGACCGTGGTCATCGATGACAGCGCTCATGGCCGGTCTCCTTTACGTGAGTGGGCGGGGCGGGCCGGGGCGTGGTGCCCCGGCCGGTTCACGAAGTACGCGATAGACCGGCTCATTTGCTTTCCGCCTGTTTCAGCTCCAGCACTTCTTTTGGCGTGACCATGTCGCCCTTGTTGTTGCCCCAGGCGTTACGTTCGTAGGTCACGACCGCTGCGATATCGACTTCCGACAGCTGTTTGCCGAATGCCGCCATGGCGGTGCCGGGTTTGCCGTGGAAGACAATGCTCAAGTGATCCTTGATCGGGCCGGTGGCAATTTTCGAGCCCTTGAGTGCCGGGAACATCGGCGGCAGGCCTTGGCCTTCGGCCTGGTGACAGGCAACGCAGGTGGTGTGATAAACCTTGTCGCCGCGCTCCTTGAGTTCGTCGAGGGTCCAATCCTTGCTGGTCAGCTCTTTAAGCTGCGCGGCCTCGGCCTTGCGCTCGGCGAGCCACTTCTCGTAATCGGCCTTGTCCTTGACCTCGACCACGATCGGCATAAAGCCGTGATCCTTGCCGCAAAGTTCGGCGCACTGGCCACGGTAAAGCCCGGGCTTGTCGACACGCGTCCAGGCCTCATTGACGAACCCCGGGATCGCATCGCGCTTGACCGCGAAGGCCGGCACCCACCAGGAATGGATAACGTCGGCGGAGGTCACGAGGAAGCGCACCTTGGCCCCGGTCGGCAGCACCAATGGCTTGTCGACCTCAAGCAAGTAGTGCTCGCCCTTGGCTTCCTTGTTGTGGATCTGTTCGGCGGGGGTGGCCAGGTTGCTGAAGAACTCGACGTCCTGGCCCAGGTATTTGTAGTGCCACTTCCACTGATAACCGGTGACCTGGATATCGATGTCCGGCTCACTGGTGTCGTACATCTTGATCAGGGTGGCAGTCGCCGGTACGGCCATGGCCACCAGAATCAGCAGCGGCACGACGGTCCACATGATTTCGACGCCGGTGCTTTCGTGGAATTTTGCGGCGACCTGCCCGGTAGAACGGCGGTGCACCATCATCGACCAGAACATGGCGCCGAAGACGATGATCCCGATCACCACACAGATCCAGAAAATGGTCATGTGCAGGTCGAATACTGCGTGACTGATTTCAGTCGCTCCAGGCGCCATATTCACAGTCCAGGCGGCGTGCGCCGGGCTGAAAATCGACCACAACAGGAGGCCCATCCAGACGTGTGGATGTCGCATCATTGCGGGTTCCCCTTATCGTTCTTGTTATCCCGCCGGCTTTCGCCTGCGGCAAGGGAGCGGCTGCATCAGACTACGAACTTGAATCGCCGGGCCTTGCTGCGGGTGCAGTCGGGCGTCATCAGCTAACTCCATTCACTGGCGAGTATAGACAGCGACTGAGAATTGCAATGTGAGGACGTAAATCAACTGAAACAGCCGGGACTTGCGTTCAAGGGCACGAATGGAGAAGGATGCAGACGAGTGGTGGCAAACCGATATAACGCAGGTGCATCAAGGATGAAATAATTATGACAAATGCGTCTTAGCATTTTTCGTAAGCCAGCTAAGTTATGTCTTCCCTATTTCATTGCCTTGTTTCCTGGAGTTTTCATGAACACCGCCGCATTGCGCGAGCAGATCCAAAAAGCCCAACAACACGAAAAAGACACCGGCCTGCTGACCCGTCAGCTGGAAAGCAAGCTGCCTCATTTACACCCGGCGATCCAATTGCCGGAAGCCGACGCCAATGGTGTGCTGACGCGTTTTGTCGCCGCCTACATTGATGAAGTGCCAGACCTGCTGGATGCAGCCAATGAAGTTGCCAGGGAAGCGGGAATCGAATCACAGATCAAACCGGTGCTGAAAATCGCCGAGCAGTATTTCCTCCAGCCGCCAGCCATCATGGCCGGGCACGTTGGCCTGGACAGCCTGCTTGACGAAGCCTATCTGGCGCACCGTTTTGTCGAAGAGGTCAACGACCTGTACATCAAGCATTTCGGCCAGCCATTGATCCCCTTGGACATGACGGTCGCCAACTTGATTGCTCACCAATTGATCGGTGAGGAATTTGCCAACCAACTGGACGAAGCGGTGCATCACGCCATTGACGAGATGCTCAACGATGAGAGTTTTGCCCTGGAATCGGTAGAGGTCTACCGCGAAAAACTCAGCAGCCCGGACACCGGCGCCGCGTGGAAACGCTGGCCGTGCATGGGGCGGCGACTGGGTGTGGGTCTGGAACTCGATCAGCCTGCTGCGTAAGCCTCATACGCCATAGATCCAATGTGGGAGCGAGCCTGCTCGCGAATGCGGTCGATCATTCAACATCTCTGTTGGCTGATCCACCGCTTTCGCGAGCAGGCTCGCTCCCACAAGGTTTATCGCAACAGGGCGTTTTTAGCCGGCAGCGCCGATACCGGTAGTGGTTCGAATCCGTCCTTCAAGCCTGCGCTTCAACCCGCGCGACTCAATCAACAGCTTCGACCCCTTCGCCGCATTCGCCCGGCCCCACTCTTCCAGCAACTCCAGACACGAATGGTCGATGTAGCTCAGGTTATTGAGCGGCACATGCACCGTCGTTCCCTGCGGAATACTGCCCAGCACTTGCGTCAGCGCCGGCACCTTGAGGAATGTCGCCGCGCCGACCAGACGCAACTCCATCTCACCGTCCTGGGGCAGATCGATCAGACTGATCTTCAACCGCGACGCCTTGAACGCCAGTTTCAACATCGTCAGACCGAAACCGATCAACACGCCCGTCAGCAGGTCAGTGAAGATGATCGCCAGCGCTGTCGCCGCATAGGTGAACATCGGCATGCGCCCATAACGTCCCAGGCCTCGAAACGCTTTGAGATCGACCAGTTTGAACCCGGTGTAAACCAGCACACCGGCCAGACTCGCCACCGGAATGCTTTGCAGCACACTCGACAGCAACAGCACGAACGCCAGCAGCCACAGACCATGGAAGATCGTCGAATAACGCGTGGTCGCGCCGGCCTGGACGTTGGCCGAACTGCGCACGATTACCCCGGTCATCGGTAGCGCGCCGAGCAGACCGCAGAGCATGTTGCCGACACCTTGCGCCGACAGTTCGCGGTCGAAATCCGAACGCACGCCGCTGTGCATGCGATCCACCGCTGCGGCAGACAACAACGTTTCCGCGCTGGCGATAAACGCCACCGCAAACGCAGCAATCAGCAGAGTCGGATCGGCAAGGCTAAGCAGGTCCGCAGGTTTCAACCAATCGATGGCCTCCGCCAGATTCGCCGGTACTTCAACGCGCTTGACCTGCAAAGCGAGCAACAGACTTGCCCCGGTCGCCAGACCGACACCGAGCAATGCACCCGGAACGAAGCGCAACGAATGTGGGCGGAATTTTTCCCATAGCCACATCACCGCAATCGTCGACAGTCCGAGCAGTCCGGCCTGCCAGCCGAACGACGGCAAGGCCTGCGCCACTGCCGCCGGGAACGCCGTAAGGTTATCCAGGCCAGAAGGCTTCGGTGATGCATCGAGCATCACATGCACCTGCGACAGCACGATCAATACGCCAATCCCCGCCAGCATGCCGTAGACCACCGCTGGCGCCGTGACCCGAAACCAGCAACCGAGCTTCAAGCGCCCGGCGACCAGTTGCAGGAAACCGGCGAGCAGCAGAATCGGCCCGAGCATCTCGATGCCGTGCTGGCGTACCAGTTCAAAGACCAACACCGCTAGGCCCGCAGCCGGCCCGCTGACCTGCAACGGCGAGCCCGCCAGCCAACCGACCACCAGACCGCCGATGATCCCGGTGATCAAACCCTTGGCCGGTGGCAACCCTGACGCAATCGCGATACCCATGCACAGCGGCAACGCGACCAGAAACACAACCACTGAAGCGAGCAACTCCCGTGGCAACACCGCTTTCAATTGAGCCGCACGCATGGCGATTCTCCCGAAGTTTTCTTCAGGCATGGCTTCGCCGAACCGCTGAAACAGCGGCCGGCGTCAAACCACACAGATGTTTAGGAAGATTTAGAAGCGCGCTTTGGGCGTCGCCACCGGAATCGGATGGCTACCGTCGAGCGGCAGGAAACGGCCCTGATCCGCGTCGTAAGCTTTGATTTCGCTGGTTTCGATGTCGTAGACCCAGCCATGGATGAACAAATGACCGTTCGCCATGCGCGAGGCTACCGAAGGATGGGTACGCAAGTGCTGCAATTGGGCGATGACGTTTTCCTCGGTGAGGATCGGCATGCTTTCTTTTTCGTCGGCGCAGTTACAGTTCTCATGCACCATGGTTTTCGCGACTTCAGCGTGGCGCAGCCAGGCTTTGACCGTCGGCATTTTTTCCAGGCTGTCCGGATTGAGCACTGCACGCATGGCGCCGCAATCGGAGTGGCCGCAGATAATGATGTGCTGCACGCCGAGCGCCAGTACCGCGTATTCGATCGCGGTGGAAACGCCGCCGTTCATCTGCCCGTAAGGCGGCACGACGTTGCCGACGTTACGGGTCACGAACAGATCGCCGGGCGAGCTGTGGGTAATCAGCTCGGGGACGATGCGCGAGTCGGCGCAGGTGATGAACATCGCCTTGGGCGCCTGGGCCGTGGCGAGTTTCTTGAAGAGTTCTTCCTGCTGTGGGAAGACCTCATGATGAAAATGCAAAAAGCCGTCTACGATCTGGCGCAGCGCTGCATCGGCGGATTCCGCTTCAGGGGTTTGCGCCGACGCAGCCAACGGCTGTTTATCCTTGTCACTCATGATTCATCCTCTTTGGCGGATTAGGGGAGTCGTTCCCATGTATTCCGGTATGAAGCCAGTGGCTGTTTAAAACATCCGGGTCATCCCGACCCGTCAGTCACTCGATGAACAAGGTAGCCGCCGAAACTTAACTCAAACTGAATCAAACGCTCTAGAACGTGTGTTCCAGGTCACAAAAAACGTGACTGGGTGTTTTCCGCGGAAGGATTCCAACCCCTCAACCATAGGCCAATTGTCGCTAAATCAAAGACATCTGGCGACCCGGCGGACAGAAGGCGGATCAACAATCCCTGCGTGCGCGTGCGTATGCCCGTTCCGTCCGGTGCAGGTATGGTCCGATCTGTTCAAGAGGTCAGGCAACAAGACTCCTTGCGATACATATTTTACGAAACAGATGTCCGATGGTTTTTTATCAATCGGCTCGTAATATGAGGGCTGCCATGATGGCAAATCAGATAAAAATGGAGTTTTAAATGACAAGTATTGCGCGTGGAAAAAGTATTCGAGGCATCTTCCTCGATCGCACAGTGATTGAGGGTTTACACGCTAACGGTTCAAGATCTGACATTTTGATTACGATGCAATTGGCGACCAAACAAGAGCATCGCGACCCGCTCACTAATGAAGTGACGGAGACGCTGGTAGATTCCAGGATAGTAGGGGCCATCTCGCGCAATCGCGGTAGAACTTTTAACGTTGCACCTGTCGCAAGCGACATCGACGGCGACGGCGATATTGATTCTCAAGACACAGCGAAACTGGCAGCCCTGGCCAAGGCGTATAACAGTATTATCAAGCCCTGAGTCATCGCCGAGGTCAGCGTGAACTTTCATGTTGGCCTCGGCTTTGAAGTTTCATTCCTTCCTTTCGATTGGTGCGTTGACTCAGCGCTTAGCCAGTTGCTCTTAGATCAATGCCATCTGGCGACCCGGCGGACAGAAGGCCGTGCAATCGAGGTTGTAGCCTTCGCGATGATTCATGCCAAGACGCTTTATGGCTTTGGCAAATCGCTGCGCGAGCAGGTCGGCGAACACCCCTTCACCACGCATCCGCGCCCCGAAACGGCTGTCGTAGAGGTCGCCGCCACGGCTCTGGCGGATCAGGCTCAGCACATGCGCGGCGCGTTGCGGATAGTGCGCTGCCAGCCATTCTTCGAACAGTGGCGCCACTTCCAGCGGCAGACGCAACATCATGTAGGCAGCGCTTTGCGCACCGGCGGCGTGGGCTTCGGTGAGCAGGTTTTCGATTTCGCTGTCGTTGATCATCGGGATCATCGGCGAACACAGCACGCCCACCGGAATGCCGGCCTCGCGCATCACCCGAATGGCTCGCAACCGCGCTTTGGGTGCGGCGGCACGCGGTTCCAGGATGCGTTTGAGCTCGTCATCCAGCGTGGTCAGGCTGATCATCACGGCTACCAGCCGTTGCTCTGCCAACCGAGTGAGCAGGTCGAGGTCGCGCAGGATCAGCGAACCCTTGGTGACGATGGTCACTGGGTGCCGATAGCGCAAGAGCACCTCAAGGGTCTGGCGGGTGATCTTGTATTCGCGCTCGATCGGCTGATATGGATCGGTGTTGGAACCCAGATTGATCGGTGCGCATTGATAGCCTTTTTTCCCGAGCTGTTCTTCCAGCACTTGGGCGGCGTTGGTCTTGGCGATCAGTTTCGTTTCGAAATCCAGCCCGGGTGACATGTCCCAATAGGCGTGGCTGGGCCGCGCATAACAATAGATGCAGCCGTGTTCGCAGCCTCGATAGGGGTTGATCGAACGGTCGAAAGGCAGATCCGGTGAAGTGTTGCGGGTAATGATGGTTTTGGCGGTTTCGATCATCACTTCAGTACCTTGCGTCAGCGGCACTTCCTGAAACCAGCCGTCATCCTCGGCCACCGAACGGTTCGGTGCGAAGCGGTTGTGCGGGTTGGTCGCGGTGCCGCGACCGCGAGGTGGCAATGGAGTAGACATGAAAACGCCCCGATACTGTATATGCACACAGTATCGGGGCGTTGCGCGTCTGGCTAGTGCCGTCGGGCGACTGGTCAGTTGTGTTGCGTCACCTGACCGAGGTCATCGCTGGAGGTGTGTTTCATATCTTCCTTGCGCAGTTCGGCGACATCGGCGACCTTCACCGGCGCGCCTTTGTTGCCCCAGCTGCCACGGATGAAACTCACGACGTCCGCCACTTCCTGATCCGACAGGCGCCAGGCGAAACCCGGCATGGTGAAGGTCGAAGGCGCAGTGTGCGTCGCTGGCAGCGTACCGCCCTTGAGCACGATATGGATCAGCGAAGTCGGATCGTCCGATTGCAGCACCGGATTGCCCGCCAGCGCCGGGAACACGCGGGTATAGCCGTGGCCGTCGGTGCGATGGCACGCCGCGCAGTTGTCGATGTACACGGCCGCTCCGCGCTGGCTGTCGTCACCATTCCACAGGGCTTTGGCGGCTTTCTCATCGTACTGATGCGGTTGATCGTTCGGATCAGTGGCCGGCAGCGATTTGAGGTAGCGGGCAATCGCTGTCAGGTCGGCATCGGTCATGTATTGCATGCTGTGGGTGACCACATCGCTCATCCCGCCGAACACCGCGCTGCGATCGCTGCGCCCGGTCTTGAGGAACTGCACCAGTTGCTCCTCGCTCCAACTGCCCAGACCGTCCTTGTGATCACCGCGCAGGCTTTTGGCGATCCAGCCTTCCAGCGGCGCACTGCCGGCGAGGAAGTTACTGCCATCGGCCGCGCTCAAGGATTTTTCCTGCATGGTCAGCGCGCGCGGTGTGTGACAGGCACCGCAATGGCCCAGGCCTTCGACCAGATAGGCGCCACGGTTGATGACGGCGTCGTCCCCGGTCGCCTTGTAGTCCTCGACCTTCGGCGCAAACATCCAGCGCCAACCCATCAGCGGCCAGCGCATGCTCAACGGCCACGGGATGTCGCTGGCCTTGTTCTCCTGCGCGACCGGTGCGACGCCGTGCATGAAGTACGCGTACAGCGCTTGCATGTCGGTTTCGCTGACACGGGCATAGGACGGATACGGCATCGCCGGGTACAAGGTACTACCGTTTTTGGCGACGCCATGGCGCACGGCCTGATCGAAGTCTTCGAAGCTGTATTCACCGACGCCGGTTTTATCCGGGGTGATGTTGGTCGAGTAGATCGTGCCGATCGGCGTTTCCATCGGCAGACCACCGGCGAACGGTTTGCCGTTCTTGGCGGTGTGGCACGCCACGCAGTCACCGGCGCGGGCAAGGTATTCGCCTTGTTTGATCAAAGCTTGATCAACGTCGGCCGCATGGATCGAGGCACTGCCGAGCAGCGCCAAAGTCGCGATAACGAGATTTTTCATGGTCGTCGCTCCTTAAGCCTGAACCAGCGGGCCGGGGTTTTTCAGGTACTGCTCGCGGATCGCCTTCGCCGACCAATAGGTCAGTGCGGCAACCAGTCCGGTCGGGTTGTAGCCAAGACCCTGCGGGAACGCCGAGGCGCCAGGGACGAAGACGTTGTGCACGTCCCAGCTCTGCAAGTAGCGGTTCAGCGCGCTCTTCTTCGGATCGGTGCCCATGATCGCGCCACCGTTAAGGTGGGTGGTCTGGTAAGAGGCGGTGTTGAAGTGATCGCCGACCTTCTTGCCGATCACTGCAATCGCTTTCGGCCCCATTGCTTCAGCGACCTTGCCCATTTTCTCGACCATGAAGCGGTTCATCTTGATGTCGTTTTCCTGCCAGTCGAAGGTCATGCGCAGCAGCGGCAAACCGTAGGCATCGCGGTACACCGGATCGAGATCAAGGTAGTTGCCACGGTAGGACTGATGCGCACCGTGGGCGTCCATCGACACCTGGTGGGTGTAGTAATCGGCGGTCGCGCGTTTCCAAGCGCTGCCCCAGGCCGGAGTGCCCGGCGGGTTCGAGGTGCCGGCAATCGGCCGACTGCCGGCCTGGTTGACCCACATCGGCGAGCCACCGACGAAGCCGTGCGGGCCGTGGTCGAAGTTGTCGGCGTTGAAATCGTCCAGCGCCACGCCGTTACCGCCGGCACCGATGAAGTTGTTGGTGTGGGTGTCCTTGTCGAAGAACGCCTTGATGGTCGCCATGTTCTGGTAGGCGAAGTTACGCCCGACCACGCCTTCGCCGCTGATCGGGTCGTACGGTTTGCCGATGCCGGAGAGCAGCATCAGACGCACGTTGTGCAACTGGAACGCGCCGAGGATCACCAGATCCGCCGGTTGCTCGATCTCGCGACCCTGTCCGTCGATGTAGGTCACGCCGGTGGCTTTGGATTTCGTGCTGTCGAGGTTGACGCGCAGCACGTGCGAGTTAGGCCGCAGCTCGAAATTCGGCAGCGGTTTCAGCGCCGGCAGAATGTTCACGTTAGGCGACGCCTTGGAGTACATGTAGCAGACATAACCGCTGCAGAAACCACAGAAGTTGCACGGCCCCATTTGTGCGCCGTAAGGGTTGGTGTAAGGCCCGGAGGTATTTGCGGACGGCAGGTTGTAGGGTTTGTAGCCGACTTCTGTCGCCGCTTTGCCGAACAGTTGTGCGGAAACCGTATTCTTCTGCGCTTCCAGCGGGAACGGGTTGGAACGATCCGGCGCGTATGGATTGCCGCCCTTGCCCTGACCGACCAGTTGGCCCTTCACCGTCCAGGCCTGACCCGAGGTGCCGAAGACTTTTTCGGCGAAATCGAAAAACGGTTCCAGCTCTTCATAGCTGACGCCGAAGTCCTGGATGGTCATGTCCTTGGGGATAAAGCTTTTGCCGTAGCGCTCTTCGTAGTGGCTGCGCATGCGCAACTCGATCGGATCGACCCGGAAGTGCACACCCGACCAGTGCAGGCCGGCACCGCCGACGCCATTGCCCGGCAGGAACGCGCCCAACTGGCGGTTCGGCAGGGCGATGTCGTTGACGCTGTGGCGAATGGTGACGGTTTCTTTGGAGATGTCCTGAAAGAGTTTTTTGCGCACGCTGTAGGTGAGTTCGTCGATCACCTGCGGATAGTTGCCGTCGGGGTAGGTGTCCTGCATCGGCCCGCGCTCCAGCGCCAGCACGTTGAGGCCCGCTTCGGTCAGTTCCTTGGCCATGATCGCGCCGGTCCAGCCAAAACCGACGATGACTGCGTCAACCTTCTTCATTACCGTTGCCATGCTTACGCCCTCTCGCCGCGAATCGAAACTGCCGGGAAGGGGTATTGCTCGTTGCGTTCCACCCAATCCATGAAATCGGCGCGGGCGCCGGGGAAGCCGATCATGGTCCAGCCGACCATGCCTTTGTTGCCGCCGTGGATCGGGTCGCAGAAGAACCCTTCCTTGGTGTTTTGCAGCAGCAGATTGAAGAAAATCTTTGCCGGAACCGCGTCGAATTGCGGCTTGCCAGCTTCAAGTTGCTTGAGCAAATCGTCTCGGGTAGCGCTGTCTTGCTCAGCAAATACTTTACCGTTGAGGGATTTTGCCCACTGATCCGTGGCGGCGATGCCGAGGCGATAGATCTCTTTGGGTACCAGTTTGCTCTGCCAGCCCATCTCGGGAGCGGCGTCAGCATTGAACGGGCCCTGCATGTACCAAAGGGCACCGGCGGCGTACGGCGTGTTCATCTGGCGGTCGATGTATTCCGGTACACCGGCTTCGAGCGCACCCGGGCCTTGGGCATCGTTGGGAATCAATTGCGCGACGGCGGCATTGATAAACGCCCATTCCTCAGCCGTGAAATAGCTCGGTTGGTAAGCGCTGGCATCAGTGCGCACCGATTGCGGCGCGGGTGCAGCAGGTGCGGTTTCAGGTGCCGCTTGCAGGACGCTGCTGCCCAGACCGGTACCGGCCAAAGTGACAACCGGAATCAGGGTCAGGGATTTGCGCAAAAACTCACGCCGCGGGTTGTCTCGATCTTCATCAGACATGGGGTGCACCTCATCAGGCATTAGGAGACAGCCGCTTCTGCGAGCGGCTTGAGGAATTTTCGTCGAGACGGATCCGGTCTGACCCGGAGAAAGGGGACGCGTCTGCAACATGATGTGACAAATGGTAGCAGGCTAAGCTTCCGGATAAACCGATTCAGCGGAAAAAACACCGGTTTTCTTAATGGCAGTGCTGGAAAACATGCGGATTCACGTTTCTTTGACAGGCGCCTCACAGGGCTTTGACCGCCCGACGCCGAAGCTGTGTTTCTCCTCATCATGAATCCCGACACGGTCACCCCAGCATGTCCCGAGTGCGTTTTTTCCCGGCTTTGTGTTTATCGTTTTTAGCGCTGTTGCCCTCGATAGCAGTCCAGGCGCAGCCGGCATCGACGGTTCGCCCGACTGAGTGGGCGCAACCGGTCGAAGTGCAATACAACCTGTTCCAGATGTCGCCGACGCTCTATCGCAGCGCGTTGCCGGATGACGGCGCGGTGCCGTTGCTGAAAAATCTCAAGGTCGCCACGGTGATCAACTTTCTACCGGAAGCAGACAGCAACTGGTTGTCCGACTCCGGCATCAATCAAGTGCAATTGCCCTATCGCACCAATCACGTTGACGACGCCGATGTACTCAAGACCCTGCGTGCGATTCAGACTGCAGAGGCCAGCGGCCCGGTGCTGATGCATTGCAAGCACGGTTCTGACCGCACCGGGTTGATGGCGGCGATGTATCGCGTTGTGGTGCAGGGCTGGAGCAAAGAAGACGCCTTGAGCGAAATGACCCAGGGCGGCTTTGGTGAAAGCGGGCATTTTCGCGAGAGCGTGCGCTACATGATGCAGGCCGATGTCGACAAGCTGCGCACCGCGCTGGCTAATGGCGATTGCAGCACCAGCGCGTTCGCGACCTGCTCGATGAAGAGCTGGTTTCAGACGGTCAATCTGAAGTAACCGCAGGGGTCGCGGCTGCAAACAGTTGTGCATTGACCGGCTCGCCAAGAAACGCATGTGCCGAGTTCAGCAATGAGCGGGAATCGCCGGGGGAGAAGAACGCCTCGCGAAAATCCCGTCCCGTCTGGGTGGCGAACAGGCCTTCGCGTTGAAACCGTTTGAACACTTCGCTAGCCAGTACGCCTGACCATTTGTAGGCATAGACCGATGCCTCATAGCCGGTCGCCAGGTAGTCGAATCCATAGGCGAAGCGGTAATAGCCCGACATTTGCAGGTGCGGGTTCTCGCGTTGCACGTCCTCGAATATTTGCTCGATGCTGCGACCATCGCCATGGCTGCGATGTAACTGCAGATCGAATAATGCTGACATCAACAGCATGGCAGTTGTCCGGCTGGTGTGAGCACCAATGGCCGTCAGGGCTGTGTTGACTCGCGCCAACGTCAACCGCTCGCCGCTCTGATAATGAGCTCCCAGCCACACCAGAAACTCGGGTGACAGGCACCAGTGTTCGAACAGCTGCCCGGCGAACTCGGCCGTATCGCGGCCCAACTGGGATATCCCCGACAGGTTGCGATGGGGCGAGCGCGTCAGAACATGTTGCAAGCAGTGGCCGAACTCGTGGAACAGCACCCGCAGATTTTCGTGGGAGAGCAGGCAAGGATGCTCGTCTGTGGCGGCGGGAAAGTTGCTGTAAAGGTGGGCAATCGGCAGTGATGGGCGTCCTTCGGCATTGACCCGGCGGATGCGCAAGGCGCTGGTGAACGCGTAATCGGCGGCATCGTCGCGGTGATAAGGGTCGATGTAGATATGCCCGATCACTTGCCCGTGTTCGCGCACCTCCAATAGCCGAATGCTTTCATGCCAGTGCTCGGCAGACGTCTGTTCGATGATATCGACACCGAACATACGCTCGCTGAACTGACAGAGCCGGCGCAACGTACCCTCGAGCGGAAAATACTGACGCAGGCCCTTGAGTGCACCGTTCAATTGTTGGAGGCGTAACTGCTCGGCGAGAAAGTCTTCATCCCATGGCTGTACTGGCGCAATCCCCTGTGTCAGCGCGAATGCGTTCAGAGCCCGGGCGTCGCGCAGCAAGGCCGGCGTGTTCAACGCGGCTTGCTGGCGGACAAAGGTGCCGACTTGCTCAGGCGAGGTGGCCATGCGGTTTTCAAGGCGAAACTGGACGAAATTCTCGCACCCCAGCAATCTGGCTTTCTCGTGACGCAAGGCGACCAGCAACGTCAGCACCGGATCATTGTCGGCTTTGTCCGGCTGCCGGCCGCGATCGGATGCCCGGGTGAACCACGCAGTGAAATACTCTTCCCGCAGTGCCCTGTTTTGCCCATGAGTCATGATCTGCCGATAAGTGTTCTGATCCAGCGTGAGTCGCCAGCCGTCGTGTCCTGCCTCTTTGGCATTGAGCGCCAGGCGCGCCTTCACCGCAGCAGACAAACCATCGAGCTGCGTGACGTCGTCGATGCGTTTGTGCCATGCGGCGCTGGCCTGCTCCAGATTGCTCAGGAACAGTTGTTCCAGACGCCGGATATCGCGGTTCAGGCGGGCAAGTTTTTGCTGTTGCGCAGTTGGCAGCTCAATCCCGGACAAGCGGAACTTGCGCAGAATCTTCGCCAGCGAGGCTTGGCGCTGACCATCGAAACTTGCTGCGATCGAGCTGTTGGCTAGCCGTTGGTAAGTACGATACAACGCCAGATTGGCGGCCTTTTCGGCCCTGTATCGGTCCGCGGTGAGGCTGCACAAGGCGCTTTCCCTGAGCCAATCGACGTCGTCGACTTTGACCGTCGAGAGTATCTCGATGATGCCCATGGCTTCATCCAGACGAGCATCGGCTTCATCGACGGCCACCACCAGATCGTCCCAGCCCGGATGCTCGGTCTGGCTGGCGATTACTTGGGCAATGATCCGGCGGTTATCGGCAACGATCACGTTGATTGCCGGCCCCAGATGCTCGGCGCGTATCGCCGACCACGGTGGCAGGGTCCAGTGTTGTAACAGCGGATTGGTGTCAGGCATGGCGTCTTCCTTGAGGCGTGGCTGAAAGTGCCAGCCTAGGGAGAAAACGTAGGGGAAGGGCGGTACATAGTTACCACCTTCCACCAGCAAGTGGTGGAAGGTGGCAGTGGCTCAGTGTTGCTCGTCAGGCTTTTTTTTCAGTTTCGGATTGGGGAAGAACTGCACCGCCTGGACGGTCTTGTCCGCCGTCGGCTTGAGCGCGCTGGTGTTGACTCGCGTGCCCAACTCCTTGGGAACCGACAGGCCTTGTTCGTTCAGCGTATCCGAATAACCGCAGGCCACACATTCACGGTGCGGCACGCTGTCCTCGTTCCACATCATCAGCTTGTCCGGCTCGCTGCACGCCGGGCAGACTGCCCCGGCGATAAAGCGTTTCTTGGTAATCACAGGCCCCTCACTCATGCTGCCGCGTCCTCACTCAGGCCGCTGTGGCGCAACAGTGCGTCAATCGACGGCTCACGGCCACGGAAGTCGACGAACAGCACCATCGGCGCCTGCGAACCGCCGCGCGCCAGAATCGCTTCGCGGAAGGCGCGACCGGTTTCAGCGTTGAGCACGCCGTCTTCTTCGAATTTCGAGAAGGCATCCGCTGACAGCACTTCTGCCCACTTGTAGCTGTAGTAACCCGCCGCATAACCGCCGGCGAAGATGTGCGCGAAGCTGTTCGGAAAGCGGTTGTAGGCTGGCGGACGCATCACCGACACCTCATCACGCACGCCCTCGAGCACTTGCAGCGGACTGCGGCCGTCACCGTGGGTGGCGTGCAATTCGAAGTCGAACAGCGAGAACTCGAGCTGACGGACCATCATCAGGCCGGACTGGAAATTCTTCGCCGCGAGCATTTTTTCCAGCAGGTCCTGCGGCAGCGGCTCGCCGCTTTCGTAGTGACCGGAAATCAGCGCGAGGCCTTCCGGCTCCCAGCACCAGTTTTCCATGAACTGGCTCGGCAGCTCGACTGCGTCCCACGCCACGCCGTTGATCCCGGAAACACCGGCGTGATCCACGCGGGTCAGCAGGTGATGCAAACCATGGCCGAATTCGTGGAACAGCGTGGTCACTTCATCGTGGGTCAGCAGCGCAGGCTTGCCGCTGTCGGCCGGGGTGAAGTTGCACACCAGATTGGCCACCGGGCTTTGCAGCACGCCGTCGACGGTACGACGCCGATCGCGAGCGCCGTCCATCCACGCACCGCCTCGCTTGTTGGCGCGGGCATAGAGATCGAAGAAGAAGCGGCCGACGTGCTGACCGTTTTCCTTGATCTCGAACAGGCGCACGTCCGGGTGCCAGGTGTCGAAGCCTTTTTGCTCGGCGATTTCGATGCCGTACAGGCGCTGGACGATGGCGAACAGGCCGCCCAGCACTTTGTCGATCGGGAAGTAGGCACGCAGGGTTTCCTGGGCGACGCTGTAGCGTTGTTCACGCAGCTTCTCGCCGTAGAAACCGCTGTCCCAGCTTTGCAGATCGGCGCAGCCCTGTTCGGCGGCGTAAGCACGCAGCTGTTGCAGATCCTGCGCGGCGAACGGTTTGCTGCGCTTGGCCAGATCGCGCAGGAAGCTCAGCACCTGATCGCTGGACTCGGCCATTTTGGTGGCCAGGCTCAGTTCGGAGAAGCTGGCGAAACCCAGCAACTTGGCCAGTTCCTGGCGCAGGTCGAGGATCTCTTCCATCACCGGGCCGTTGTCGTTCTGGCCGGCATTCGGGCCTTGATCCGAGGCGCGGGTGCAGTAGGCGGCGTAGACTTCTTCACGCAGCGCACGATCTTGCGCGTAGGTCATCACCGCGTAGTAACTCGGGAATTCCAGGCTGATCAGCCAGCCGTCGAGGCCTTTGGCCTGTGCAGCGGCCGCCATCTGCGCCTTGGCCGAATCGGTCAGGCCGGCGAGGGCGGCTTCTTCGGTGACATGCTTGGTCCACGCCTGGGTGGCGTCGAGCAGTTGATTGGAGAAGCGGCTGCCCAGCTCGGACAGTTTGCTCTGCACTTCGGCATAGCGCTTCTGTTCGGCTTCCGGCAGGTCGATACCCGACAGACGGAAGTCACGCAGGGCGTGTTCCAGAATAGTCTTTTGCGCCACGTCGAAAGTGGCGGCTTCCGGGCTGTTGGCCAGCGCTTCATAAGCCTGGAACAGTTCGCGGTTCTGGCCCATCTCGGTGGAGTAGGCGCTCAGGGCTGGCAGGCACGACTCGTAGGCTTCACGCAGTTCGGCACTGTTGCACACGGCGTTGAGGTGGCTGACCGGGCTCCAGGCAGCGCCGAGGCGGTCATTGAGTTCGTCCATCGCCAGGACCAGGCCGGCCCATGTAGGGTTCTGGCCTTGAGTCTTGAGAATTTCGGCGATGGCGGCGCGGTTGTCGGCCAGGATCGTTTCGATGGCGGGCAGGACGTGTTCGGCACGGATCGTGGAGAACGGTGGCAGGTCGTAGGACTGCAGCAGAGGGTTGTTCACGCTCACGGTTGGCACCTTGGCTGGGGAAACATTGCCCCATCTTAATTACAATCGGCATTCACCGCAGCTATCGGCGACAGAGAGAGAAATTATCATGTCCGTTCGCAAGTACCAGAATCACACCCCCAGCCTGAGCAAAGGCGCGTTTGTCGACGCCTCGGCGGTGGTTATCGGCGACGTCGAAATCGGTGAAGACAGCTCCGTCTGGCCGCTGACTGTGATCCGTGGCGACATGCACCGCATCCGCATCGGTGCGCGCACCAGCGTCCAGGACGGTTGCGTGCTGCACATCACCCACGCCGGCCCGTTCAACCCGGACGGCTTCCCGCTGCTGATCGGCGACGACGTGACCATCGCCCACAAAGTCATGCTGCATGGCTGCACCGTCGGTAGCCGCGTGTTGATCGGCATGGGCAGCATTGTCATGGACGGCGCGGTAGTTGAAGACGACGTGATCATCGGCGCCGGCAGCCTGGTGCCGCCGGGCAAGCGCCTTGAAACTGGCTTCCTGTATGTCGGCAGCCCGGTGAAACAGGTTCGCCCGCTGACCGACAAGGAAAAAGCCTTCTTCACTTACAGCGCCGCCAACTACGTGAAGCTCAAGGACCTGCATCTGGCCGAAGGCTACGACACACTCTGAATCGAAATCGCGACCGCTCAGGAATACCCATGCATTACCAAACCGTACTGTTCGACCTCGATGGCACCCTGACCGACCCGCGTGAGGGCATCACCCGTTCCATCCAGTTCGCCCTCGCCAAGCTCGGTATCGATGAGCCTGATCTGACCAAACTCGAGCACTTCATCGGCCCGCCGTTGTTGCAGGCATTTATGCAGTTCTATGAGTTTGACGAGGCCAAGGCGTGGCAGGCGGTGAATTTCTATCGTGAGCGCTTCAAGGTAACTGGTCTGTATGAGAACCGCGTATTTGAGGGCGTGACGCCCTTGCTGGAAACCCTCAGTGGCCAAGGACGGCAGTTGTACATCGCCACCTCGAAGCCATGGGAATTTGCCCGCGAGATTGCCCGGCACTTTGATTTCGCCCGGCACTTCAAGGTGATCTATGGCAGCGAGCTGGACGGCACGCGGACCAACAAGGTTGAGCTGATTGCGCACTTGATGGCGGAAGAAGGGCTGGACCCGGCGAATACGCTGATGATCGGCGATCGTAAGCATGACCTGATCGGGGCGCGCAGCAATGGGTTGGATGCGGCGGCGGTCGGTTATGGGTTTGGCAGTTTTGAAGAGTTGAATGCCGAAGCCCCGGCTTATCACTTTGAAACGCTGGACGAGTTGCATCAGGCCTTTTTGCAGCGCTGATCAAATTGCTTTCGCGAGCAGGCTCGCTCCCACACTGGATTTGTATACGGCGCAAGTCCCCTGTGGGAGCGAGCCTGCTCGCGAAGGGGCCTGTTACGTCCTAGGTTGTGCCAGTGCTTTCAGCGCCGCTTTGCGCTCAGCCACCGGCAACCCACCCAACCGCTCAACCTCCGCATAAAACCTCAGCCAATCCCCCTCAACCTGCCTGAACAACGCCGCAAACGCCGGCACCCACTGGTCATACAGCCCAAACGGCAACAACCGCGCATTGTTCAGCGGCGCATTCACCCAGGCGTCATAACGCTTGTCCCCGGCCCACTGACTGTCCCTCATCAGCCGATAATCGCGGCGAAACTGCTCGAACTCGGCCGCTTTGCGTTCGCGCATCTGATCGATTGGCAGAGCCTGGGCATACAACTTTTCAAGCCTTGAACGCACATCAAGCACCAATTCAATGAACTGATCGCGTTGTTTCAGCCGTGAATCGGTATCCGCCGGCAACCCGCGAAACGCGCGCCACTGCCGCGTGCCTTCCTGTTCGACGAACGTGGCGAAGGACTCGTTGAACTCGGTGTCGTCTTTCACATAAAAGCGCTGATGCGCCAGTTCATGAAAGATCAGCGTGGCCAGGCGCTCATCGCCCCAGCCCATCATCGAGTTAAGGATCGGATCGTTGAACCAGCCCAGCGTTGAGTAAGCCTCAACGCCGCCAATCGAAACATCCATGCCCTGCAGGCGCTGAATCGCTGCTTCACCGCGCGCAGCGCTCTGGCTGTAGTAACCGCGATAGGCCACGCAACCGGCAATCGGGAAGCAATGGTTCTGCGGCGTCAGGGAGAACTCCTGAGTGGCGAACACATTCCACACCACATACGGTCGATGAATGTCGGCGTAAAGGCGATAGCTCTGGTTGTCCGGCAGGTGCAGATGCTCGCTGGCAAAGGCACGGGCCTTTTGTGACTGGGCCAGGTGCGCGCGCAGTGTCGCGTCGCGGCTCGGGTCGTTGATCACCTTTTCCACTGGCTCGCGCGCCCGCAGCAATTGCAGCTGACCGTTGGCCAACTGAGCGTAATAGCTGACGCTGGCGCAACCGTTGAGCAACAAAAACATCACACCCGGAAACAAAATCCGAAAAACGCGATCAAGTAACCCATGGCTTGCAAACGGCCTGATCACAATAAGAAATCCCCCGGAAAGTCTGCTCGCAAGACTATCCCGCCTTAAGGAGCACCGCTATGCGCATGTTGATGCTGACGGGAGGCCTGCTGACGCTGGCCGGTTGTGCCAATTTCGGAATGCCCGACCCTGATCCCTCGCAAGCCTGGATCGATCTCGATGCCCGGCAACAGGACACGACCCTGCAAGCGCTCAAGGTCGACAGCCAAGCCGCAATCGATAAACGATATTTCGAAGTACAGCCCGGCAGCCATGAATTGAAAGTGCGTTATCAATTCCCGGTTGAGGCGACCAACATCGGCCCTGACGCCGAGCCGTTGTGGCGCGATTGCCAGTTGAACGTGAAATTCAAGGATTTCAATGCTGGTCAGCGCTATCAGTTGCAGGCGGGCAGCATCGGTTTCCGGCCTTGGGCCAGGCTTTATGATGAGCAGCGCAAAGTCGTTGGGCAGGGCACACCGGCGGGCTGCCAGAAGACCTGATCGGCGGTATGCTGGATGTCCACATCAAAGGACATTGATCATGCGCAGGTTGACGTTGTTGCTGGTAGGAAGTGTGCTTGCCGGCTGTCAGAGCCCGCTGCCAGCGGTCGATCCGCAAATGGCCTGGGTCGACTTTTCGATGCCGACACCCGGTGGCAAGGTGCTGATGGCTGAACGCCTGGATAATCAGCGTCTGCGCGACGGGCGTTTTTTCCAGGTCACCCCGGGCAGCCATGAACTGACGGTGCGCTTCGATTTCGAGATTTTCGGCGGCGGTCAGGGAATGGATTCCGATCCGCAGGAGCGCCTGTGCTACATGACCGTGCCTTATGACCACTTCGAAGCCGGGCAACGTTACCGGCTCGAAGCACGGTCGCTGGCCTTCACGCCAAGCGCCCGATTGATCAATCGTCAGGGGCAGATCGTTGCCGAAGAACGGCAGATCAACTGCGTGCCTTAAGCGTTATCAGGAGTCGTTCTTCTGATAGATGATCGCTTTGGTGCCGTTCTCACACCAACCCACCACCATGGCGATGTCGTGTTTGGCCGCCTCTTCCTTGCTGACGATTTCCAGCGTGTACGAGGGCACGGCATTGGCCTGGATCTTGATTTCGATTTCTTTTCTCAGTTCTTCGCAGTCTTTCGGTGCTGCAACTACCGAGGTGGCCAGTGCACTGCAAAGGATCGCCAAGCCAATACGTTTCATGAGTGAAGCTCCCTGAGGCAGCGCGCACGGGTGTGCGCTGAAGCTGCTGTCGTGTATTCGATCATATTTTGACAGCGAGGGTTCTGCCTTCGCTCACAAGTTGTGCTGAAGGTTTCAAACCTTGTGTTGATTTTAAAATCACCTTCGCGAGCCTGCTCGCTCCCACATTGGAACTGTGTGCCACACGAATCCCTGTGGGAGCGAGCCTGCTCGCGAAGGCGCCAGATCAGTCAGCGCCGAATCAACTGACCAGCGAAGCCTCGAGGGTGATCTTCGCATTCAGTACCTTGGACACCGGGCACCCTTCCTTGGCCTTGTTGCTCAGCTCTTCGAACTGCGCCTGCGTCGCCCCCGGGATTTTCGCCTTGAGGATCAGCTTCACCGCGGTAATCGCGAACCCGCCATCGACCTGATCAAGGGTCACTTCCGCCTGAGTGTCGATGCTGTCAGCCTTGAGGCCCGCATCGCCCAAAATCATCGAAAACGCCATGGAAAAACAACCGGCATGCGCCGCGCCGATCAGTTCTTCCGGGTTGGTGCCCTTGCCACCCTCAAAGCGCGCCTTGAAACCGTAAGGTGCTTCTCTGAGGACCCCGGTTTCGGTGGAGATCGAGCCAATGCCGGTTTTCAGATCGCCTGCCCAATGTGCGGATGCTTTCTTCACGATAGCCATGTCTGCCTCCTCAAGATCTGACGCGGAAACGCCGCGCCGTCGTGGTTTTACTTGCAAGGCTTCTGAGGATAGACGCCGGAACAAAGTTCAGCCCGTCTGAATCGTTGACTTTTTTAGTAGGAAATTTCATCGCAGCTATTGAAACTCGGGTATATGCCCTCATTGCATAAAACACGCTTATGAATTCGGCAGGTTTTCGTTCGTATCAACAACCTGCCTCCCGACTCGGAGACGCAGGTTTATGAAGCAACTGTCCGACGTAAAATTTTCCACCCTCGATCTGGTGCCGGTGCGCGAGAACGGTAGCCCGGCGCAGTCGCTGCGCAACTCACTGGATCTGGCACAGCATGTCGAGAAATTCGGCTACACGCGGTTCTGGGTGGCGGAACACCACAACATGGACGGCATTGCCAGTTCCGCCACCTCGGTGCTGCTGGGTTATCTGGCGGGCGGGACGTCGACCATCCGCGTCGGCTCCGGCGGCGTGATGCTGCCCAACCATGCGCCGCTGGTGATCGCTGAGCAGTTCGGCACCCTGGAAAGCCTGTATCCGGGGCGGATCGATCTCGGTCTGGGCCGTGCACCTGGTTCCGATCAGATGACAGCTCGGGCGCTGCGCCGTGAACGCTCCGGCAGCGCTGATGATTTCCCTGAAGATGTCGCCGAACTGGTGCGCTTCCTTGGCCCGCGCACGCCGGATCAGCGCGTGATCGCTATGCCGGGCACGGGCACCAATGTGCCGATCTGGTTGCTTGGTTCCAGCCTGTTCAGTGCGCAACTGGCTGGTGAGCGCGGTTTGCCTTACGCCTTCGCCTCGCACTTCGCCCCGCGTTTCATGCACGAGGCGATTCGCGTTTATCGCAATCACTTCAAACCCTCGGCGGTGCTCGACAAGCCGTACGTGATGCTCGGCGTGCCGCTGGTGGCCGCCGATACTGATGAGCAAGCCGATTACCTGGCGACTTCGGTGTACCAGCGCATTCTCGCGTTGATGCGTGGGCAGAGCCTGGTGCAGCGTCCGCCGGTGAAAACCATGGACGGCCTGTGGCTACCGCATGAGCGTGAAGCGGTGGGTGATTTCCTTGGGCTCGCGATGGTGGGTAGCCCGCAGAAGATTCGCGCCAAACTTGAAGTGCTGATTGAGCAGACCCAGGCGGATGAGCTCATTTTCACCAGTGATTTGTATGAACACGCTGATCGTGTGCATTCGTACGAGTTGTTGGCGCAGGTGATGAAGGGCTGAAAGGCCAAAAAACACCCTCACCCTAGCCCTTTCCCGGAGGGAGAGGAGACTGACCGAGGTGTTCTTGCGCCCAACATCGACCTGAAAACTCCAGTCGTACTCAGGTTCTGAACAACTCCCGATCTGCTCCCTTTCCCCCTCGCCCCTCTGGGGGAGAGGGCTGGGGTGAGGGGGATCAATCTCAAACACACCACAAAACTTTCAGACACAAAAAAGCCGACGCCTTCACGTCGGCTTTTGCATTTCAGTCACGATCAACCGCGCTTGTAGACGATTTCCTTGGAGCCAGCTTCGCAGGTGCCAACGACGTCGCCACCAGCGGCTGCGCCCTTCTCGACGATCTCCAGCGAATACCCGGAAACGCCCTTGGCATCCAGCTTCGCCGCAATTTCGGCCTTCAGATCTTCACAAGGCTTGCCGGCAGCAAACGCACCACCCGCAAGGCTCAACAAACCTACTGCCAACATGAACTTCTTCATCGGTCGCACTCCCTGGTCGGATTAAAAGAGGCGGGCATCGAGCGTTCACTCGACGCACTCACCCTGTAGCGCTTTGCCATTCCTATGGCACTCGGCCAGCGCGCAAGTTCAGAAGACTAGACCAAACTCAGCTGCTGGCAATTTTGAAGCCCACTTTCAATGTCACCTGAAAGTGCGCTGCCTTGCCGTCCTTGATGTGACCACGGGTTTCGGTCACTTCAAACCATTCCAGGTTGCGAATGGTCTTGTTTGCTTCAGCAATTGCGTTGTTGATGGCGTCTTCGATGCTGCTGGTCGACGAACCGACCAGCTCGACTTTCTTGTACGTGTGATGGTCACTCATAACGATCTCCTTGGCGTGTGGAATTGAGACTAGCAGTGAATCTGCACTGTTGATTTCGGCGGCTTTGCGCGGGCGAAGTTCAGATTTTCTGCACTTTCTCAAACCGCTGAAGTCCCAACCAACACACGCCACTCATCACCAATGCAGGAGAGCCACCATGGCCAACACCTCTTTACGTAAAGCCTCGTTGCAAAGCATGGAAGCCGAGATCGAGAGTCTGCTCAAGTCGTTGGAAAGCCTGAAGGACGACGCTTCGGACGAGTCGCGCAAGACCCTCAAGGCGCTGAAAAGCAATGCCGAAAGCGCGCTGAAACATTCGCGTCACTTGCTCAGCGATGCCTATGAAGAAGTCAAAGTGAAAACCCGCGAAACCGGGATCGCCACCCGTGATTACGCCCAGGAGCATCCGTGGACGACGGCCGGTGTGGCGGTCGGTGCGATCGGTCTGCTCGCGGCTTACTTGCTGTTCAAGCGCGGCGAGTGATCGCTCTGGCGCAGCTCGTTCTTGAGCCATTGCGCCAGTTGCCGGGCGCGCCCGTCTGCGGCGCGTTTGGGTAGCCACAACGCCAGTTGCGCCGGGGTTTCACAGAAACCCCATGGCGCAACCAGGCGACCGGCCTTCAAGTCTTCCGTCACCAGCGGCTCCGGCGCGATGGCCACGCCCAGACCTGCGACGGCTGCTTCCAGCAAATAATACAAATGCTCGAAACCTTGTCCCAATTTCAACGCTTTTGCGTCGAGTGCGTTTTGCTGCGCCCAGCTTGGCCAGGCTTGTGGACGGGAAGTAGTGTGCAGCAGCGGTTCATCAAGCAATGCTGAGGCTGGCGCGCTTTGCAGGCGTTGGTAACCGTTGAACAATGGGCTCATGACCGGGCCGATGCGTTCTGCGGCCAGTTCATAGACCTGCATGTCCGCAGGCCATGGTGGCTCGGCGAAGAGCAGCAAGGCATCCAGTCCCGGACGTCGTGGATCGAGATCGCCTTCACCCGCCGACAGGTGCAGCCGCAAATCCGGCAGATCGGCATTCAATCGCCCCAAACGCGGAATAAACCAGCGCGCCAGCAGGCTTCCAGAGCAGCCGAGTACAAACGGCGCATCCGCCGTGCTTTGCGTCAATTCAGCGCAAACACTGCGCAAGCGATCAAACGCCTCGCCACTGGCATCACGCAAACGCATGCCGGCATCTGTGAGTTTCAAGCCGCGACCGTCCTTGGCGAACAGACTGACGCCGAGGTGTTCTTCAAGCACCTTGAGCTGACGACTGACCGCACCATGGGTGACGTGTAGCTGTTCGGCGGCTTGGCTGACACTGTTCAGCCGGGCGGTGGCTTCGAACGCGCGCAATGCGTTCAGCGGAGGAAGGTCGTGGCTCATGGTATCTGTGAGTTTTCCTGACAGGTTGTGGCGATCTTATCGGTTTTCAGTCTGGAAGGTCAGGGGTAGAGTGGTCGTCATTGTCTTTTGACCCGAATTCACCTGGAGCGACTCATGACCCAGACTTCGAACACCTCTGATCTGCGTAACGGCCCGGACGATAACGGCCTGTTCGGCTCGTTTGGTGGCCGCTACGTGGCGGAAACCCTGATGCCGTTGATCCTCGATCTGGCCCGCGAATACGAAGCGGCCAAGGAAGATCCGGCGTTCAAAGAAGAATTGGCCTACTTCCAGCGTGACTACGTCGGACGTCCGAGCCCGCTGTATTTCGCTGAACGCCTGACCGAATTCTGCGGCGGCGCGAAGATTTATCTCAAGCGCGAAGAGCTGAACCACACCGGCGCGCACAAGATCAACAACTGCATCGGCCAGATCCTGCTGGCGCGGCGCATGGGCAAAAAACGCATCATCGCCGAGACCGGCGCCGGCATGCACGGCGTGGCCACTGCCACCGTCGCCGCACGTTTCGGTCTGGATTGCGTGATCTACATGGGCACCACTGACATTGAACGTCAGCAAGCCAACGTGTTCCGCATGAAGCTGTTGGGCGCTGAAGTGATTCCGGTGGTTGCCGGCACCGGCACCCTGAAAGACGCGATGAACGAAGCCCTGCGTGACTGGGTGACCAACGTCGATAGCACCTTCTACCTGATCGGCACCGTGGCCGGCCCACATCCATACCCAGCGATGGTTCGCGACTTCCAGGCCGTGATCGGCAAGGAAACCCGTGAGCAGTTGCAAGCGCAGGAAGGGCGTCTGCCGGACAGCCTGGTGGCGTGCATCGGTGGCGGTTCCAATGCCATGGGCCTGTTCCACCCGTTCCTCGATGACAAGAGCGTCGAGATCATCGGCGTTGAAGCGGCCGGTTACGGCATCGAAACCGGCAAGCACGCGGCCAGCCTGAATGGCGGCGTTCCGGGTGTGCTGCACGGCAACCGTACTTTCCTGCTGCAGGACGACGATGGCCAGATCATCGACGCCCACTCGATTTCCGCCGGCCTCGACTATCCAGGCATCGGCCCGGAACACGCATGGTTGCATGACATCGGTCGCGTTCAATACACCTCGGTGACTGACGACGAAGCGCTGGATGCGTTCCACAAATGCTGCCGCTTGGAGGGGATCATTCCTGCCCTGGAAAGCGCCCACGCCCTGGCTGAAGTGTTCAAACGTGCACCGAAGCTGCCGAAGGATCACCTGATGGTGGTCAACCTGTCGGGCCGTGGCGACAAAGACATGCAGACCGTCATGCACCATATGGAACAGTCGAAGCAGGAGAAACACTGATGAGCCGCCTGCAAACACGTTTTGCCGACCTCAAAGAACAGAACCGCGCGGCGCTGGTGACCTTCGTCACCGCCGGTGATCCGGACTACGACACCTCGCTGGCGATCCTCAAAGGTTTGCCGGGTGCCGGCGCCGACGTGATTGAACTGGGCATGCCGTTCACCGACCCGATGGCCGACGGCCCGGCGATTCAACTGGCGAACATCCGTGCGCTGGGCGCCAAACAGAATCTGCTGAAAACCCTGCAAATGGTTCGTGAATTCCGCGAAGGCAACAGTGATACGCCGCTGGTGCTGATGGGCTACTTCAACCCGATCCACATGTATGGCGTTGAGCGCTTCATCGCCGATGCGAAAGAGGCCGGCGTCGATGGCTTGATCGTGGTCGACATGCCACCTGAGCACAACGCCGAGCTGTGCGACCCGGCGCAGGCTGCGGGTCTGGATTTTATCCGCCTGACCACGCCGACCACCGACGATGCGCGTCTGCCGAAAGTGCTTAACGGCAGCTCCGGTTTCGTTTACTACGTGTCGGTGGCCGGTGTGACCGGTGCCGGTGCAGCAACCCTGGAGCACGTCGAAGAGGCGGTGACCCGTTTGCGTCGTCATACCGATCTGCCGATCAGCATCGGTTTTGGCATCCGCACTCCGGAGCAAGCGGCGTCCATCGCGCGTCTGGCTGACGGTGTTGTGGTGGGCTCGGCGTTGATCGATCACATCGCCAATGCAACCACGCCTGCTCAAGCCGTCGACGGCGTGTTGGGCCTGTGCTCGGCACTGTCGGAAGGCGTGCGTAAGGCCCGTGTCAGCTGAAGGTAAAGTTCCTGATACAGAGGAATTAGCACCTCAAAGCACAGACTAATTCAGCAAGACCGAGGGCTTCAGAACATCGTTCTGAAGCCCTTTTTGCTGTTTGTGCTGTGAGGAAAGATTCGATGAAAATGCCGAAACGTCTGATGGCCGGACTGGGCGTGCTGATGATCAGCGCGACGCCGCTGCTGGCCAGCGCTGATCAGCGCGACGATCACGACCACGGCGGCCCGCAGCAGGGCCATTACGATAACCGTGGCGACAATCACGGTGATGATCACCGTGGTCCGCAGAGCGATCACCGTGGCGGCCCGCCGCCCCGTGACTTCGGACCGGTGCGCCAGACCATTCGCGACAATCATGGCTACTTCGTGCGCGGTGCACCGCCGCCTCCGGGGATTCATCTGGAGCGTGGCCGGCCGTTGCCGCATGGGTATTACGGTGAACGTCTGGACGGTCGCGCGTTGGGTCGTTTGCCGGTGTATCCGGGTTATGAATGGCGTCGGGCGGGGGGCGATATCGTGCTGATCGCGGTGGGCACCGGGATCGTCTACGAAATTCTCGATGGCGTTTTGTATTGATCCGCAGGCAATAAAAAAGACCGCAGCCAATGGCTGCGGTCTTTTTTTCAGGGCAGTTCCAGTCCGCCCGAGGCTTTGTGCAATTTGCGCAAATGCGCGCCGATCTGCTTCACATTCTCCTCGCTGGCGGCAATCTCGGCAGCGCGTTTGGGCTCCAGCAACTTGCGCACTTCTGCGTCCAGATCACCAGACAGTGCCAGCAGCTTCTTCTGCCGCTGGCTGCTCTCCGCTTCGAGTCGACTGAACTCGGTCGGCTGCGGCAATCCGTAACCCTTGGAATCGAGCAATTCTGCCGGACGGCTAAGGAACCCGCTGTTGGCGAGAATTTCCTGCAAGGTCGCGTTGGCCTTGTCCATGCCGCCGTTTTCCAGCTCGCGCGCACCGAGGTAACGCTGCTTGACCTCGTCTTGTGCCAGCAGCAATTGGCGGCGATAACTCGCCTGCTCCAGCAACAACAACGCGGCGCTGGTGCGCAGATCCGCACGCTCGAACCACTCACGGCGCTCTTCGGCTGTCAGTGAAAGCCATGCCTCAACGGTGTTCTGCTTGATCGGCAATTGCTTCTTCAGCACATCGAACATCGCCTGATAGCGATCGCGGAACGAGTCGAAGCGGTAACCCAGGCGCAACGCTTCTTTCGGATCATCCAGCACACTGGTGTCCGCCAGACCACGGCCCTTCATCACTTCCAGCAAACCGTTGGGCATGATGCTGTCCAGACCCACGAACTGGTTGTTGTTACTGCCGCTGCGCAACAGTTTCAAACCTTCCACTGCACAGTTGTTGGAGAGGAAGAAGTAGTTGCCGTCATAGCTCCAGTGCATCTCGGCCGCATGCTCGACGACGCCTTCGATCTCGTCGCGTGACAGGTTCAGCGGCACCGAGGCGAGGCTGCGCAGTTCGGTCTTGGTGTATTCGTCGATGACCTGCGCAAGCGGCAGCACGAACAGCCGCGACGGGTATTTGCCGACCAGTCCGTCCCAGCTCGACAGCTGCACGTCACCGACAAAGGCGCGGTAGGACAACACCAGATGCTGGTCCAGATCGAGTCGGCAATCCGGCCCACGCGGGCGGCCCGGCGCGCAAATCACCAGACGCAACATGCTGTGGCCCCAGCGGCTGACCCAGTTCTGATTGGCCTCGGCCAGCAGATAGTCGACGGCATAGACTCGTTCCGGATCGACTTGCCCCAAGGGTTGCTTGGCGAAGTCGTTGCCGGCATTGAGGAAGGAGAAGGTTTTGCTGCAGGCGTCCTTGGCCGGAGGAGCCCAGCCGAAGTGCTCCTGGTAATAGCGATACAGCGCCGGGCGACGGCAGGCATAGCTCGGGTCGAGGAGGAAATACTCCATGTTGACCGCGACGAACTCCTTGGGGCTGGAGATTTCGTACAGGTCCGGGCTGCGTGCGATTTGCCGGTTGTGTTGTTCGCGCTCACCCCGACGACCGACGTATTGCTGCCAACCGGCGAGGTCGAGCAGGCGCGGATCATCGCTGAGGGTGAAGCGCCGGCCGTTCTGGCCACGGCATTCATCGGGGATGCCGATCAGCCCGGCGCTGTTGAAGCGTCGAGTGCAACGCTGGATCAGCGTGCGCTCGGCACTCGGCCACAGGCGCGCGCGATCATAAATGTGGGTGATTTCATGCAGCACCGTGGCGAGCAGTTCCTGACGCACAGTGCCGTGGGGGCGATTGGTTTTTTCTTTGGCCGCACTGCCGTCAGTCAGGCTGGTGAGCAGTTTGCGATTCAGGTCGAGTTCGGCGACCAGCGTGGCTTGGCCATAGGCGTTGCTCGGCATGTCGTCGGTCCAGCCGACATCGATGCGCCGATCCAGCCGCTCGATAAAGCTCGGCGGCAGCTTTTGCATCGCCTCATCGATCAGCGCCTGGCTGGCCTGTTGTTGGGCGGGGCTCAGACCGTCGGTCTTGAGCCGCAATTGCAGGCCGGCGTGGGCGCTGTTGCCAAGCAGCAACAACGCCCCGGCCAGTAGCCAGGTGCCGAGTGACTTCACAGTGCGAGGATGGCTTCGGCGAGCACCTGATCACTGGCGTCACGCGCTTCCGGCACGCGAGTGCGCAAGGTATTGAACGCGGCTTCCAGCTGTGCGCCACGGATATCGCCATTGGACGCTACGAAACTGGCAGCGTCGTCGTGGGCTTCGCGGATGATTTTCGAATCGCGAATCGACGTGGTGGTGTCGGAAGTGAAATCGATGGTGCGCTGGGAGGCACGAACGATGATGTTACTGGTGGCTACCAGGGTGTGCGCCTGGGCCACGTCGGCCAACAAAAACAGGCCAAGGGCGGCAGCAATCAGCGGGCTACGCATGGAACGACTCCGAAGGGGCAAGGATAACGGGGATACGGGATAACTATTGGACGAGAATTGCTTCTGCCAGTTCAAGGTCGCTGACATGAAGTTTCGGCCGGGTTTTGCGCAGGTAATGCAGCGCGGATTCCAGACGAGCACCTCGCCATTCACCGTCACTGGCAACAAATGCGGCCGCGTCATCATGGGCGGCGAGCAGCAGTTTACGGTCGAAAGGCGCGGAAGACACCATGCTGGTGGCGTAACCACTGACGACGGTGCCTTGGGTCGACGCGTTGAAAGCATCAAAGGCATTGACCGGCGCCGTCCAGCAGGCGGTGAACAATAGGGAGGGGATCAGTAGATTTGGAAGAAAGCGCATCGGACTCGGTAATTTTTGGTGAGCCCAAAGGCTAGCGCAATGCCCGGGCCAGAGCCAGCGCCGAAACATCGGGACACGACGGGCGTGTCCCGATTTGCACCTGGCGCTTAGATCGTCAGGATGGCTTGCGCCAGTTGTGCGTCAGTGGCTTGCAGCTGTGGCGCCTGGTGACGGATGTGATCCAGTGCGCTTTCCAGTTTCACCCCACGGATTTCGCCTTCGCTGGCCACGAAGCTTGCAGCGTCGTCGCGGGCGGCAAGAACAATCTTGTCGTCACGGAACGACGAGGTGACGTCGGATGTAGCGTCGGACGAGGATTTCAGAGCGCCGACAACGGCGTCGGTGGTCACAATGAAGCTGGTGGCGCTGGCGTTGGCGGCCACGGCCAGCAGGGCGGCGGCACTGAGCAGACGAAGACGGGACATGATGTAACTCCTGTGGATAAACCGTAGAGAGAGGTGGCTCGGTATCTGAGGAGTCAGACGCCAGTGACACAGCATTCGCCACGTTCTGTATGGATATTAGGCGCAGAACCCGTTACCTAACCAGCACTCAGACGAAAAACCTGTAGGAGCTGCCGAAGGCTGCGAACTTGGGTTTTTTGAAGATCAAAAGATCGCAGCCTTCGGCAGCTCTTACAATTGTAATGGTCTGATTTCGAATTATGTGAACTGTACTGGTGTGGCTTTTTAAGAGCCCAAAACGACAAAACCCGTCGTGGTTTCCCACGACGGGTTTTGTTTGTTCAATTCGGGTTGCTGGCGGTGGGTCTAACGACCAGAGCCAGCGACGCTACTTAGCGCCAGAACGGCTTGCTCAGCTCTTCGTAGCGTTGTGCTTCGCTGATACCGGCGTCAGCCAGCAGACGCGAATCCAGGCGAGCCAGTTGATGGCGGCTGGAGATGCGGCGCTGCCACAACATCAGGTTGGCGATAACGCGCAGAGGCAGAGAAGCCTGGGTGTTTACAGCTTTATCTTCGAAGAACAGTTCGGAACTGAGTGTACGTTCCATGGTTGACATCCTTCCGCTTGTGGCGGGATCAGGTAGTGGTTTGACTGGTGCCCATGATCCTCTCGTTTGCCAAGTCTCTCTAGATACAGTTCAACTGTATTGTGAGTGACCAGTTAACTGTTTAAAGGTGGTGTACGGGTCAAAAATGCGCAAACTGTACCTGTCAGCACTAAATCGGTGCATTTTTGCTCGAATCACTCGGAAAGGTAGGCAAAGTCTGTAGGAAATGACCAGTACAGCAGTACAGTTTTTGTCAGGGGGGGAGACTTGAGAAAGTCCGCCGACGCAAACTGTGTTTGCGTCGGCGGTTTATCTGTGTGGATCAGACCGCGAGCATGCGCCCGGTTTCTTCCAGGTTGATGTGCCAGCTCAACGCTTCACGCAGGATGTGCGGGGTGTGGCCACCGATTGCACAGGCCTTCGTGAAGTAATCATTCAGCGCCTGACGGAAGTCCGGATGCACACAGTTATCGATGATCACCCGTGCACGCTCCCGTGGCGCCAGACCGCGCAAGTCCGCCAGACCTACCTCGGTCACCAGAATGTCGACGTCATGCTCGGTATGGTCAACGTGGCTGACCATCGGCACCACGCTGGAAATCGCGCCGCCCTTGGCGATTGACTTGGTCACGAACACCGCCAGATGCGCGTTGCGCGCGAAGTCACCGGAACCGCCGATGCCGTTCATCATCCGCGTGCCGCAGACGTGGGTGGAGTTGACGTTGCCGTAAATGTCGAACTCCAGCGCTGTGTTGATGCCGATGATGCCCAGGCGGCGCACCACCTCCGGATGGTTGGAGATCTCCTGCGGACGCAGCACCAGTTTGTCCTTGTACTTCTCCAGATTGCCGAACACGTCGCTGTTGCGCCGCTCCGACAACGTAATCGAGCTGCCCGACGCAAAGCTCAACTTGCCGGCATCGATCAGGTCGAAGGTCGAATCCTGCAGTACTTCGGAGTACATGGTCAGGTCTTCGAACGGCGAATCGATCAGGCCGCACATCACCGCGTTGGCAATGTTGCCGATCCCCGCCTGCAACGGGCCGAGCTTGTTGGTCATGCGCCCGGCGTCGACTTCCTGCTTGAAGAAGGTGATCAGGTGCTCGGCGATGGCGTTGGTATCGACGTCCGGCGTTGACACGGTGGACGGCGAATCCGACTGTTGGGTGATGACGATGGCGACGATCTTCTCCGGCGGAATCGGAATCGCCGTGCTGCCGATGCGGTCGTCGACTTTCACCAGCGGGATCGGCGTGCGCGTCGGGCGGTACGTCGGGATATAGATGTCGTGCAGACCTTCGAGGTTGGCGTTGTGCGCCAGGTTGATCTCGACGATCACCTGTTTGGCGAAAATCGCGAAGCTCGCCGAGTTGCCCACTGAAGTGGTCGGCACGATGTGGCCTTGCTCGGTGATGGCTACAGCTTCGATGACCGCGATGTCCGGCAGCTTCAGTTGCTGGTTGCGCAACTGCTCGACGGTTTCCGACAGATGCTGGTCGATGAACATCACCTCGCCGGCGTTGATTGCCTTGCGCAAAGTGCTGTCGACCTGGAACGGCATGCGCCGCGACAGTACGCCGGCTTCGGTCAGTTGCTTGTCGAGGTCGTTGCCCAGGCTGGCGCCGGTCATCAGGCTGATCTTCAGCGGCGTGACCTTGGCCCGCTCGGCCAGTGCGTGAGGGACTGCTTTGGCTTCGCCGGCACGGGTGAAACCGCTCATGCCGACGGTCATGCCGTCCTCAATCAGAGCGGCGGCGTCGGCGGCGCTCATCACTTTATCCAACAACGAAGGCAGGCGAATACGGTCACGGTACATGGATTATTATCTCGGGAAGCGAGTAGCAGGATGCGCAGTCTAGTGAATTTGACGGGCGCCTGTCCCGCTACCAAGGTCGCAAACGAGGCGTCTATTTAGCGGGTTTGAAGTAAAACACCGTTACTGGATCTGCAACAACGCGGCAAATTGTCCGACGTTTTGCGCAAACAAAAACGCCCCGACGAGTCGGGGCGTTCGCTATTGCAGCGGGGGTATTACTCGACCGCTTTGACCATGTCTTCGATTACTTTCTTCGCGTCGCCGAAGACCATCATGGTCTTGTCCAGATAGAACAGTTCGTTGTCCAGACCGGCATAACCGCTGGCCATCGAGCGCTTGTTGACGATGATGGTCTTGGCCTTGAACGCTTCGAGGATCGGCATGCCGGCAATCGGCGATTTCGGATCGTTCTTCGCGGCCGGGTTGACCACGTCATTCGCGCCGAGCACCAGCACCACGTCGGCCTGGCCGAACTCGGAGTTGATGTCTTCCATCTCGAACACCTGGTCGTAAGGCACTTCGGCCTCGGCGAGCAGAACGTTCATGTGCCCCGGCATACGGCCGGCAACCGGGTGGATCGCGTACTTCACGGTCACGCCACGGTGAGTCAGCTTTTCGGTCAATTCCTTCAGCGCATGCTGTGCACGCGCTACTGCCAAGCCGTAACCCGGCACGATGATCACGGTGTCGGCGTTGGTCAGCAGGAAAGTTGCGTCGTCAGCCGAACCGGATTTCACCGGACGTGCTTCTTTCGCCCCGGCCGGGCCTGCATCAGCTGTGTTGCCGAAACCGCCGAGCAGTACATTAAAGAAGGAACGGTTCATCGCCTTGCACATGATGTACGAGAGGATCGCGCCGCTCGAGCCCACCAAGGAACCGGCAATGATCAGCATCGAGTTGTTCAGCGAGAAGCCAATTCCCGCCGCCGCCCAGCCCGAGTAGCTGTTGAGCATCGACACCACGACCGGCATGTCGGCGCCGCCAATCGGGATGATGATCAGCACGCCCATCACGAAGGCCAGCGCCAGCATCAGCGCGAACGCGGTGAGGTTGCCGGTGAACATGAAGGTCAGACCGAGTGCCAGTGTTGCCAGACCCAGCACGGCATTGAGCTTGTGCTGACCAGCGAACTGTACCGGGGCGCCCTGGAACAGACGGAACTTGTACTTGCCCGACAGCTTGCCGAACGCAATCACCGAACCGGAGAAGGTGATCGCACCGATCGCAGCGCCGAGGAACAGCTCCAGACGGTTGCCCGCTGGAATCGAGTCGCCCAGCTGCTTGACGATGCCCAGCGATTGCGGCTCCACCACGGCGGCGATGGCAATGAACACTGCCGCGAGACCGATCATGCTGTGCATAAAGGCGACCAGTTCCGGCATCTTGGTCATTTCAACGCGTTTGGCCATGATCGAACCGGCGGTGCCGCCGACCAGCAGACCGACGATGACGTAACCGATACCGGCAGTGGCCAGCTCAGCACCCAACTTATAGATGAGGCCGACGGTAGTCAGAATGGCCAAGGCCATGCCGAGCATGCCGAACAGGTTGCCGCGTCGCGAGGTGGTCGGGTGCGACAGGCCTTTGAGGGCTTGGATAAAACAGATCGACGCGATCAGGTAGAGCGTCGTGACGAGATTCATGCTCATTACTTCGGCGCCTCTTCTTTTACTTTCGGGGCTTTCTTCTTGAACATCTCAAGCATGCGGCGGGTGACCAGGAAGCCACCGAACACATTGACCGCCGCCAGTGCCACCGCAAGGGTGCCCATGGTTTTGCCCAGCGGCGTGACGGTCAGTGCAGCAGCGAGCATGGCGCCGACGATCACGATCGCCGAAATGGCGTTGGTCACCGCCATCAACGGCGTGTGCAGCGCAGGCGTAACGTTCCAGACCACGTGGTAACCGACATAAATTGCCAGCACGAAGATGATCAGGTTGTAGATACCGGGGGAGATAAGCTCTTCCATCGTCTGAATCCCTGCTTAGGCGTTTTTGCGGATGACTTGGCCGTCGCGGCACATCAGGCACGCGGCGACGATATCGTCTTCGAGGTTGACGTCGAACTGGCCTTCTTTGGTGAACACCAGCTTGAGGAAGTCCAGCAGGTTGCGCGCGTACAGTGCCGAGGCGTCTGCAGCGACTTCACCGGCCAGATTGGTCGGGCCGCAAATGGTCACGCCATTCTCGATCACGACTTGATCAGCCACGGTCAGCGGGCAGTTGCCGCCCTGAGCAGCGGCGAGGTCGATGACCACCGAACCCGGTTTCATCTGCGCCACGGTGTCCGCGCTCAACAGCGTCGGTGCCTTGCGGCCCGGAATCAGCGCGGTGGTGATGACGATGTCAGCCTGCTTGGCGCGCTCATGCACAGCCTGGGCCTGACGCTGCATCCAGCTCGCCGGCATTGGCCGCGCGTAACCGCCGACACCGACGGCGCATTCGCGCTCTTCATCGGTCTCGTACGGCACGTCGACGAACTTGGCGCCGAGGGATTCGATCTGCTCTTTCACCGCCGGACGTACGTCAGACGCTTCGATCACCGCACCCAGACGTTTCGCCGTGGCAATCGCCTGCAACCCGGCCACACCGGCACCGAGAATCAGCACGCGCGCCGCTTTCACGGTGCCCGCAGCCGTCATCAGCATCGGCATGAAGCGTGGGTAGTGGTGAGCGGCCAGCAACACAGCCTTATAGCCGGCAATGTTCGCCTGCGACGACAACACATCGAGACTCTGCGCGCGCGAGGTGCGCGGCGCCGCTTCGAGGGCGAACGCGGTAATCCCGCACTCGGCCATCTTCGCGATGGTTTCGTTGTTGAACGGGTTGAGCATGCCGACCAGCACCGTACCGCGCTTGATCAGCGTCAGTTCGGCATCGCTCGGGGCGACCACTTTGAGAATCAGCTCGGCGCCAAACGCGTCATTGGCACTGCCAATGGTTGCGCCTGCCGCTTCATAGGCACTGTCAACCACACTGGCTTTAACGCCGGCGCCGGTTTGCACAGTGACCTTATGGCCTTGGCTGATCAGCTTTTTAATGGTTTCCGGGGTTGCAGCAACCCGTGTTTCACCGGTCTGGGTTTCGAGAGGAACACCAATGTGCACGTCAAATCTCCTGCGTGATCTTATTGAGTAAACCCATGCACTACGGATGGTGCGACTGGGGCGGCCGATCAGCACGATCCCGCCAAATCAGGGCGGGGCGCGGCATTTTGCAGGCGAACTTTATGCCCTTCAAGGGATTATGACGGGTGACGGAAAATTAACTACAAGTCATGCCGTGACCGAATGTCGCAGATGGCCAGCTGAATCCCTTGCAGGCCGTGCCTTGTAAGGATTCTGGCCGATTATGGAAAAATTTCTCATCGGTGACGTGAATAGGCAGCAATGTGTCGTTGATGAAGGCTCAAAGCCACGTCGTCAGGCGCTTGTGGGACGTCTGTACGACTTTCGGATACAGTCTGTTGAATTGCGACAATTAGTTATATCTGTAGGGCTTTGTATTTCCTGACTACGGGGTTAGTTATCTTTGTAAGCCTTTATCCTTCTAGGTTGTAGCTCTGCGCCTGGCTTACCAGCCAGTCACGAAATGCCCTGAGTGATGCTGATTCGACCTTCCGCTCCGGAATCATCAAGTAATAGGCCTTGATGCTGGAGAGGGCCTGCGGGTTGGCAATCACCAGACGCTTCTCTGCAAGTTCGCGCTGAATCAGGAACGGTGGAATCAGCGCGATCCCCATGTCGTGCATGGCCGCTTGGGCGAGCATGGAGAATAGCTCGTAGCGGGGACCTGTCATGTCGCGGGGGATATTCAGGTGTTGCGAGTTGAACCATTGGCGCCAGGCGTAGGGGCGGGTGGTCTGCTGCAAAAGCGGTAGCTCGGCAATCTCGTCGGCTGTCAGATGAGTCTTGTTGCCGAGTAGGGCCGGGCTGCACACCGGCATCGGATTCTCGCCCATCAGTCTGTGGGATTCGGTACCGGACCAGTCGGCATCGCCGAAGTAGATCGCGGCATCGAATTCGGTATCGGCAAACAGGAAGGGCCGGGTACGGTTGGTCAGATTGACCGTGACTTCCGGGTGCTTGAGCTGGAAATCCTTGAGTCGCGGTAGCAGCCATTGCGTGCCAAAGGTTGGCACCACCGCCAGTTCGATCACGTTGGTGCCTTGCTGGCCCATCACTGAAAGCGTGTCGCGCTCAACCGCATCGAGTTGCGTCGCGACGCGGCGGCTGTAGGAAAGTCCCGCCTCGGTCAGTTTCACGCCCCGCCGCGAGCGTCGGAACAGTTCCACACTGAGGAACTCTTCAAGGCTGGCAATCTGTCGGCAAATGGCGCCTTGGGTGAGGGAAAGTTCTTCGGCGGCCCGGGTAAAGCTCTCATGGCGCGCGGCAGCTTCGAAGCTTATCAGGGCGGTTGTACTCGGGATCTTTCTGCGCATGTACATCAACCTCACTAATGCGCCGCATAAAAGGCATTTCGCGACGTTTCGGAGTGAGAAATTAGCACAACAGAATGCGAAATCCTCGTTTGCCGCGGCGGCGAACCGCGCCTAGGATCAATGCCACGTTAATTCACCCGATTTGCGAGGACACACTCATGGGCGGTAAAGCTAGCTTCAACTGGATCGATCCCCTGCTGCTGGATCAACAGCTCACCGAAGAAGAGCGCATGATCCGCGACACCGCCGAGCAGTTCGCTCAACAGAGCCTCGCTCCGCGTGTTCTTGAAGCCTTCCGTCATGAGAAAACTGACCCGGCGATCTTTCGCGAGATGGGCGAAGTCGGCCTGTTGGGCGCGACCATCCCTGAACAGTACGGTGGCAGCGGCCTCAACTATGTCAGCTATGGTCTGATTGCCCGTGAAGTCGAGCGGGTCGATTCCGGCTACCGCTCGATGATGAGCGTGCAGTCGTCGCTGGTAATGGTGCCGATCAATGAATTCGGTACCGAAGCACAGAAACAGAAATACCTGCCGAAGCTGGCTTCCGGTGAATGGATCGGCTGCTTCGGCCTGACCGAGCCAAACCACGGTTCCGATCCGGGCGCGATGATTACCCGTGCACGTAAAGTCGACGGCGGCTACAGCCTGACCGGCGCGAAGATGTGGATCACCAACAGCCCGATCGCTGATGTGTTCGTGGTCTGGGCCAAAGACGATGCTGGCGACATTCGCGGTTTTGTATTGGAGAAAGGCTGGAAAGGCCTGAGTGCTCCGGCCATCCACGGTAAGGTTGGCCTCCGTGCCTCGATCACCGGCGAAATCGTTATGGATAACGTGTTCGTGCCGGAAGAGAACATCTTCC